>CAMWIR010000119.1 GCA_947174365.1 uncultured Ruminococcus sp. | reverse complement strand
TCCTTAACATTCAAAACTGCTCGTGGGAAATATTTTCCTCCCGAAAATCAATACTCTAATTTATTATTATATAACAAAAATCATTTTATGTCAAGGGAATTTGCAAAAATTTCACTGCTTTCAAAAAAAGAACATTTGCAGCAATCTAATGTGATAAACCGATAAATTGCCATATAAAAAACAAGTACTTGATTTTTATAAAAAAGTGTGATATAATATAAAATGTTGAAAAACATCAAATAATGCTAAATAATGCTTTGAATGTGAGATTTTGAAAATGATACTTAAAAAGCGTGAAAAATACAAACGCTTCATTATGGGCGTTATATGCTCTGTACTGGTACTGCTGCTGACCGGCGTGTATATGTACGTCTGGCAGAAATATTATAACCTTAATCTGGACGATTCTAGAATACGTGCGGACTGGTTCGGCTGGAAAGGAAATCTGCTTATTGCGGCGCTTTATATGGTGCTCATATTGCTTTTTTCCAGAATTTACAACGGCTTTAGGATAGGTCTGCTGCGTGTGTCGGACATAATTTATTCGCAGTCCCTTTCAATGCTGTTCATAAACGCCATAACCTATATACAAATATGCCTTTTGGAAAGAAAAGTGGCAGCCCCCCTGCCGCTGGTGATTATCACGGCGGTGGACGTGGCGATAATAATGCTGTGGGCGCTGGCGGGGAACAGGATATACTCCAACATTTACGGCGCAAGGAAAATGGTCATAATCTACGGCAGCCGCCAGGCGGTGGGTCTGGTAGAAAAAATGAGTCTGCGTGAGGACAGGTTTATGATATGCAAGGCTGTCAGCTGCGATGAGGAGCTTTCGGTGATAGAAGAGCTGATAAACGAGTTTGACGCAGTGATAGTCTGCGATGTGCCCAGCGAGCGGAAGAACGATATACTGAAGATATGCTTCAATGCCTCAAAGCGCATTTATATAACTCCCAAGCTTACGGACATAATCATCAGAGGTGCGGAGCAGATACACTTGTTTGACACTCCTCTGCTGGTGTGCAGGAATACCGGGCTTTCAGCGGAGCAGGCGATAATGAAGCGTGCATTTGATCTGCTTTTATCGGTGACGGCGCTTATTGTGCTTTCTCCCGTAATGCTCATAACCGCCCTTTGCGTGAAGCTGTGCGACGGCGGACCTGTGCTGTATAACCAGGAAAGACTGACCAAGGACGGCAGGATTTTCAAGGTCTACAAATTCCGCAGCATGGTGGTGGACGCCGAAAAGGACGGCGTGGCACGGCTTGCGGGAGAGAATGACGACAGGATAACCCCTGTGGGGAAGCTTATACGCCGTGTGCGGATAGACGAGCTGCCGCAGATAATCAACATTATCAAGGGGGATATGTCCATAGTGGGTCCCCGTCCGGAGCGCCCCGAGCTTGCTGCGGAAAATGAAAAGGAAATGCCCGAATTCCGCTACAGGCTTAAAGTTCAGGCAGGGCTTACGGGCTACGCACAGGTACTGGGCAAGTATAACACCACGCCCTATGACAAGCTGAGACTCGACCTTATGTATATCGAGCAATACTCTTTCCTGCTGGACTTAAAGCTGATTCTTATGACTATAAAGATACTGTTTATCCCCGAAAGCACAGAGGGAGTAAAGGAGACCGATAACAGCAGGGAGGAAATATCGGCGGCGGATAAAACAAAGGTGTGAGGTATTATATGAACAAGAAAAGGCTGACAAGGGAAAAGAAAATGGGTTTTCAGCATTTCCCCTACTATCAGATGAGAATTGAATGCGGTAAGTTTCACGGGTGGGCGGCGTTTAATGATCTGACGGACGGGGAATATTTATACTGGGATTTTTTTGAAAAGGCAGGGAGAGTTCCCATAGCGGGCAAAGGAATGTGCTGGCTTACGCTTATCCCCGACGGAAAGAAACGTTCGGTTACGGCTATGTTTACGGAAGATGAAAAGGTGTCGGCATGGTATATTGACATCATTGATTCGGTGGTAACAGATGATGACGGCGTGCTTGCTTTCTGGGACAAATATCTGGACGTTATGCTTACAACAAGCGGCGATGTAATAATAGACGACAGGGACGAACTTGACTCGGCATACCGTTCGGGTGAATTTACAAAGGAAGAATATGAAGCGGCTGTCTCGGAGGGTCAGCGTATAATTGATGAACTGGCAGGGGATATTCACGCAACCGAGGCTGTGTGCAGGGAAATGCTGCAATATGTCAAAGCACGGGTGAATGAACGGCCGCTTACCGTATTTCTTGATATTGACGGGGTGCTGAATATTTTTGATCCCGATGCCCAGGTGCAGACCATATTACCCTGTGCGGGAGAAAATATATGCGAACTGGTTCATAGAATGAAAGCGAAGGTCGTTGTCATATCAAGTCACCGTTTGGGCGGAAAGACCTGGGATATGCTTCAGGAATTTTTTAAGCGCAATAATATAAATGATGTGGATATAACTCCATGGGGAGAAGAATACAGCAGCAGGACAGAGGAAATAAATGCCTATCTGCAAATGCACCCGA
Organism: uncultured Ruminococcus sp.; assembly: GCA_947174365.1. Classification (GTDB taxonomy): domain Bacteria; phylum Bacillota; class Clostridia; order Oscillospirales; family Ruminococcaceae; genus Huintestinicola. The sequence continues at coordinate 7,195 of CAMWIR010000119.1, read as the reverse complement.
ATATTGAAAGATATGTTATTTTAGGCGACTGTTTTCAGGATGATTATTCCCGTGATCCGAACCTGAGAAACCGTCTTGTTTTTGTAGATGCATTAAAGGGTCTGCAAAAGCAGGATATTATAAAAGCTTGCGAAATATTGAACCGTCAAAATTCGATTTTATGCTGCGACCAAAAAGCGCACTGCTGACAGTCGATTCATAAAAGAGCCTTGCACTCATTTTGCATGGGTGCAAAGCTCTATTTTTAAAAAGCTGCGGTGACTGAGACGTGGGTCGTCACGGATTTTGTGTTATTTGCGATCATTCCATACATTTCTTGACCCATATATCCCATCTCGGATCGGCTTTGATCTCCTTTTCCACCTGACTATGATCGGGATTTACCCACATAGGCCAGTCCTGCGGCAGACTTTCCGCTATCCTTTCAGCCTCACCGGAAGTGCACTTCACAAATTTTACAAGCGGAGCGGTAAAATAATGTTCCTCTCCGTCAAGCAGATCTTCAAGCGCACGAGCGTGCTCCAACGCTTTATAGAGCGACTCAAAGGCTTCATCATGATAACCTCGTTCCCATTGCAGCCTTGAAAGATACAGATAAAGCTGTATCAGATTACCATTGTACTCACCGTAATTGCCGTCGTCGCACAAAAGATCAAACAGCGAGATCGCGCCTTTTATTTTTTCAATAGGCATATCGCTTTCAAAATGATGAACATTGTTTATAAGTCCGTATACGAGCTGCTGTGAAAAATGACGTGCCATTTTAAGAAGCAGATCACCAATATATGCGGCTTCCTGTTTGCCGTCGGCCGCCCATGAAAGCATCATTTCACGGCAATGCTCAATTTTGGGCATACGTTCAGCACAGATAACAGCCCTGTCATTCTCACCGAGATTTCTGTAAAGCATTACAAGTATATATATTGCCCGTGTGACAATTGTGTTGTCGCTTGCCGTTCCTGCAAGCTGTTCGCTTATCTTTATCGCTTCACTCCAATATTCATTTTTCCTATGAACATCATAATTGTGCTGCATAAAGCCCTCGTCGTTATAGTAGACCCATTCCTTATGCCTGCGCCAGCCTGCCTCGCTCAAGGTCTCTGCAAGAGTTATCAGCAGCCGTTCATTTTGCGGAAACTCGATAAGCCCCTCACGGATCACCGAAAGACATTCGTCCACCCATTTATCATCTCCCCTGCTTTTTATATGATAGGAGTTTACCTTTTCGATAACAGCGTTAATTTTCACATCACGGTCGGACTGATACCCAAACAGTTCATCGATCGAAACACCGAAATAATTGGCAATAGCAGGTATCATCTCCATATCGGGATAACTGCCGCCTGCTTCCCAACGGCTGACCGCCTGTCCTGTTATGCCCAGTGCAGACGCAAGGATTTCCTGCGTAACACCCTTTATTTTTCTAAGTTCATGAATTTTATTTCCTAAATTCAGATTCATATTGTATACCTCGTTTCCTGTATTCACCGGTGTAATTACAGTATAACTGAAAACGGGAGAAATTTCAACCATCAATTAGTTGCAGAATATCCAACCAATAATTGAATTTTCATCATAATAAAAAATCGTATATATTGCATTGATTCGCAATATATACGATTTTTATTCGGTGTGTTAACATTCATATCTTGCGGTCACATACATTCTGACAATAGAAAAAACTTATGCCTGTTGGTACATGACAGTTAAAATATGGGAGAGATCAGGCTCGGTATTTACAAGCTTTTGATCTCCGAAATAATTTTATAGCTAAGCCTGTTGAGCCCGTCAAAATCGGCGGCGGCGATATAGTATTCCTCCAGTTTATCGTGAAGTTTTTTGGCAGCTGTAAGCTCGGCGGCAGCCTCCTTTAAAACAATGGACACAGCCTTTTTCCCGAACCGCATACGGTGACTGAGGCGTGGGTCGTCACGGAATATGCCCTTTTTATAAAACCGCTTCATATTAACGGGATTTTTCGGGCTGTCGGCTGTCACCTTGCCAAGACAGGAGGATGTAAGGAATGCAAGCCCCAGCTCGGGAATTATCAGGTGTTCGGGGTGCTGACCGTTCGCTATAAGGCAGCGGCTGACTATAACATCATAGCCCTTTGCGGCGGCAGCCTCGGCGGTCTTTTCAATAAAATAGGCGGCGGCAAACATCAGCTCGTCGTTTAATATGTAGATATTGGGAACTTCGGGGGCAAGGGTCTTATAGCCCTCCATGGTAACTGCGGAAAGCTGCTTGCGGGTTATCTTTCCCCGCGGACGTCCGTTTTCGGGACGGGGAATAAGGCGCTTTGCTGTACGCAGGGAAAAGGCTTTGAGCTTATTGATATCCGCTGCGCCCTCAGCGGCATTCATTATATCGGAAATGACCGAGGCTGCGGCAGTGAGGCACAGCTTGCAGCGTTTATGGAATGCGGAATAATCGTCGGTGATACCTATTATTTCCTCCTTTTTGCTGCGCAGTGGTGCGGCCTCCAGATATGCTCCCAGGTCGATTATCGACTGAACGGCTTTGGGGTACTCCGGGTCACGGGCGTGAGGGGAAGTGCCGTCCATTATAAGTACCTTTCTGTCCTTTAAATAAACGGCGTCCAGAGAAAAGGGATCGGCGGAGCAGAGATAAAGCTCTCTGGGGCTGTCCTCAAAGGCACTGCTTATCCGTTTCATAAGGGTGGATTTCCCGCTGCCCGCTGTACCCTTCAGGATAAAGACGGTATTCCCGCTGTCGCTCAGAAGATCGTCAATAGGGGTCACAAAGGCGGTGGGGGTGGATGAACCCAAAAAGTAATATTCCGGTTTCATAATGTATTCCTCCGTTTGCTGTTAGATTTTTTAAAAATACGGTCTTTTTTATATTATGCGGGAAATACATTTTGTTGAGGAAAACTTTCCGGAACCGTCCTTATAAAAACACCTCCGCACGGACCATATAATGCCCTGCGGAGGTTTTCCCGAAAAAAGGTTCATTTTGACTTTTTTTGTCGTTCCTCATATTTATGCTTTGTGGCAAGTCCCCCTCGGATATGCCGCTCACGCTTGTTGGTCTCAAGCACGCTCTTTACCTGACTGTAAGCAGAGGGGCTTATGTCTCGAAGCTTTTCGGTGAGGTCTTTATGTACGGTCGTAACAAACAGGAAAATCATTATCAAGCCCAAGGTCGTCTATGATACGCAGATACACGTCTATGCCGCCGTCCGCTCCCACAAGGATTTTATCCACTATGCGCTTTAGCTGTGCATTGGTCATTTCGCTCATGTCCGTGATATCCTCCATGGATCTCAGTGTTTCGTTGATTATTTCTTCAAGTCTGTCGCTCTTGGTCATATTTATTTCAAGCAATTTCATTTCATTTCGGAGCTGTTCGATCTCACGGTTGACGGCTCCGACTTTTTCGTTCAGCTTTTCACGGGTAATAAGCTCGTCCACATACATATCCATGTATTTCTGTGCGGTATTTTCCAGCTTCTCGCATTTTTTCGCAAGCTCGCTGTAATTTTCGCTGCTTATATTTTTTTCCTTGTACTCGGAATTGAAGCGGGAGACAATGCCGTCAACAAAGCTTTTGCGATCGGATAAAAGTCCCGAAAAATAAATGTGAAGATCGTGGGTCAGATCATCTTCACGGATAATGGCTTTATTGGAACAGCTGCCTGTTCCGTTAGCATTTCTGCCGCTGCACACCCACCTTACCTGTCCCCTGTATACCGAACGCCTGAATGAATATCCGCACTCGGCACAGCGGATTATCGTGCTGTAAAGATAACGGTTACTCTGGCGTTCATGGGTTATATGAAATGCATCATGGCGGCCTTTAAGCAGATTTGCCGCCGCCTCAAAATCCTCGTCGGAGATTATTCTGAGCTCGGGGCGTTCGGTCACTATCCATTCCGACTGATCTTTGCATATCCGCTCCCCCGTAAGAAAGTCCTTTACCTCTTCCTTGCCGTTGATTATTTTTCCAGTGTAAATAGGATTTGTAAGAATGCGGCATACGGCATTCTGTGACCATTTGTTTCCCCGCTTGGTTTTTATATTCCGTTCATTGAGGATAGAAGCTATTTTTGAGCCGCCGTATCCCTCGTAAAGATACATGGAAAAAATCGTGCGCACTGTATCGGCTTCGCCTTTGTTGACAGTCATATTAAAATAGTCCCCGGGAATTTTATCATAGCCGAAAACAATATTCGGCACACGTCCTTTTTGAGCATTCATTTTCTTGCCAAACTTTACACGCTTGGAAGTGTTTGCCGATTCCTCCTGGGCAAGGGCTGCAAATATTGTCAGCACAAATTCCGAGCTGCCCAGGACTTTTTGGTTTGAGGTGAGGAAAACCGTTTCGATATCAAGCTCTTTGAGCGTGCGTATGCTTTGGAGAAAATCCACGGTATTCCTGGCAAAGCGGGAAATATCCTTAACTACCACCATTTCAAACATACCCTGCTTAGCGTCCCGCATAAGCTGCTGAAATTCCTTGCGGTTCTTGACCTTCGTTCCAGAAATACCCTCGTCGGCGTACAGCTTTACAAGGTTATGTCCGTTTTTTTCGGTGAATTCCGTGAAAAAATTTTTCTGTGTTTCAAGACTGTTCAGCTGATCGCTTTTATCCGTGGAAACACGGCAGTATGCGGCTATGTTCATGTTATCACCGTCCTTGATGTTATTATAGCATATTGCGGGGGATTTGGCAAGACATTTTGGGAAAATAAAGCATTACTGCAAATACATATAGTAAACGGTATATTGCTTGCTGTCAACGGTTTTCTTATAATCATAACGGGAACATTGTTTTTTCGACATTTTTGTACCTTTTACAATTCCCCTTGGATAAAGCTGTTTGCTTACAAAGGTTGACCACACAAAATCACTGTCTAACCCTTCGTTTTTCAAGTAATCTTTAAATACCGTCTCAACAGGAGGCTGCTTCATGGAAAGATTTGTTTTATCCTTTTTTATCAGAATATATTCATCCTTTTCGAAATCATACCAGCCAATAGGCTGAATAGTGTCTTTTTTATCCTTATCTTCAATATTCTGAAGAGCCTCGTCCGTATATATAGGGTTCAAGCCGTTTTGCGTGCCGAGAGTTTTTCCGGACAATATGCGGCAACTGCTAATAAAGGCTCGGAAGATTTGTACTTTTTGAGTATCATTCACAGTTTTTACTTCGTCCTCCGAATATATATGTTGGTACAAATTTTCAACTCGATACAGTATATTATTGCATATATCATCTCCGATGTTATATTTTTCACGGAGAAAAGCCGTAAAACCGTAAGCGGCAGCCAACAATCCTTCACAGTATTTAAGAGTAGTTTTTGTGCACTCATGCTTGTGCTTGTTCATGGCATTTTTTGCATAGTCCGACCACTCATCAAACAGTTTCACATTATAATCCATACTTCCTGCAAATTTAATGATAAGCCGCTCACGGTATTGCTGTAGATATAATTTGCATTTTCTTTTCAGATTTGTATTAAGGGATTTATAATCTTTGTCAGGCAGTATGTGAGAAAAGTCATATTCAATGTCGTAATTAAGCTTTTCAAAATATTTGCAGCATATTTCAGCTCGCTCCAAATATCGAAAATCTGTTCTGTTCAGCCTTTTTTTCGATTTTTCTATTATATCTCTTTTAAAAATATTGAAATTCCTGTTAAATTTACCCTCTGCAATAAATTCGGAAGCCTTGGTAAAAGATTCGGAACATTGTACGGTGTTTCTGTATAATTCCAATACATCAGAATAGTTAATATGGCGGCACAAAATAATAAATTCATCATACGCCAACTCTCTGATTTTTCTTTTAAGCTTCGATAAAAACTCACCAAGAATATTGAATCTGAATTCATAAAGCAATTCATTATAACGTTCTATGAGCTTGGTGTTTTTACGTGACAAAATTATAGTATGGTGCATACTTTTTTCCAAAAAGTTGATATATTCTGCTACTAACATAATGATGTTTTCAGTTACCTGTTTATCAACAGTTACGTCAACAAACTTATTTTGCTTGAAATTAACAACTTCCGTTGATTGATTATCAGCGTTATAGCATATAAAGGAAAGCCCCGAATTAAACATGTATTTGAGATCGGCATTGGATATTTGGGTTTTTAAAGACATAGGTGCTTCGGAGCTGCTGCTGTATATATCCTTTTTGACATACTCCCCATGCAGAAAAACAGGAAAATCTTTAAACTCTTTGTTTTCCTTTTTAAGCTTGCCTATATTTGGCATGCAGGAACTTACATTAAATTTACGATTGAGTACAAAATTGCTCACATATCTGTTATTGACAGTTATTTCGGGCATCCAAAAAGAATGTACTATGGATGAAATATATTCTTTCTCTTTTTCCTGCTCCACAGCATATGAAGTACCTTCAATATTGAGTATGCTGTTGCCGTAATATCTCATCTTACCCATACTCATTACAATTGACTTCAGACAATGAGCAAATATCAGCATTCCAAAGTCATTATCAATATATTTGAATATTGAATTCAATGCATCTATGCTGAGTATAGGATTTTCAAAATGTTTAAATGTACTATGCGTATCGGGACTGATATACCTGTAGGCTTGTCCTATTTTTTTCCATCCTGCAATGTATTTATCATAAGGCAAAATATTCATATTATCAAAACCTTTTGATATTTCATTGCATATTCCCGAAACCGAACATTTGTCGGTTATATCATTATAACAGGAAAAATTCAGAGGAAATTCCATACTGTTATCATCGCTATGTAAAACAGAAGAACAGGTAAAAAAGGCAGAAAAACCTTCGGTAAGTGTTTCCCCCGTGATATCTCCCCGAAAATGGACATTCTTATATATAATATCAATATATCCACCCAGCTCACCTGTCGGTTTAATGCGAATATTCCCCTTAAATGACTGCATATTATCTTGCGCAAAATTATCCAGCGTTCCGCACACTTCATTGGTTTGTGTATTTTTCCACATGGTAAACTCAATATTTTTTTCAATCGGATCACCATCCTCTTTTGGAAAATCAAGATACAAGTAAGAGTAATACTTTAACGCATTATCACTGCAACTTGAAAGTTTATCATCAAGAAAATAGATAATTCTTTCAATTGCCTTGCTTTCCAAATCAATTATTTTATCATTATCTTCTATAACTATACCGGGTAAGTCCATATTTATGCCTCCTTTTTATC
>CAMWIR010000118.1 GCA_947174365.1 uncultured Ruminococcus sp. | reverse complement strand
TTCCGCTGTCGAAATACTGCCCGAAACCCAATAAATTTGGCGTTAAGGTAAGGACGACCTACATTGCCGCACCGATGATTATACCCCAAAGTATCTGCATTCCAAGTTTATTTTTTGTAAAGCCATAATCGGAAAGTCGGGTTTTATGAACGGCGGCAACAATTATGGGCACTGCCGCGATAAGCCAATACGTCAAAATCATGCTTGCCATCCTAAGACCCAAAGGCAGCGACTTCAGCACAAATTGATTGAACAATATTACCCCGTACACTCCCGCCATTGCGCCCGAAAATCCGATCACAAGCGCACTCCATTCACCTTTTTCTTTCATTGATCTTCACCCTTTCGGAATCGGGGAAAATGCCGATTTACAGACAACACCGTAAACCGGCATTCCGCACAAACACAGTTAATAGATCGAACCGCTGTTCACTATAGGCTGGGCGTCCTTATTGCCGCAAAGCACTACCAGAAGATTGGAGACCATCTGTGCCTTGCGTTCCTCGTCCAAATCGCAGACATTGTTTTCCGCAAGTCTTTCAAGAGCCATTTCAACCATGCCCACAGCGCCGTCAACTATCTTCTGACGTGCCTCAATTATAGCGGTCGCCTGCTGCCTCTGAAGCATTACCGCAGCGATCTCCGGGGCATATGCAAGGTGGGTTATCCTCGCCTCGATTATCTCCACGCCCGCAACCTGCACTCTGCCTTGCAGCTCCTTTTTCAAGTCCTCTGCTACCTCGGCGGAAGAACCTCTCAAAGACTTGTCATTATCGCTGTTTTCGCTTTTGTCATAAGGATAAAGCCGCACCACGTCACGCAAAGCGGAATCCGACTGAATGGACACAAACTCCTTGTAATTATCCACTCCGAATACAGCCTTGGCGCTGTCGGTTATCCGCCATACCACTACGATACCCACCTCAATGGGATTTCCCATTTCGTCGTTTATTTTCTGCTTGGAGTTGTCGTGGGTCTTGACTTTAAGGGAAATTTTCTTAACGGAGGTAAACGGGTTCACATAGTAAATTCCCTCATTTCGCAGCGTGCCCGTGTATTTCCCGAAAAGGGTCATCACAGCCGCCTCGTTGGGATTTACGACCTTTATCCCGATCATCCAAAGCCAGCCTATGCTTGTATAAACTATGCCCGTCACAAGCACGGGAATTGCCCATACAGCCGCCTGCCGCAGCTCGTCCTCGGCCTCGTTCAGCTCCTTTGCGGCAAAGATAATGGCGGCAATGGCAAGGACTATTGTGATAACCCCCAGAATAATTGCGGGGATACCGCTTGCCGCTTTAACGGCGTTTTCCTTTATGTCATGGTTTTCATTGTGGGTAGCAGTGTTTTTTACATTTTCATTCGCATTTTCTTTCATAATGTTTTCCTCCCGGCGGTAATATGTAAATGATATCAATTTGATATCATATTATGAGTATATCACGGTTTACGGGATTTGTCAAGGGGTTTGGAAAAATTTTTAAAAATTCTTTGTACAGGCTTTTATTTTCTTCATCGGGGCATATAACAAAATTTACCGCAAGCCCGTTTCTATGGCGCACATATGCAAATCCCCCGCACAGCATTATAACCGTGCAGGGAATTTGCATTTTGAAATATTACGTATAGATTAAGACTTATTCTTAAACTCTTTAAGGTTTCGGACTTGCAGAACAAATGAGAGTGTATAATATTGTCATACTGCTGCTTTACAGCATTGTCCGCTCGCCTGTATTTCGGTCAATAACGGTGTATTCATATTCGTTTGCGATATAGAATTTATACTCATCACATTTATATAAAACAATACAATCCTTGTCGGCGTAGCAAATTCTGTTGCAGTCATTGACAGCGCCGTATTTTTTAGCTTCCTCACCCGCTTTGTATTCAATTATTTCACCGTTTACAGTACAAAAAACAATATCATTATACTTGTAAATACTATCGGCGTCCTTTATTAAAAAGTATTCTCCGCTGTCTATATCGCATAAACAGTAAATATATTCATGCGTTTGCATATCAAAGGCTGTATAAGGAATATATCCGCTTTGATTGATTTCAAGATCACTGTATTTTATTCTTACGGCATTTTCGGGTATGTATATACTGTAACCTTTTCTCTTTTCCTTGCTTATATCATATTTGCAAATGTAGTCCTTGCCCTGTGAATCGGGGATAGTATAGAGAGAATTTTCTATTGTTGTTATATTTGAGTTATCAATATCAATTATACTCATAACATCGGGAAAAATACAGCTAAGCTTTTTATTGTCCGGGTCGAATTTATACCATGCATAAACAAAGTCGTCATCATAACTTTGCTGAATTTCTATCGAGCAATATATTTGCTCATCGGCTACAATAAGAGAAAGTATATGGCACAAGGAATAATCATCATAATCGTCAAGGCATTTTCTTATATCCAGTTCAACACATTCATTTTTCCCATATAGATCACAGGAAACAACACGGTCACATTCGCTGTTTATATAATATATTTTATCTCCCGCAACATTCAGTGAATTCAGCCCTCGCCCTCTTTTGATAAGCGTTAATCCGCTTCCGTCTTTTTTTATTTTATATATGCCTGCCCCGGGAGGGGTATTATCCGTGATAAAATATATCCATTCACCTTGACCCGTGATATTGCCCGGAGCCGTCAGACTGCTGCCTATTTTGTTCCTTGTGTACAGGCTTACAGGTTCCGAGATTGCGCCGATTTTTCCGTCCGCAAGCCTTGCCCCGATCTTATAGGTGTATTTTGTATTTGGGGTCAGATTGTTTATGCTGCACGCCGTGCCTTTTATTTTGGATAATTTTTTGTACTTTCCCGTTTCTTCATCAAGCGAATAAATAACATACGACTCTGCGCCCTCCGTTTTTGTCCAGGAAAGCCTGTTGACCGAGCTGCCGGTATTTTCGGCGGTTACCGTTATTTTCGCTTCCTCCGCATAAGCCGTGCACTTTGGTGCGGCATATAAATACGCCATTAATGCGATAAGCATAATAAATAAAAAACGTTTAGCATTCAAAGCTTGCTGCCCCTTTCACAAAATATAAGTTCGCTATCAGAATAATACCTTAACGAATGGATAATGAGAGCATAATTAATGAGCTTATCAAAAAAGTATAATCAAATTATATCCTAATTTTGTAAGGATGTCAAGAGATATTTTATAAACTTCATTTTGGGGGATAAGGCAGAGTGTGACTTGTAAAAAAGTTCAGCAAACGTCAGTCGAAAAATGTCCGGTTCAATATTTTGGCTTGCGCCAAGCTAAAATGATAAGCTAAATGATAAATTACAATTTCGACAAATATGTAAAATTTTCCTTATTGTCGATTTTTCCTCAAAATCCCCTTTACAAATTTGAAAATTTGTAGTATAATTATTGTAAATATGATCAACCGACAAGGAGAGAGAGCCTAATTATGTTTAATGATGTGGACGAAAAATACGCCTATGACGGCGATGATCTGGGAGCTGTTTACAGCAAGGAAAAGACTGTTTTCAAGGTATGGTCGCCGCTGGCGAGGGAGGCAACAGTGCTTTTATACAAAAGCTGCACCGATGAAAAGCCCTACCGCAAAATGCCCATGACAAAGGATCGTTACGGCGTCTGGTGCAAGGAAGCCCACGGCGATCTTAACGGCGTTTACTACACCTACCTTATCCGCCATGACGATATCACCGAGGAGACCATTGATATTTATGCCCGTACCGCAGGAGTGAACGGAGCTATGGGCATGGTTATAAATCTGGAGGAAACCAACCCCGCAGGCTGGGGGGATTATGAACTGCCGCCGCTGGAGCATTATACCGACGCTGTTATTTACGAGACCCATGTGCGGGATTTTTCGTCGGACGACAGCTGCCGCTTCTGCTACAGAGGAAGATTTCTTGCTTTTGTGGAAAAGGGTATGATTAACTCCGCAGGGGACAAAATAGGTATAGACCACCTGAAAGAGCTGGGTGTCACTCATGTGCACCTTATGCCGAGCTTTGATTTCCAGACCGTTGATGAGGCGGATGTGCACAAGCCTCAGTTCAACTGGGGTTACGATCCCCTTAATTTTAACGTTCCGGAGGGGTCTTACTCTACCGACCCGTTCAATGGCAAAACGAGAGTGGTGGAATTCAAGCGAATGGTTCACGCTCTGCATAAAGAGGGTATCAAGGTAATAATGGACGTGGTGTATAATCACACTTATGCCACCTCCGACTCGCCCTTTAACAAGACCTTCCCAAAATACTACTACCGCCAGTGGGGGGAATATTATGCCAACGGCTCGGGCTGCGGCAATGAAGTTGCTACCGAGCGGGCAATGGTTCGGAAATTCATTGTTGACAGTCTTTGCTACTGGGCAAAGGAATATAAAATAGACGGCTTCCGCTTCGATCTTATGGGGCTTTACGATATTGATACACTGAATATCATTTATGAGAAGCTTCATGCGATAAACCCGGGTATCATTCTTTACGGCGAGGGCTGGACGGGGGGAGATTCTCCCCTGGACTGGACAAAGAGGGCTATGAAGCTCAACGCCCGCCACACGCCGAACTACGGCTTTTTCAGTGACGATTTCAGAGATACCGTAAAGGGAAACAACTTTGAGAACCGCAGCAAGGGCTATGTAAACGGCGCTGCTGGAATTGAAGATTATATCAAGGAAATTATGTGCGGCAGGATACCTCACCCGCAGATACCGAATCTTGACAAGTTCGCATGGACTCTGAACCCCTGTCAGACGGTTAACTATGTAGAGGCTCACGACAATCTGACTTTATGGGACAAGCTAAGCTATACCAACCCCACAGACTCGGTTGACGTGCGAAAGAAAATGGACAAAATGGCGGCGGCTATGGTGCTGCTGGCTCAGGGTATTCCCTTTTTGCAGGCGGGGCAGGATTTCCTGCGGTCAAAGCCGCTGCCCGGCGGCGCATTCGACCATAACAGCTATAAGTCCCCCGACGCCGTCAACAGTATCAAGTGGAACAGGAAAACCGAATTCAAGGACGTTTTCCTTTATTATAAGGGGCTTATCGAATTCAGAAAGGCTCACCCGGCAGTACGTATGTACACAGCGGAAATGATCGGGAAAAATATGGTTTTCTTTGACAGGCTTCCTCAGCATATAGTTGGCTTCGGTCTTTACGGCGACAGCGAGCTGGAGGAGATCGCGGTATTTTTCAACCCCACGTCCTATGACATAAAGCTGCACGCCTTTGGAAAGAGCAATGTTTACATTGACGGCGACAGGGCGGGAAATGTGCCCCTTTATACGGTCGAAGGGGATTACAATATTGCGCCTTATTCCGCCATGGTCATGGGCAGGCCGTATCCCGTGCCCGAAAATACAGATGATAACACGGAACAGCCTTTAGAGTAAAATACAAATATAGCTTTAAATTCTGTTCGTAAGAGGTTAGAATTTTACAGTTTTTTCGGCTTGAAATAAACAGATCGAAAGGAGAACATTTAAGAAAATGAAAAGAATATTGGTCTGCGAGGACGAGGACGTTATAAGAGATTTTGTGGTGATAAACCTTAAAAGAGCGGGCTATGAGGTTGTGGACGTAAACTGCGGAGAGGACGCTTTGCGGGTATTCGGGGAGGAAAACGGCGACTTTGATATTGCACTGCTTGATATAATGATGCCGGGAATCGACGGCTTTCAGGTATGCAAGGAGCTCAGACGGCGCAGCGGCACTATCGGGATAATCATGCTTTCCGCCAAGACTCAGGAAATGGATAAGGTTTCGGGGCTTATGCTTGGTGCGGACGACTACATAACCAAGCCATTTTCGCCCTCGGAGCTTACCGCCCGTATCGACGCTGTTTACAGGCGGGTTAGTATGTCCTTTATCAAGGAGGAGAAAATACCCACTATTATTTCGGGTCCTTTTGAGCTTAATTTAAAGAGCCGCACTATTTCCAAAAACGGCTTGCTTATCGACCTTACTCAAGTGGAATATCAGATACTCGAATATTTCTTCAACAATCAGAATACCGCTCTTGACAGGCGGAGTATTCTCAGTCATATCTGGGGAGAAAATTATTACGGCGATGATAAGATAGTGGATGTGAATATCCGCAGGCTGCGAATGAAGCTGGAGGAAGAGCCGTCAAATCCCAAGTATATCTCCACCATATGGGGCTTCGGCTACAAATGGTGCGGCGACGGAAATCCCGATAAGGACAAAGAGGGAGAGGACGGGGAAGAGGACAAGAGTTAATAGTTTTACCGGTTTTACGCAAATCGAAATTCATTAACTGACCGATCAGGGAGGATTTATGGGATATAATTTTCAGAAACACATTGATTTTTTACTGGAAAATGCCTGTCCGAGCATTCGTTATTTTGTTCACAGAGATATGCTGAAAACTCCGACAGATGAACCTGTCATGAAAGAGCTGCAAGCTGAGATATTGCAGCAGCCAAACGTACAGAAGCGGCTTGCGGCACAGCACCCCGACGGGTGGTTCGCCAAAGGCATACACGGATGTGATGATATGGACGGTCATATCGGCGGTTTGCTTCACTTGGGATTTGAACCGGATTCACCGTATATCCAAAAAGCAATAACGGCGCTCACCACTCCCGAAATTGCAGCACAGCATAAAAACCGTTTTATTGGCGGAGAAGCTCTTGACGCCGAGGGTCGTGGCGGAAATCATGCGATAATCGCTCAGATACTTTCATGGGTAGGATATTCGGAGGACTATCCCATAATGGCAGAGCAGATTGCTTTGGCACAGGAGCATCTTTTTGCGGTATTTGATTATACTTCTCCCGATGATTTTTCGGTAAGAATGAAAAACTACCGCTGCTATAAACCGAATGCAAGATTTCCGGGAGGAAATCATATAAGTCTGTTAAATGCAACGCAGGGCTGGCGCACGGGAAATAATTTTGAGACCGCAAAAGCCGCTGTAAAACATTGCTACGAGCTGATGAAGGATTTTGATGAGCATATTACATACCGTAAGCCCAAGGAATTCGGGAGCGGTGTTATCGGGCCGTTCAACTATAACTGGCAGGCTCTGAAACCCATTGACAGAAACGGTTTTCGTGAAATTCTGGAAAGCTCCTACAATTGCCAGTTCGGATTCTGGATCGGAGCGGTCACAGGCACACCCGATTGGATTCGTCAAAGCACGCAGACCTACGAGCTTCTGGCGCAGCTTTTGGATGAAGATTCCTTTATGGATATGATACCCGATACAGCGCTGAAAGGATTCAGGCATATCCAAGGCAGAGAGCCAAACTGGAAAAAGAAAGCCTCTGTAAAATGCGACGTGACCTTTGCAATGCTTAATGCTTGCTGGAATGTAATAAACGGGTAATTTTATGAGGTTGGCGGCTCGCAAATATATATCACGATCGGTTCAAAGGCGGTGAACGTTTATGAAAAAATCAAGAGCAAGCATTACTGGGCGGTGGCTCATTAATAGCTTAGGGGCAATCTTTATCCTGCTTATGAGCGTGCTGCTGGCTTTTGCGGTATTTATTAACGTTTACTATAACAACACCGCCAGGCAGTATATGGTCTCCCGTATAAATATGGCGGCAGGGCTTTTGCAGCAGTCTTATTCGGATAACGCTCTTGGATTCCAGAGCGAAGTGCGCTCCATGGTGGAAAACTGGAGCGACAAGGACAAGACCGAGCTTATGACGGTGAACCTTTCGGGAACTGTTACCATGACTTCATCGGGCTTTGCGCCCGTTAAAAATATTCTCACCCAGGATTATTACGACGCCGTGGAAAGCGGCGGCTCGGGAATTTTTATGGGAAAAATTTCCGGCGGGGAGCGGATAATCGCAGTAAGCGCCGTGACCCCAGACAGCAGTGGCGATTATTCGGTGATACGGCTTGTAAGCTCTATGGAAAAGGTGGACAGGCACGTTTCGATCTGCATTGTGGCGGCAGCGCTCCTTTGCGGAACGATACTTGCGTTCATGATGTTTTCGGGAATGTATTTTGTAAAATCCATAGTTATCCCCGTAAGGCAGCTGGGGGCAACTGCAAGGCGGTATGCAAAGGGAGATTTTTCCCTGCGTATACCCGTAACTGCCGATGATGAACTGGGAGAGCTTTGCGAGATAGTCAATAAAATGGCTGAGGAGCTTTCACAGTCGGAGAGCATGAAGAATGAATTTATTTCCAGTGTTTCCCATGAGCTGCGCACGCCTCTTACCGCCATTAAGGGCTGGGCGGAGACCATAGGCACAATGCCCGAGGACAAGGAAACGGTCACAAAGGGAATGCGTGTAATAGCCACGGAGACCGAGCGGCTTTCTCAAATGGTAGAAGAGCTGCTGGACTTTTCCCGAATGCAGAGCGGCAAATTTACTTTGAGCAAGGGAAATGTGGACATTCTGGCGGAGCTGGGGGACGCTGTGCTTATCTATGCTGAAAAGGCGAAAAAAGAGGGCATTGAGCTTGTTTATGCAGAGCCGGAGGATCTGCCTATAGTTTACGGAGACAGAAACCGTCTGCGGCAGGTGTTTATAAACGTTATCGATAATTCGATAAAATATTCGGAAAAAGGGGGACTTGTGACCGTGCAGGCAATAAGTCCCGACGACACGAAAATTGAGATAGAGGTCAGCGACACGGGCTGCGGGATAAGTCCCGAGGACTTGCCGAAAATCAAGACGAAATTTTTCCGTGCAAATCACAACAAACGAGGCTCGGGAATAGGTCTTGCGGTAGCGGAGGAGATCATCAGCGCCCACAGCGGAACTCTGGAGGTTTTCAGCGAGGTGGGTATCGGAACAAGCGTTGTTATCATGCTGCCCGTGGTAAGACCTCAGAAAAACGGATAGCAGTATGCTGTCCATATGCCAGCCCGTAAACCAAAAGGCTTACCCTTGTTTACAGCAAGGATAAGCCTTTTTTACTTTTCTACTTCAGCTTTCCGTAATCTTCGTCACTTACAGCCTCAAGCCATTCCGTTCCGCCCTCTTCGCCGGGAACCTCTATTGCCAGGTGAGAGAACCAGCTGTCGGGGGCTGCGCCGTGCCAGTGCTTTACTCCTGCAGGAATGTTCACAACATCACCGGGATGAAGCTCTACAGGGTCTTTCTCCCACTCCTGATAATAGCCCCTGCCGCTTACGCAGACAAGTATCTGTCCGCCGCCGCTTTTGGCTTTATGGATATGCCAGTTGTTGCGGCAGGCAGGCTCAAAGGTAACGTTGAATATTCCCACCTGTTCGGTCGAAAGGGGGTGAAGATAGCTTTGCCCGATAAAATACTGCGCAAAGCCGTCGTTAGGCTGCCCCACGGGGAAAATCATGGAGTTTTCGTGAGCGGTCTTTGGGTCGTCTGCGGACTCCTCCTCCCATATCTCCTTTGCCATGCGGAATGCTGCCCATGCCTTCGGCCAGCCTGCGTAAAAGGCTGCATGGGTGAGTATCTCGGCGATCTCTGTTTTCGTTATGCCGTTATTTTTAGCGCTCATCAGATGAAACTTAAAGGAAGAGTCGGTAAGCCCCTGCGCCATAAGGGCAACCACCGTAACCAGCGAACGGTCACGGAGGGACAGCTTATCCTCTCTGCTCCATACCTCTCCGAAAAGCACATCATCATTAAGCTGCGCAAATTTCGGCGCAAATTCTCCCAAAGAATCTCTGCCTGCTGTTTGTTTTACTGCCAAGGTATATTACCTCCCTTAAAAATTGTGAAGATATTTTCTTTAGTATACTTTTTCACTGCAAATCGTTATGCAGTTCACATTTATAT
>CAMWIR010000117.1 GCA_947174365.1 uncultured Ruminococcus sp. | reverse complement strand
ACCTGAGACGGGATTATCTTGGTCAGCAGCTTTCCCACGCCTCGGTCATGCGGCATTGCCACGATATCGCAGGGGACGGACATATTTACCAGTTCGGCATAAGAAGCGGAGAAAGAAGCGAATTCGAGTTCGCCAAAAAGCACACGAAAATGTACCCCGCGGCGGTTTCGGGCGTTTCCTTTGAAAAGCTTCCCGAGGCTATTGAGGAACTTCGTGGAAAAAATGTTTATCTCACCATAGATACAGATGTCCTCGACCCTGCATTTTTCCCGGGCACGGGAACACCCGAGGCAGGCGGAGCGGATTTCGGTCAGCTGCTTTCCGCAGTGATAATGATAGGGAAAAATTTGAATATAGTGGGAGCGGATATCAACGAATTATCTCCCCCCTGCGACCAAAGCGGAGCGTCGACCGCCCTTGCCTGCAAGCTTACAAGAGAACTGCTGTTGGCTTTAAGAGGTTAGAGGTTAGAAGTAAGAGAAACGGTTGTTCACTAACAATGATTGTCAGAGGATATGTCATGAGTTTTAAGGGAAAAATTTTCGGTAAAAGCAACAAAAGCAGCGGAGCGTATCAATACGGAATATTCTTCAAATGGCTGATGATCTCGGTAATAACGGGACTTGTCATAGGAGCAGCGGGAGCGGTTTTCCACATTCTTCTGGAAAAGGTGCAGGAGCTTCGCACGGAAAACAGCTTCCTTATATTCCTTTTGCCCATATCGGGACTGCTTATCGTGTGGCTTTACAGCATAAGCGGAATGTCGGGGGACAAGGGCACTAACGGCATAATCCTCGGCGCAAGGGGAGAGGAAAAGGTCTCCCTTAAAACTGCGCCGCTGATAGTTATTGCCACCCTGCTCACTCATTTGTGCGGCGGCTCTGCAGGACGTGAGGGTGCAGCGCTGCAACTGGGAGGCAGCCTTGCATCCCCCTTTGCAAAGTTGTTCAGACTGACCGATGACGATTATTCAATGGTGATAATGTGCGGCATGGCGGCGGGATTCTCCGCCCTCTTCGGCACTCCCGCAGCAGCGGCAGTGTTTGCCATTGAGGTAACGGTCATAGGGCTTACAAGGTACAGTGCCATTGTTCCCTGCGTTATCTCGGCGCTTGCGGCAGCGTTTACCGCAAGGCTTATCGGGATAAGCCCCACGGCTTTCGCGGTAGGGATAGTTCCCGAATTTGACGGCACTGCGGGGGGAACTCTGCTCCGTGCCCTTGTTATGGGCATAGGCGGCGCACTGGTGAGCGTGCTGTTCTGCTTTGTGATAGAAAATGCAGGGGAAATTTACGCTAAACTTATCCCCAATAAATACCTGCGGGTATTTGCGGGAGGCGTTATAGTTGCGGGACTGTCATGGCTTATTTACGCCGTAACGGGCGCATTCGACTATAACGGCGCAGGCACCGATATTATCGCAAAGGCACTGTCGGGAGAAAGCCGCCCGGAAGCATTTGCATTAAAGCTGCTGCTTACTGCTCTTACCCTCGGAGCGGGGTTTAAAGGGGGAGAGATCGTGCCTACATTGTTTGTGGGGTCGACCTTCGGCTGTGTGCTTGGGGGACTTATAGGTCTGCCGCCCTCTTTCGGGGCAGCACTCGGTTTGGCAGCTGTTTTCTGTGGGGTCACCAACTGTCCCTTTGCATCGCTTTTGCTGGCAATTGAGCTTTTCGGCTCGGGGGGACTGCCCTATTATGTGCTTGTTATCGGAATGTCCTATATGCTGTCGGGGTACAGGGGACTTTACAGCGCACAGAAATTTTACGGCAATAAGTTTGGCAAGGATAATTTCGGCGAGATATTTTCCTATGATGAGTATAAGGAGAAGATCAATAGCTGACAGCAGCATCGGTTAGTATAACGTGTACACTAAAGCAACCAAGCGCACACTCGGGTTTCAATGGACAGTTGTTTTTTCAGGTTTATGCGAAGGGAGACTCATCATGTTCGAGCAGGATTATGTCATGCGGCAGATAAAAGAAATGGTGCGTGCGTTTTTGAAGCTGCTGTTCAATATCGAAACAGACGAAGCCAATGTGCCCATAACCGAGCTGCCCCAAGACAGGGTGGAAAACGAGCTTTTGAAAGACCTGCTTGATATGGTCGACAGCGGAAATATCAACGAAGCCGAAAACCGCTTGTACAATATGCTCGAAAATAACAGCAGCCTGAAAACAGCGCTTTTATTCTATTCCTACCTGAATGACAAAACGGATGAGTTCCTCTCCGCGTGCAGCTTTAGCAGAGAAGAAATCGTATCCGGCTTAGATCAAATAATTGACAGGTATGACTTGCACAGCTTATCAAAGCTCATTTTATCGGAACTATAGCCTCTTAATAGGAACAATATAAAATAAAATTTCGGAAAGGTCGATCAAAATCATGGAAATTATGGAGTGTATCAAAACAAGAAGAAGCGTAAGGGAGTTCACCGATAAGGCGATCCCAAGAGAAACATTGGAGGAAATCATCGGTGCAGCAGCCTTTGCCCCCTCCTGGAAAAACTCCCGCACCCCCCGCTGGACAATTATTACCGATAAAGCACTGCTCACCGAGATTGCCGACAAGGCAATGCTTGGCTTTGAGCATAACAGCGGTATCGTAAGAGGCTGCACCTGCCTTATTGTTCAGAGCGCAGTCAGGGGCAGAGCGGGATATGAGCGGGACGGCAGCTTTACCACCGACAAGGGAGACAGCTGGGAAATGTACGACGGCGGCATCGCTGCCCAGACCCTTTGCCTTGCAGCGCATAATTTCGGCATTGGAAGCGTAATTATGGGTATAATTGATGATAAGAAGCTGGAGGAAATGCTGAATATTCCCGAAACCGAAAGGGTGCTTGCGGCAATTGCCATGGGCTATTACGAGAACACGCCCCAAACCCCTCCAAAATATGAAGTAAAGGACATTGCAAGGTTTATGTGAAATAAACTGTTTGTAAATATCAAGCGCACAGAAAAAGTTATAACGAAAGCGAGGTGCGATCATGGGCTATATTTCGGAGCTGCGCAAATATGTGGGGCATGCTCCCATTATACATCTGGCAGCAAGCGTTATTGTGGAGGACAGTGAGGGACGTATACTAATGCAGCACAGAGCAGATAACGGCTGCTGGGGCTACTGCGGCGGCTCGGTGGAGCTTTTCGAAAAAGTGGAGGATGCCGCCTGCCGTGAGCTTTACGAGGAAACGGGACTGACGGCGGATAATTTGCGGCTTTTCGGGGTTTTTTCCGGGGAGGATTGTCATTATATCTACCCCAACGGCGACGAGGTCAGCACGGTGGATATTCTCTATATCTGCGATAAATTTCACGGGGAGCTGAAAGTACAGTCCGAGGAGGTCACGGAGCTTGAATTTATGGATATTGATAAGCTTCCCGATGATATTTCACCTCCCATAATCGCACCGCTGAAAAAATATATCGAATACAGAAGAACCGAACAGACCGGGCGTGGTGCGATCTTTTGACGATGCCGATAATGTTAATCGAATTTGCGGGGAGATAAAACTTATGTAAATATTATAACACAGTGCAATAGAAATATCAATTGATAAAGAATTAACTCTTTATTAAAATTGCATTACGAAAACCATACGTTAATTTTGAAAGGAAAGATCTTATGTTATTGCTTGATGAACTTAAACTGGAGCTTGAGGGCTACAGAAAGGATATGAAAGAGCTTTATGTTATCCTTAACATTGACAAGCTCAACGAGGAAACGGAGCAGCTACAGGCAAAATCTGCCGAGGACGGTTTCTGGGACGATCTTGAAAATTCCCAGAAGGTAATGCAGACCATAAAGCAGAACGAGGCCGTGGCGGCAGGATACAAGAAGCTGAACGATATGCTGGAGGATACCATTACCATGATAGAGCTTACCGTCGAGGAGGGCGGTCAGGAGGACGAGGGGGCGGCTGCCGAGCTTAAAAGCGAGGCGGATAAGTTCAAGTCGGAGCTGGAGACCATGAAGCTCTCCACGCTGCTGACGGGCGAGTATGACAGCAAGAACGCCATTCTCACATTCCATGCGGGAGCAGGCGGCACGGAGGCGCAGGACTGGGCGGAAATGCTTTTCAGAATGTACAACCGCTGGGCTGAGCGTCATGACTTCAAGGTGACTACCCTTGACTACCTTGACGGCGATGAGGCAGGGCTGAAATCTGCTTCCATTCTTGTGGAGGGAACTAACGCTTACGGCTTCTTGAAGTCGGAAACGGGCGTTCACAGGCTTGTGCGCATATCTCCCTTTGACGCTTCGGGCAGGCGGCAGACGTCCTTTGCTTCCCTTGAAGTAATGCCCGAAATGGACGGTGCAGACCTTAACATCGAGATACGCCCGGAGGATCTGGAGACAGACTTCTACCGTGCCAGCGGCGCAGGAGGACAGAAGGTAAACAAGACCAGCTCGGCAGTTCGCCTGACCCATAAGCCCACGGGGATAGTGGTTTCCTGCCAGACACAGCGCAGTCAGTATCAGAACAAGGACTATGCTATGAAAATGCTTGTATCAAAGCTTGCAGAAATAAAGGAGCGGGAGCATCTTGACAAGATAGAGGATATCAAGGGTGTTAAAAAGGAAATTGCATGGGGTGCGCAGATACGATCCTATGTGTTCATGCCCTACACTCTTGCCAAGGATCACCGCACCAATTTCGAGAACGGAAATATAGGCGCAGTTATGGACGGCGAT
This sequence comes from uncultured Ruminococcus sp., assembly GCA_947174365.1. Lineage (GTDB taxonomy): Bacteria > Bacillota > Clostridia > Oscillospirales > Ruminococcaceae > Huintestinicola. The sequence goes on along the minus strand of CAMWIR010000117.1, from coordinate 5,074 downwards.
CTTGACGGCTTTATAAATGCCTATCTTACGGCGTTGTCTCACGGTGATCTACAGTAATTTACAGGGGACTTTGAGGCAAGAAAATACGGTAATTAAGTCCAAGTGTTAAAATTTTACAAAGTTCACATTTTAAAATTCTTGCCTCTTCAAATAATTGACAAAAATCAAACAATGTGATATAATAACAATTAATGAAAAAATTTCCGGGCAAGAAAATTCTTGCCTCTGATAGAGGAGTGCATTTAGCAATGGATAAAATAAACGGACAGAACCCCATAGGCTTCTTTGATCTGGAGGAAGCGAAGGGCAAGGCAGGGCAGGATATTGAGGTTTCCGCCTGCGTGCATAAGGTAAAGAACATGGGCGGCTTTGCCTTTATAATAATCAGAACGCCCCGCTGGCTTATTCAGACGGTCTATTCCCCCGACAGCTGCCCCGACAGCATTGAGGGGATAAAAGAGGGCTGCTATGTTACGGTAACAGGCACGGTAAAGCCCGATGAGCGCGCTTACAACGGCATTGAGCTGACGCTGAAGGGCATTAAGCTGCTGCACAATCCCGGGCAGGATTATCCTCTGCACGTTTCCGCAAGGAAGCTTGGGTGCAGTCTTGATGTAAATCTTGACAACAGGGGAGTTTCTCTCCGCAATCCCGTCGAAAGGGCTGTGTTCAAGTTCCAGGAAGGCGTGGCAAACGGTTTCAGGACATTTATGCTGCAAAACGGCTTTACCGAGATACACACTCCGAAGATAGTAGCCCAGGGCGCAGAGGGCGGCGCAAATATTTTCCGTCTGGATTATTTTGAAAATGAGGCGTTCCTCAACCAGTCTCCCCAGTTTTACAAGCAGGCGGCTGTGGCTTTCTTTGACAGGGTATTTGAGATAGCCCCCGTTTACCGTGCGGAGAAGCATTCCACCTCCCGTCATCTTAACGAATATATAGGCCTTGATTTTGAAATGGGCTTTATCAACGATATGTATGACGTTATGAATATGGAAACGGCTATGCTGCGTTTCCTTATGGGATATTTAAAGGAAAATTACGCCAATGAGATAAAGATTCTCGGGGCGGATATCCCCGAAGTTACGGAGATACCCACGATCAGATTTGAAGAGGCGGTAACGCTTATCAAGGGCAGCAAGGGCAAGAATAAATTTGACCTTGAGCCGGAGGACGAAGTTTTCCTTTGTAATTACTCCAAGGAAAATTACGGTACGGAGTTTATTTTCGTTACCCATTTCCCCTCATCAAAGCCGCCCTTCTACGCCATGAACGACAAGGACGACCCCAGAACAGCCTGCAAATTCGACCTGCTTTTCAGAGGTCTTGAAATAACCACAGGCGGACAGCGTATCCACGATTACAACGAGCAGATCGAGAAGATGAAAGCGCAGGGTCTTGACCCCGACGACTTCAAGAGCTATCTTGAAAGCCACAAGTATGGGCTTCCCCCTCACGGCGGACTTGGCATAGGTCTTGAAAGGCTTGTTATGAAGCTGCTTGGTCTGACCAATATCAGACAGGCTTCCATGTTCCCCAGAGACATCGGCAGACTGCTGCCCTGACAGAGGCAAGAGGTTTAAGAGGCAAGAAGCAAGAGAGTAAAAAAATGGAGGTGTTTCAATGTATACCAATACCATGATAGGTTACGACACTTATTCTTATCTGAAAGCAAAGGAAACCCGGCAGGTAAAAGCCGAAACTCCTTCACAGCAGACACAGTATACGGAAAAGTTATCTGTGACAAGCTTTCGTGATGTTTTGAGAAAATCGTTTAATAATGAAAATAGCATTCCAACGGCGGATTTCTCCGAATATAATGAATTTAAAACGACAGGCGATGAAAAGAAAAACGAAAACATCAAGAACGCATTAAATTATTGCAGCAGCTGCTTTGACTTTACCAACAGCAAAGATTATGACCGTCTTACTGCGGAGGAAAATTTCTCCGGGTTAAGCAATGCGGAAAAATACAAATCAATATACGAAAAATATCAGCACTGTTACGGTGAAAATTTTCTTGAAGCAAGTGCAGGTGACTATGGACTTATCCCGTCCGAGTATGACATTTATACTCCTGTTATCCGCAAATTCAAAGAGGAGGTAAATGAAGCCTGCGGAGGTGAAGCAGAAGTTATAAAAGCTCGCCGCGACGCTCTCTACGGAGAAAATCTGAGCGATACAGAGGTGCGCAAAGCTATTATTGAAAAATATGTTACCGACGGAAAGATCACCAACCGTGATTATAATAAAATGACAAATGAAATGGATCTGTGCGGTGTAGGCGGCGGTATACGCAACAGCAATACCAAAAGCGATAAAGTCCCTGTTAATATCTTTGATTATCTTCGCGAACGGGGCATGGACGCTGCGGCAGACGAGATTATGAAAAGCTGTATGACCGACAAGGAAATCGCAGCTTATTATTCCCATAGTTCTGTTGTGCGCAGAAACTCCAATGATTTGGACAGCTACATGACCGCCGATGACTTTAATGTCCTTATGAAAGGGTATGAGCATCGGGTTTATATGAAAAATGTCAGTCAGCAATACGGAGAGGCACTGGCACAAATCTTAAGTGCATTAAATTAAAATGCTGCTTTGAAAAGCACGTATCTTGCTCGTCAAATGTGAATTGCAAAACTAATGCCATACTCGGATTTTACCCGAATACGGCATTGTTTTTTTAATTCTAAGCTTAACTTAACGGATAGCGCTAATGTTCTTGCTAATATCATTTATTATAAGATTTTATTGACAATCCGATCTGCTAATTCACGCAATTGTTCTTCCCCCATTCTCAAAAACCTTTATTTTGCAGTGATATATTTTCACGATGATTTTTTACTTGACAGTCTTTTTTGAATTATCCTTTTTCCCGTAAAGCAGCAGCGCTTTTATGTCAATGTCACGGAAAGTGATCTCATAGGTAAGGATTATCGTGACGGGTGATATAAGAATAAGCAGCAGCAACCCGAAAAGACCGATATAGGACAGCGACCCTATATCCCTCCCCTGTGTGAACAGATCCACCCACGCAAGGCACTGCATATTCCCGATAATATACCAATTGAAAATATCGCCTATTACACCAAGCTTGCTAAGAAGCAGGGCTATCCACATAATATATTCGGGCAGGGGAGCGGTAAGAGCCATTTTAAGGGACATTCGGAGGTCTCGCTCAGCTCCGTGATACCGCACGATATTTTTGTCCCTTACAGCGCAGTTGTAAGCGAAGTTGAAGAAAAGCCCATTGACAATTATCGCAGAAGCAATTGCCGTAAAAATTTTCATTGCCATAAACCGCACCAGCAGCGGTATCATGCACATATTGAAGATCACACAGATGAATTTTCCCCCGAGCCACCATAGCAGACCTTTTCCCGCCCTTGCAGGCAGAGAGTCGTAAGTTTCCTTTTTCATTTTTGTTACACCGCCGTTTTCGGTTGATAGTTAGTGAACCGCATTTATTTCATAAAAAAGCGCAGCCAAAATATTCCGTAAAATTATTATACTTCATTTCGGTCAAATTGTCAAGTGCGGCGTTTTGTCAGCATAAAAAATTTACTGCGGAAGTTCTTTGTGAAAAGAGCTTCCGCAGTTTTAATGTCCCGTAAATTGTCGGAAAATTTTGTGGAAATTTATTGACGTTGTTTTTGTTTGGATTTTCTGTCGTCGGCCTTTTTTTAGCCATTTTAATCTTCTTTAATTTTTCTGCTTTTACAGATACGGTTTTAAGCTTTCAATATAGCTTTGTTCACGTCTCAGGTATTCTTTGGCGGAGGTCACCGCCTCGGGAAAATCGGAGGTTGTTTTGTTGAGCTTTTCGGTCAGCTCAATTATTCCCGTGTTTGTTCCTTTTATCAGCATTTTAGCGATATTCTCGCTGCTGCTGTCACGCCTCAGCTTCATGGCTGCTGAAGCCCTTGCCATAAGCTTTGCGGAGGCGGAAGGTTCTTCCGGGGTCATGCCCCGTGATTTCATCTGAGCGCTTGTAAGCTCTGTCTGGGTTTTGTAACCCTTGTACTGTTTGAGCAGAATCTCTTTCATGCCGCTGTCCCTTACAGCAGGTATCACTTGCCGCAGGGCGGTTATTCCCATGGCAGCATTCTGATATAAACTGTTCTGGAGATAATGGTAATCCATTTTTTCGCTCCCGTTTTTGTTTAGCCGGACTTTTTTCGTCCGACAGTAGTATTATGAACAAGGTGTGTTAAAATATTAATGGAAACTTTATTGAAAATTTCAAAAATATGTTTTATAATTATTAAAGCTGAGTACGTTGAACATTGATTATTTTACTTGGTGGTGTTTAAATGAAATTTTCCGCAAAATCACGGTATGCCTTAAAACTTATAGTAGACCTGGCAGAGAATAAAAACGAGACCGTTGTTTCTCTTTCGGATATTTCCGCAAGGCAGGATGTGTCCAAAAAATATCTGGAGCAGATAGTTCCCATGCTGGTAAAAGCAGGAATAGTCCGTGCAAACCGCGGGGCTAACGGCGGCTATGCATTGAACAAAAATCCCGATTCATGCACCGTCGGCGATATCCTCAGAGCCGTGGAGGGAGAACTTTTCCCTGCGGAAATGCCCGAAAACGAATCCGACAGAAAGGTGGCTTTTGTGTGGGAGGAGATTCACAGCGCAATGGAAAAAGCCATTGACAGCATATCCGTGCAGGATATACTGGATCATAACAGCGGATTTCTGGATTACTGCATATAAATTTATTCTCCTTGTCTGCGGCTGTGCTTGTTGTGCTTGCTGCGTTGGCGGCAGGGAGTTTTTTTATCTGCATGATTTGGCAGATGTTGCTAAAATAAACCGTGCGTAAAAAAATCTTTTGTGCATAATTACAAAAACACCGTAAACCTATTGACATAGTAGGAAATATGTGATATACTCAAATCATAGTAAGCATATAGGAAATATATGAAATATATTTTGGAGGAAATCATTATGAAAACATACAAAAAAATCACCGATCTTATAGGCGGCACACCTCTGCTGGAGCTTACGAATATCGAGAAAGCCGAGGATCTGCAGGCGACAGTTCTTGCAAAGCTGGAATA
>CAMWIR010000116.1 GCA_947174365.1 uncultured Ruminococcus sp. | reverse complement strand
TACCGTGCAAAAAAAGCACAACAAGCGCACACACATCACTTGGGTTTCCAAAGGGATCCCCCCCTTTGGAAACCCAAGTGGAGTGCGTGCGCTTGTTGTGCTTTGTTGCTCGGTATGCCGCAAGTATGCGCAAAAAAGTCCCCCGATCAATGGGAGACTTATAATGCTATAGGCTGCCGTTTCCTGCCTCTTGCTTCCTGTTTCCTGCTTCCAGCAGCATTTTAGTGAAAATAAGTCCGTCGACCATGGTCTCCATTTCCAGCGGCTCAAATCCCATTGATCTGTAAAAGTCATAGCCCGGCGGCGCTGCATTTACGGAGATATTCTTTCTTGGGAAATCGGACATAATGCGGTCAAGAAGCGCTCGCCCGACCCCTTTGCGCTGGAATTCCCCACGCACAAAGGCAAGGCTCAGGTGAATTTCCTTTCTGTTTCTCAGGTTTGTAACTGATGCCATGCCCGCAAGTCTGCCCTCCGAGGTACATATGTAGACTGCGCCGCTGCCTGTAAGCAGGGCGAATTTCAGCTTGCTGCTATGAAGAAAGCCCAGAAAGGTCTCCTTGGCAAAGGACGGGAAAAGAGGAGCGTCAAATTCCAGAAAAACCTCCTCCGCCAGCTCCAGCGCCTCTTTTACCCGCTTGTCAAAGGGGGAAAGCTTTGTAACAGTATGCATTATCGTTCGGAAATGGTCTTATAGGGGCGGTGACGGGCTACGCTCTTATAAGCGGGACGGATTATCTTCCCTGCATTGGTAAGCTCTTCAATGCGGTGAGCCGACCAGCCGGAAATTCTCGCAATGGCGAAAAGCGGTGTGTAAAGCTCCATGGGCAGCTCCAGCATACTGTAAACAAAGCCGCTGTAGAAGTCCACATTTGCGGAAACGCCTTTGTAGATATGCCGCTCCTTGGCGATGACCTGCGGAGCAAGTCTTTCAACGATATGGTAAAGCTCCAGTTCCTTTTCCATGCCCTTTTCCGCTGCCAGTCTGTCCACAAAGCTGCGGAAAATATTGGCTCTGGGGTCGGAAATGGAATAAACTGCGTGTCCCATGCCGTAGATAAGACCCGAGCGGTCGAAAGCCTCTTTGTTGATGAGCTTTTTAAGGTAAACACCTATTTCCTCCTCGTCCGACCAGTCACGGATATTTTCCTTTATATCCTCAAACATAGCGGTAACTTTTACGTTTGCACCGCCGTGCTTCGGACCTTTTAAGGAGCAGAGAGCTGCCGAAATTGCAGAGTAGGTATCAGTTCCCGAAGATGTTACCACGTGGGTGGTGAAGGTAGAGTTATTTCCGCCGCCGTGCTCTGCATGAAGCACAAGGGCAATGTCCAGCACTTTTGCCTCAAGCTCCGTGAACTTATTGTCGGGGCGCAGAAGATGAAGAATATTCTGCGCAGTGGAATACTCGGGCACGGGCTGATGTATGATAAAGCTGTCCCCGTCCAGATAATAATTCTTTGCCTGGTAGCCGTATACCGCCAGCAGAGGAATAAGGGAAATAAGCTCCAGCGATTGCCGCAGGACGTTGGGAATTGATGTATCGTTAGGGTAATCGTCATATGAAAACAGGGTCAGCACGCCCCTTGAAATGCTGTTCATAATATCCGAACTGGGGGATTTCATCATAATATCGCGGACAAAGGTGGTGGGGAGCTTGCGGAAGTCCGCTAAGAGCGCCGTAAATTCGTCAAGCTGAGCTTTGGTTGGCAGGTCGCCGAAGAGCAGCAGGTAGGTCGCTTCCTCAAAGCCGAAAAAATTGTCACGGGCAAAGCCGCCTACGATATCGTTGATGTTATAGCCTCTGTAATAGAGCTTTCCGTCGCAGGGGATCATTTCGTTATCCTCAACTATATAGGAAACTATCTCCGAAATTTCCGTAAGCCCCGCAAGCACGCCCTTTCCGTTAATGTCACGCAGCCCACGCTTTACCTCATATTTCGTATAAAGCTCGGGATCTATAGCTCCGTTGGTTTTGCAAAGCTCGGCAAGCTGTTCTATCTGAGGGGTCACTTGTGAAAAACTGTAGTTAAATGCCATATTATCGTCCTTTCTTTCGTTTATGGTCGTCGTATACAAATTCTCGCCTAAAACCTTTGCATCTCTGCCGCCCAAAACCGCATATATCAAAGCTTTTGTGCGGCATTTCTGCTAAGGTTTTATGGCGAGAATCAGTATTATATCTTCGTAATTTATTATAGCATATTTTTGGAAATTTAGCAAGGGTTAATAAGTCAATTGACAAAATTTCATCATTTTAACACAAAATCAAATTTGTAAATGTGTATCAGTTGTTTATAAAATACAGTGAAAATGTTACAAACAGAGGCAGGAAGCAAGAGGCAAGAAGCAAGAAATTTGTATCGGTGAAAATGCAGTAATACAGTATAAATGTTTACGAAATGTTTCGGAAATGTTATAGATTGCCCGAAATACAAAAAAGTTAAGCAGAATTTTTTCATATAGGTCTTTATTTTTCATTTTGGATGTGATATAATAGAAATAATTGGCGGTGTGTAAAAAATCGTGAATAAAAAATGTATGTCCTGAGGGGCTTTGGGCTGCTTGGGATATGCTTCGGAACGTGTTTGGATAAAAAGCAGGTGATAAATTATGGCGGAGGCTGTGGTGAATGTTTCGTCGATCGAAAGCGTGATAGCGCTTTTCGGGAAGTTTGACGAGAATCTGAATCTTATACAAAAGCAGTATCAGGCGGCTGTGCTGGCAAGGGGGAACGATATCCGCATAAGCGGAGACGAGGAAAATGTTAAAAAGGCTGAAGCGGCGGTAAGGGCGCTGGCGGAAATGGCGGACAGGGGCGAGCAGATAACCGAGCAGAATCTGCGGTATATTTTCGCTATGGTGGAGGAAAACGCCTTAGAAGAGGCTGTGAAGCTCACCGACGGCGGGATATGCGTTACAGCGGGGGGCAAGGTCGTAAGGGCAAAGACTCTGGGGCAGAAAAAATATGTGGACGCCATAAAGAACAATACCGTGGTAATGGGGGTAGGCCCTGCGGGGACGGGGAAAACCTATCTTGCGGTGGCCATGGCGGTAAAGGCATTCAAAAACCACGAGGCAAGCAGGATAATACTTACCCGCCCTGCTGTGGAGGCGGGGGAAAAGCTGGGCTTTCTGCCGGGGGATTTGCAGAATAAGGTCGACCCATATTTACGTCCGTTATATGACGCTCTTTTCGATATGATGGGGGCGGAGGTCTTTTCGAGGCACATGGAAAAGGGCAGCATTGAGGTAGCGCCTCTGGCTTACATGAGGGGGCGCACCCTTGACGATGCATTCATAATTCTTGACGAGGCGCAGAACACCACAAGGGAGCAGATAAAAATGTTCCTTACAAGGCTTGGCTTCGGCAGCAAGATGGTCATAACGGGGGATATTACTCAGATAGACCTGCCCGACGCCAAAAAATCGGGCCTTGTGGACGCTATGAATGTGCTGAAAAATGTGGAGGATATTGCCATTACGAAATTTACCGAAAAGGATGTTGTAAGGCACAAGCTGGTGCAGGATATAATAAGGGCGTATGAAAAAGCGTACAGAAATTGATTTTGGGAGTGTTTATTATGCCGAAGGTAAAGGTTTATGTCAGAAATAATCAGAAAAATGTGAAGATTCCCGTGGGGCTGCGGCTGCTGGTAAGAAAGTGCTGCGCTGCGGTGCTGGCAAACGAGCATTTTCCCGGAAATGCGGAAGTCAGCGTTTCCTTTGTGAACAATGCGGAAATACGCAAGCTCAACAGACAGTTCAGGGGAAAGGACAAGTCTACGGATGTGCTCAGCTTCCCTTTGGGTGAAAACGGCGTTTATGACATCAACCACGAAACGGGGGCTATGCTTCTGGGGGATGTGGTCATTTCCATGGAAACGGCGGTAAAGCAGGCGAAAGTTTACGGGCATTCTCCCGAGCGGGAGGTGGGATTTTTAACGGTTCATTCAATGCTGCATTTGCTTGGATACGACCATGAAACATCTCCTCTGGACGCTGCGAAAATGCGGGAAAAGGAAGAGGAAATTTTGGGTGAGCTGGGGCTTTCCCGAGAGAATACGTTTACGGAAAACGAGGGCAAATGAAAAAAAATATAAAGAGCTTCCTCCGCTCGTTTACATATGCGGCGGCGGGGGTTAGGGAGTGCATTAAAAGAGAACGGAATATGCGGTTTCATTTGTGCGCGGCGGTGACTGTGGTTTTATGGAGCTTGTTTTACGAGCTTACAACCGGGGCATATTGTGCGCTGTTCTTATCGATCGGCTTTGTGATAGGTTCGGAGGTCATGAACACGGCTGTTGAGGCGGCCGTGGATATTTCTGGAAAGGTAAGTCCCGAGGCACGGCTTGCAAAGGACTGCGGGGCAGGAGCGGTGCTCATAAGCGCCGTTACGGCGGTTTGCTGCGGCATTGCGCTTTTTGGGGACGCGGAAGCTCTGAAGAGTATTTGGAAATTTTATGCAGAAAATCCTATTGCAATATTGGGTGCAGCGGCATGGGTGATATTTGCATTTATTTTTATATTCGGCGTAAATTCGGGAGAGAAGCTTAAAGGAGATTGAAAAATGATTACAGGTACAGATTTACAGCACGCGGGAACTCAGACCATAGAAACAGAGCGGCTTATACTGCGCAGATTTTCATACAGCGATACGGAAAATGTCTTTAAAAACTGGGCAGGCGATGAAAAGGTACAGTCCATGTATTCCGAGCCTATCTACCCTACCTGCGAGGCGGTAAGGGGGCTGCTGGAAAAATATATAAATTCCTATGAAAAGGACGATTACTACCGCTGGGCGGTAGCGCTGGGAGGTACGGACGAATGTATCGGGCAGATAGCTTATTTTCTTGTGGACAGCAAAAATCATTTTGCGGAGATAGAGTATTGTATCGGCAGTGAATTTCAACGCAAAGGGTATGCCACGGAGGCGGCAAGAGCCGTTATAAAATACGGCTTTGAGAGTATTAATCTCCACAAGGTGCAGATATGCACCAAGACTATCAACGCCCCCTCAAAACGAGTGATCGAGAAATGCGGTCTTACATACGAGGGCACATTGCGGGATTATTTTTACATGGACGGCAGGTATGTGGGCAGGCTGTATTTTTCCATTCTAAGGGAGGAATATGAGGCGGCAAAAAAGGAGAATTTACTGTGAAACAGGTGAGCTTTTCGGATATTAAAAGCGTTGACGAAAGGGGAATTATTTTTAAAGACGGCAGCGGGATCTTATTTTCCGAGTGCGCCGGGCGGCATTATAAAAGCGGCCTTTGTATTGCTGAGCGGGATATCACAGCAAAGCCTCCTTATTTTGAATTTTTCGCATCCGCAGAGCCTGTGCGCATACTCTTTGATAAAAAGAATTTTATTTCAAGGAATTTAAGCCGCAGACAATTTACGGAATTTCAGATGATGATACAAAATTACGGATATACCACCTATGACCTTAGCTAAGCAGCAAGATCATGCAGATGAAAGGAAAATAAAATGGACACAAAATCGGTATTTATCACTATTGCGGGCAGGGCAAACGCCGGGAAATCTTCCCTCCTCAACGCCCTTGTGGGGGAGAAAATAGCCATGGTGACGGACAAGCCCCAGACCACCCGCACAAAGATCACGGGAGTGGTAACAAGGGGAGAGCTACAGTATGTTTTTATGGACACCCCGGGTATCCACAAGGCGAAAACAAAGCTTGGGGAGCATATGAACAAGGCAGTCAAGGACTGCATGGCGGGGATAGACGGCATAGTTTACATGGCGGACGTTACCGCTAAAATTAACGATATTGACAGGGCGGCAATGGCTGAATTTGCGGGGTCGAAAACTCCTGTTATACTGCTGCTCAACAAAATAGATCTGCTGCCCGACAAGGGAAAGATCGCAGAGAAGATCGCTGAATTTTCCGAGCTTTGCAAGTTTAAGACGGTTATACCCGTAAGCGTTCGTGAGAATGACGGACTTGATATTTTAATGGAGGAAATAACCTCCCTTGCGGTGGAAGCGCCCCATTATTTCCCCGAGGATTCGGTGACGGATCAGCCCGAAAAGGTGATAATGTCGGAGATGATAAGGGAAAAGGTCATGCTGCTTATGAGAGATGAGATTCCACACGGGATAGCGGTCACCATAGAAAGCCTTGATGAGAGCGTAACAAAGAGCGGCGAGGATATCCTCAATATTTCCGCTGTTATCTACTGCGAGAGAGATTCCCACAAGGGAATGGTCATAGGCAAGGGCGGGAGTATGCTAAAAAAAGTGGGGGCGCTTGCCCGTGAAGAGCTGGAGGAATTTTTCCGCATAAGGGTGAATTTACAGCTTTGGGTAAAGGTGAAAGAGGACTGGCGGAACAGAGAGGGACTTATCAGAAATTTCGGGCTGAACAATGATTGATAATTACCGATGTTACAGTTCAGACATTATCCGACTAAGGAACTGATGATTAAAGGTTTTCTCCCCGCCTGCGGCGGGGAGAAAACCTCGCCAAATCGCCATTTAACAAACGTAAAATTTTTAAGGAAAAGCTTTAATCAGTGCTTCCCTAAATTTTTACAATTATAATGAAATGTTTTCGGGAAATAATTTTTAAAGAGGGGAATGTAATTTTTCCCTTATACCGACCGCTATGGTAAATCTCAGTTTTTCGGCAGCGGTCAGTATAATAATCTCTTGGAGGTTTGTTATGACCGATACATTTTCTTTGGATAGATGGAGCGTTTTTGAAAACAGCGGCAGGGTGTCCGATTACCTTTACTACAAGGGTATCGGGGTGCAGAAAATTTCCCGGCCCACGGAGGCGGCTAAAATTGCTGAGGACGACACGAGGAGTGGTAATAGGGGTGAGGGAGCAGGGGGACAATGACAGGATAGTTAAATTGCTGTCCCCCGAGATGGGTGTTATAGAGATAACCGCTAAGGGAGCGAAAAAGCAAAGCTCGTCGGCAAATTCCGCGACACAGCTTTTTGCCTGCGCCGACTTTTGCTTTAACGAGCGGAAAGGGCGGTATTATCTGAACAGTTGCAGCGTCAAGGGGATCTTTTACGGGCTGCGGCTGGACGTGGAAAAGGTGGCGCTTGCCTCTTACATGGCACAGGCTATAGGCTTTGCGGTAACGGAAAATCAGACGGCCGGGGACGCTTACAGGCTGTTTATGAACAGTCTTTATATGCTTGCGGAGAGGAACGGAGAATGCGGCTTTGTCAAGCTTGTTTTTGAACTGCGGCTGACGGCTGTACTTGGTATGCTGCCCAATCTCCTGGGGTGTGCGGAGTGTTTTCGGTTTGAAGATGTGGAGCTTACATTTATTGTCAATCGGGGGATATTTTTATGCGGCGAGCATTTGACCGATTACCGCAGGCAGGATGATATATGTGTTGATATCAGCAGGGGGATATTTGATGCGATGCAGTTTATTTGTCTTGCGGATATGAAGAAGATATTCAATTTTAAATTGTCCGACAAGGCTTTGAAAAAAATGGGGTTTATTTGTGAAAAGTATTTTTTGCACATGATGGGAAGAGGTTTTAAGACGCTGGATTTTTATAAATCGGTTAATAATTTAGAAAGCACCGATCAAAATGTTTAAAAATAATAATATTTTTAAATCCATTTGATCGGTGCTTCCTTATGCTTATCCCCGGAAATCTAAGGAACTGCCGATTAAAGTTTTTTCCTCCGCCGTAGGCGGAGGAAAAAACGCCATCTATAGCCATTAATAAAATCAGCATAATCAAAAAAAGCGATTAAATCAGTGCTTCCCTAATAGGGATTCAGTATAAAATCACACGCATCTCTCCAGAGATCCTTTCAGCTTTTCGATGTATATTTCACCTATGCCGCTGATTATTGTATTTTTCTTGGTGATATACCCTATCTCCATGGCATCTGTGGCGTTGTCAATGGGTACGGCGGTATACTCGCCGTTCAGCTCATTGCAGATTATCCCCGAACAAAAGGTGTAGCCGCTAAGTCCCTGTATCAGATTAAGTGCGGTGCTTCGGTCGGAAACCTTTACCACACGGGCAAATTCCGATGTGTCGATTATCTCCTCGGCAAAATAAAAGGAACTTTTATCCCCCTGCTCAAAGGTAAGGCAGGGGTATTCCTTTAACTGCTCAACGCTTACGGAGCTTTTCCCTGCCAGCGGATGACCCTTCCACAGATATGCAAAAATATCGCAGTCAATGAGATGGGTAAACTCAATATGATTGTTTTCCAGCAAACGTGTGATAACGTGCCTGTTGAAGTTGCTCAGATAAATTATCCCTATTTCGCTTTTAAGGCTGCTTACATCATTTATCACATTGGCGGTCTTGGTCTCACGGATGGCGAACTCGTATTCATGGGTGTTAAACTCCGCCACCATTTCCACAAACGCCTGCACAGCAAAGGAATAATGCTGGGCGGAAACCCCGAATTTGCGCTTTATTCCCCCGCCCGTATATTTTTCCTGCAAAATAAGATACTGCTGATAGACCTGCCTCGCATAAGCTATAAATTCCACTCCGTCGGCGGTAAGGGTGATCCCCCTTGCACCGCGGTTGAATATGGATATCCCTATCTCCTTTTCCAGCTCCTTTACCGAGGCGGTAAGAGAGGGCTGGGCTATATAAAGCTGCTCCGCGGCCTTGTTCATAGAGCCTGCCTCGCTTATGGCAATGGCATAGCTAAGCTGCTGCAATGTCATATCATCACTTCCCGCTTTTTACTTTTATGCTGTCAAGTCATTGAGGACCTCTTTCCGCTTTCAAGTGCAGCTTTAACAAGCTGCCGGAATTGCGAAGCAATTCCAAGATTCACTGGGGGACTCCTCCCCCGCTGAACCGAAAATGTCTCCCGCCGCCTAAGAGGCGGGGGACATTGGCAGCGGTCATATATTTTGATTTTAGGATATGGAGGCGGCTTTTTCCTAATGTAATGTCGTTTACTATAACAAATTCCTGCCTCTTGCTTCTAATCGAACATGGTAGTTGAAAGATATCTTTCTCCCGTATCGGGCAGCAGCGCCACAATGGTCTTGCCCTTGTTTTCGGGGCGCTTTGCCAGCTCTATGGCAGCCCATACGGCAGCCCCGGAGGATATGCCGACCAGCACGCCCTCGCTGCGTGCTACCTTCCGCCCTGCGGCAAATGCGTCCTCATTTTCCACGGTAATAATCTCATCGTAAATTTTTGTGTTAAGGGTCTCGGGAACAAAGCCTGCGCCGATCCCCTGGATCTTATGCGCCCCTGCTTTTCCCTCGCTGAGCACGGGAGAGCTTTTCGGCTCTACAGCCACTACCTTTACATCGGGATTCTTCGATTTAAGATACGCACCCGTGCCGCTGACGGTGCCGCCTGTGCCCACGCCTGCAACAAATATATCCACCCTGCCCTCGGTGTCCTCCCATATCTCTGCGCCCGTGGTCTTTTCATGAACGGCAGGATTTGCGGGATTCGTAAACTGGGAGGGAATAAAGCTGTTCGGTATCTCCTTTGCCAGCTCCTCCGCTTTGGCAATAGCGCCTTTCATGCCCTTTGAACCCTCGGTCAGAACCAGCTCTGCGCCGTATGCCGTCATCAGCTTGCGCCGCTCAATGCTCATTGTCTCAGGCATGGCAATGATTATTCTGTATCCCCTTGCGGCAGCCACCGAGGCAAGACCTATGCCCGTATTACCGCTGGTAGGCTCGATTATAACGCTGCCGGGCACGAGCAGTCCCTTTTCCTCGGCGTCGTCGATCATTGCCTTTGCGATCCTGTCCTTGACCGAACCTGCAGGGTTGAAA
>CAMWIR010000115.1 GCA_947174365.1 uncultured Ruminococcus sp. | reverse complement strand
ATTAAAAAGCAAAAATTTTTCCAAAATTTGTTAATGATAATAAAGGATGAGAGAGCGGCTGAATTTTCTTGACTTTGTTTTAAGGAACACATCGGAAATATATTATGCATATTTTTGAAAATTCAAAAGCTTTTGGAGGAAAACTTAGGAAAATAATCTTGAAATTTTTTGAAAAACAAAATCTTACATAGGATATTTTTAGAAAAAATTTTTACATTTTGTGTAAAAATAAAAAGACATATTGCAGTCGGTCAGATCGTTGTTCATTGATAGTCCGACAGCATTGCGTGAATTCGGATAACCGCCGGTTTTGCGGAAAAACTCACTTGTTAAGTTTTGATAATATTTATATGGCAGTTGACATTTGCTTGAAAATGTGGTACGATAGATAAAATGTTATCCGGAGGCCTTTCTGTATGCCGTTAAATAAAAGAACGTTACATATTTTAAACAAACTTGCCGGACTTTTTCTGTCGCTTATGATCCTATTATGTTCCGCTCCCGCAGCATCGGCGGAAAATTCTCCGCCTGTGCTGTCTGCGGACATAAATGCAGATAAAACTCCCGCTCTGAATACGGTAAATATCGACCTGCCCACAGACTATTACTCCACATTAAAGGTCACCGGGGTATCGGGCAATGTGAAATGGGGCAGCGCCGACAGCGAAATAGTTTCCGTTGAACCTATGAGCAAAAACACGGCGGATATTATCGGCCGTAAGCCGGGAACAGCTTATATCTTTGCTGTCGCGGACGGAAAAATTCTTCGTTGCAGGGTGAATGTGGCTGACGGCTTTATCTATGCAGGAAGCACAGATGAAGAAATGCACCCGGGGGAGCAGACAAAGGTGCGTGTCTCAGTGCTGGGGTCAAAGGATATTTCCATAAAATATGCAGGTAAAAGGTTCTTTGTTCCGTCCTGGGGGAAGTGGTCGGGAAACAGCATTGATATCGATATCAAAGGCGTGTCCCCCGGCAGCGGCAGCCTTGACCTGTACACAGCGGACAAGCCCGATAAACCCGCCTGTTCGGTAAACATTACTGTGACCGACAGACCCGACAGCGGCAGCCCCTGGAGCGCAAAAACGTCACGGAACAATGGCTTTGATGACAAAGCCGGCAATGCTGTTCCTGAACCTGTTATTCCCGATGAGGGAAAGGTTTTTCCCTTAAACGAGCGTGTTACCGATACATACGAGTCCCTCTGTGGAGAAATGGATAAAATAATTGCAGATTACCCTTATGAATGTGCAGTGCTTCTGTACAGCCCGCAGGAGGGCAGCCTTTACAGTCATAACGCCGACAGGTATATGCCCGGGGGCAGTACGGTCAAGCTCCCTTATGCCTATTACTGCTGTCTTGAAATGGAGAAGGGCAATCATTCCCTTGATGAGATGATCGTCTATCGGCCAAAGCACAAGGCAGACGGTGCGGGCGTTATCCGAAATTACGCCTACGGCACAAAATGGAGTATCCGCACGCTGCTGGATTATTCCATGAGATATTCGGACAATACGGCTTATTATATGCTTATAAGTGTTTTCGGGAAAGAGGGCTTTAACAAAATGGCGGACAGCCGGGGATATAAAGTACGCCTTGGCAGAACCAATTATCCGAACGTTGACTCCGAGTTTCTCAGCACCTCCATGCTGCGGCTCCACGAAAAGGTTATATCCTCGGATAACGACTGCTGGCAGACGGTTTGGACAGGGCTTCTTGAGTCGGAATACAGTGAAGTCAGAAAGGAGATAAACTGCTGCGATACAGCAGTGAAATTCGGCCTGCTCCGGGAGTATTACAGCGAGGTCTGCTATATAGACAGCCCGTCCCCCTATGTGCTGATCATTATGAGCAAAACAAACAATTCGGGCGAGCACCGTGACGGCGATGAGAAGTTTTTCCGTTCCGTTGCCCGCTGTGCCGATAAGATTAACAAAGTGAGAACGGAGTGAGATCTGTCGGAAATATGCTATAGACTGCTCAGAATGAAGCATGAAAAAAATATTGACAAAATAAAGTAAAAATGCTATAATATCCATAATAAAAGTTAAAGGCAATACCCCGAAAAAAATATATGAGGTGAAGTGTAATGATCTACAAAAATTTCGGTGACTTAAAGCTTTCCGCCCTGGGCTTCGGCGCAATGCGTCTGCCCGTCATTGACGGAGACGACGCAAATATCAATGAAACGGCTGCCGCTCAAATGGTGGACTATGCCATAGAAAAGGGCATAAACTACTTTGACACTGCCTGGGGCTATCATGCGGGCAATTCGGAGACCGTCATGGGCAAGTGCCTTTCAAAGCACCCCCGGGACAGTTTTTTTCTTGCATCCAAATTTCCCGGCTACGACCTTTCCAATATGCCCAAGGTAAAGGAGATCTTTCCCCGTCAGCTGGAAAAGTGCCAAACGGAATACTTTGATTTTTACCTTATCCACAACGTATGCGAAATGAATATCAACGAATATTTAGACCCGCAGTACGGCATTATGGAGTATCTCCTGGAGCAGAAAAAGCAGGGCAAGATCCGTCACTTAGGCTTTTCTGCCCACGGCGAATACGGCGTAATGGAGCGGTTCATCAAGGCCTACGGCGAGCATATGGAATTTTGCCAGATACAGCTCAACTGGCTCGACTGGACCTTCCAGAAAGCCCGCGAAAAGGTAGAGCTTCTCAAAAAGCATAATATTCCCGTCTGGGTAATGGAGCCTGTGCGCGGCGGCAAGCTTGCGAGCCTTGACGAAGCGGACGAGGCAGCACTCAAGGCTCTGCGCCCCGATGAATCCATAGCTGCCTGGGCATTCCGCTTTATACAGTCTCTGCCCGAAACAACAGTTACTCTCTCGGGAATGTCAAATATGGAGCAGCTTAAAGAAAATATTGCCACATACGAGGAAGAAAAACCTTTAAGCGAAAAGGAAATGTCCGTCCTTATGGGCATTGCCGATAAAATGACAAAATCGTCCTCACTGCCCTGTACCTCCTGCCGCTACTGTACGACCCACTGCCCGCAGGGTCTGGACATTCCCATGCTTATAGGACTTTATAACGAGCATATACTTACCGGCGGCGGATTTCTTGCGCCTATGGCGCTTATGGCAGTGGAGGATGAGAAAAAGCCCTCCGCCTGTGTAGGCTGCCGCAGCTGCGAAGCAGTATGTCCTCAGCAGATAAAAATATCCGAGGCAATGACGGATTTTACCGAGAAGCTGGGATAACAGGGGCGTAAAATACAAATTATAAAGGGAGGCTGCGGTCTCCCTTTTTTGTGAGTTAAAAATTCATATAAATGATTGTCCGCTTTATTCATTTCGGAAGGAAAGCCCTTGATAGGCAGCGTCATAAAGCTTTTTTTAGAATATGTGTTAATATATTTGGGCTTCACTTTTAATTAATGCCGATAAAAATAAATCCCGAAGATTAAAAATTTGCTTTAACCGTTGACATCCCCCGAAAAACGTGATATAATAAAGTCAGCAAATTTTTCCGAAAAATAAATTTTTAAAACGGAGGTAAAAAATTATGGCAATAAGCTTGCAGAAAGGTCAGAAGATCGACCTTACAAAAACTAATCCCGGGCTTAACAATATTCTCGTTGGACTGGGCTGGGACACCAACAAATACGACGGAGGCAGCGACTTTGACCTTGACGCCTCGGCGTTTCTGCTGGACGCTAACGGCAAGGCAGCGTCGGAGGCCGACTTTGTATTCTACAGCAATCCCAAGCACCCCAGCGGCGCAGTTGAAAGCAAGGGTGACAACCGTACAGGCGAGGGCGAGGGCGACGACGAGCAGATAGTTGTGGATCTTTCCAAGGTACCTGCAAATGTTGACAAGATCGACTTCACCGTAACCATTTACGACGCCGATGTCCGCAAGCAGAATTTCGGTCAGGTATCCAATGCATTTATCAGGATAGTGGACGAAAAGAGCGGCGAGGAACTGGTTCGCTTTGACCTCAGCGAGGACTTTTCCATTGAGACCGCCGTTGTCTGCGGCAGGCTCTACAGGAACGGCGGCGAGTGGAAATTCAACGCCATAGGCGAGGGATATTCGGGCGGACTTGCAGCCCTTTGCAAAGATTACGGACTTAATGCGGGCTGATAATGTGTCCGCCAAATATAGGTCAGACAATTCTGCTGCCGGGAACGGTATTATTACTGCTCCCGGTTCCCGGCAGCTTTTTTCTGTCTGCGGATAAATATCTGCGAGAGTGTGATAAATTATGGAAACGGCAGCAAGCATTGTTATCATCAACGGTAAGGAATACGACATCTCCACCTACCGGGAGGAGCTGGTATTTTTTGACTGTCAGCAGCTGTCCGACGAGGATATAAAAAAGCTGCCTCTTTTCAAGGGACTTAAAGGGCTGTCATTTAACATTTTTGAAAAGGAGGCGGATCTGTCGCCTCTTTCCGAGCTTAAAAACCTTGAAACTCTCTGTATTTCCGGGCATTGTACCGACCTTGGATTTCTGGCGGGAATGACAAATTTAAAGGAGCTTATGCTGGACTATATCCCAAACGTCTGCCCTAAAAATATCCCGGAAAACACAGTCCGTATCCTCCAGCTTTTTGATACGAAATATCCCGATATGAACTGGATTAAAAAATTCGACCGGCTGGAAATGCTTAAAATGACCGAAGTAGACAGCGGTGATCTCAGCGGAATCGGTGAAATACAGACCCTGCAGGACATTGAGATCAACCTTGAAAGCCATATGACTCCCGACTGCTCGTTCCTTAAAAGCTTAACAAACCTCAAAGTCTTTAGCTACTCGGCATTTTACGAAAATGAATATCCTAAAAATATTGAAGCAATTTCCCACTGCCGCAGCCTTGAAAGGCTTGAGATCTACAGTGATGTCCGTGACCTTGAGTTTTGCAGAGGTCTTAAAAATCTGCGGGAATTTGATTTATACCCATGCAGCATTTCAAAGCTCAGATATGATCTCATTCCCTTGCTGTCCCTTGAAAATCCCGAAAAATTAAGCCTGGACTGCGAGACCGACGAGAGCGTGTATACGGAGCTTCGTCGCAAATTCCCGAAATGTGAAATAGCACTCCGTGGGGAAAGAACTGCCGGGCTGTCCTTTTATAAGCTCATTGATAAGCTGCCCGACTTTCTGAAGCAGTCGGAAAACAGCATGTTTATCCGAGCCATAGGCTGCTGCGATAATTATGAGGATTCCATAAAACAGCTGGACAGAGAGATGACAGCCTTCTGCCGCCGTGTGACCGAATTTCCGCCCCTTGCAAACAGCGCAGACATAACTGCCGCAGTTGACAAATATCAGTCGGTAATGGAGGGGAATTTCCCGGACAAAAAATTTGCGGAGGCGCTGAAAAGCGTGCTTGATCTTGAAAAGTCCGCTAACGCCAATTACAACAGCACAATAGAAAAAAATCTCGCCGCCTCCCTTATTTACTGGTGTTCTGCGCTGCTGGGAGCTCCCACGGAGGGCAGAGGAAAATTCATATGTTCGGGAAATATCCGCCTGAAGGAATATCTTTTCTGCGTGCTTGCCTTCCGTTACGGATATGATGTGATGATACTGCTGCCGGGAGGCGATCTTTCTCTGCCCTCGGGGCTTCTTGATATCTCGCATACTGTTAACCTTGGAGAATGCAGGAATACAGCTGTTCCACAGTATTCGCAGGAAAATGATCCTGCGGAAAATGCTTATGAAAATTATCATGTGAATTTGAATCATCCCAAACGCAGCCCCATAGGTTCACAGCAAGCCGCTGCAAGGATCACGGGAAATATTTATGCAAATAATCAAAACGGTCAAGGCGGTCATTCAAATTTACCGGGTAATTCATCGGGAAATTATCATGTAAATCTCAATCACCCGAAACGCCGTCCGCTTTCTTCACAGCAGGACAATACCGCCCCGAAAAATACGCCGTCACATACAGACCCACGGCAGGAACGCCTAAATATTCCTGCGGATATGTCACGGCAATCTGTTGCACAGTACGCTGCCGCACAGCAAGTTCCCGCAAGCCGCCGTGAGCTTACCTTTGAGGAGCTGGCGCAGCTGGCGGAGTCGGTGGTTATGATAGAGACCGAGGATTCCCTTGGGCACGTTACAGGCAGCGGCTCGGGAGTGGTGATCGACAGCAGGGGATATATCCTCACCAACTGCCATGTGGCGTGTCAAAGCAAAGCATACCGTATCCGCATGGAAAACGACGACTGCATTTACCGTACCGACCGTCTTTTAAAATATCACCCCGACAACGACCTGGCAATATTACGGATAGATAGGCCCATGAAGCCCCTTAAAATTTACGACGGACAAAAGGAGCTTGTGCGTGGGCAGAAGGTAGTGGCAATAGGCAGTCCTCATGGGCTGTTCAACTCGGTTTCCGACGGGATAATCGCAGGACTGCGCACTATATCCGATGTGGATATGATCCAGTTTACCGCCCCCATTTCGGGAGGCAGCTCGGGCGGAGCGCTTCTGAATATGTACGGCGAGGTCATAGGGATATGCACCGCCACTCTGCGGGACTCCCAGAATATCAACATTGCCGTCAGCTACAAGCAGCTGATACCCTTTTGTCAGGGATTTATTTCGGAAAGCGGCGAATGATTGCATATTTACATATTTTATCTACATTGAGGGATATTATTTTCTAACCTCTAATCTCTAACCTCTGAAAAGGAGCAGACCTATGCAGTCGGATAACAACAGCTTTACTTTTTGTAAGGCACTTGAAGATCTTCTGAACAAGCCCGGCAATGTCCGAAGCAGTGCAGAAGCTAACAAGGGAAATTGTATCAGGCTTACCCTGTATAGCCCGGATATTGACCGCTTTATCGAGCGTTATTATAAGCTTTGCCGGGGGTGCGGCGGAGTATTTGAAAATAAGCTTGCAAACCCCGCAGCCGAAGAAACTGCCCATAGTCTGTCGGCTTTAAAGGGAACGTTTTCTTCCTCGGAAGGCTATATTTCCGACTGTCTCAGAAATGCGCTTTCTCTTGGAGGACCTCTTTGCGGCAGACTTGCGGAGGAAATTTCCCGCTGTCTTAATGACAGCGAAAAAAAGGGCATGAACGATAATATCCGCAAAAATGTTTTTGTAAAATTTCTTTGCTGGCTGAAAAAATATTTTGACGCACCCCTTGCGGCAATATCACGTGGAGAGACTCCTAAGCTGCTGTATTTTGCAGACCCGGGCAAGCATGACCTATGGCTGCTGGAGGCGCTTTCAAAATGCGGCTTTGATGTGCTGCTTATTTTAAAGGACGAGGCTGCTTATAATGCTGCCGACCCTACAGGGGCGCTGTCTGTAAAGGCAAATGTCAGCGGTATAAGCTTTCCCAAGGATTATTCCCTTGATAAATTCAAAAGCTATTTTGACAGCTGCGACAGGCTTATTGCCGACCTTTCACGGGATGTAAAAACCGAAATAATCCCCAATGTATGGCTTAGCGGAGAGCTTTTGGCGGACATTGAAAGATCTCCCGAAAGCAGGAGAAACACGGGAAACAGGATATTCACCCTTTACGGCAGGATAAACGGCACAGAGGATAAAAACGCCTACCTCGGCAATCTGTACAATATGTACCTGCGGCTAAAGGCACAGCGGCGTGTGCTGGTGATAGACGAGGGGATAAAGCCTCCCTCAAATGATGAGATCGCTGCTGTCCGCAGAGGGAATTACAGCGATATTTTTTCTCTTATAAGGGATCTGTCGAAAAATATCGTCCATTCCTCGGCAATGCTTCAAGGCCTTATGAGAAAAGCCTTCGGGGAGGTCATGCTGGAATATTTCGAGAACAAAAAGGACGTTCGCCGTGCTCTTGCAAAGGCGGTTTATCTGCTCTGCTGGTTAAAGCGCTACCAGTTTGATCTTTTTTCCGGCTGGAAAGCTCCCGACGCCGCTGCCCTGCTTTTTATGGGCGGCTGCAAGGACGGCAAGGAATCTTTATTTTTAAAGCTTATCTCCCGTCTGCCTGCGGATGTGCTGATCTTTGCTCCCGATCTTGATAAAAAATGTGCGCTTCATGACCCGAGACTTTTTGAGCGCAATTTTGTGAATTCCTTTCCCGTGCAAAAGTTCCCGAGAGATGAGGCAGCTTTGCAAATGGGCACTGTCGCCTTTTACGCCGAGCGTGAGCTGGACGGTATGCTTTACAATGACACCGGGCTTTACCGCAATCAGCAGTTCGCCAAAGCGAATTCCCTGCGCCTGCGGAGCACCTATGAGGAAATAGCTCTTTTGTGGAACGAGGATATCAAGTACCGCCCCAACTTTACCGCTTCGGGCGGCACGGCGGTCATACCCGTTATTGCCGCAAAGATCTCGGGAGTGAGGGACAAGGACGTTAAAAATTACTGGGATAATATCTATGACCTTATCACCGAGGACACGGCTGTCATAGCCAATTCGCCTATTATTTCCGAGAAATATCCCGGCAGCCCGGGACATACCGTTGACCGAAGCGGCAGGCTGCAAATCCGTGAAATAAAGCAGAATGCCGCTTACCGATACGGCTTTTTAAGCGAAGAACGGCAGGACTATATTTTGGATAAAATAAAGCTGCTTATCGAAAATTCTCCCCTTACCCCCGCCGAGACCGCTGCGGTAGGATTGTCCCTTAGCAGTGAG
This sequence comes from uncultured Ruminococcus sp., assembly GCA_947174365.1. Classification (GTDB taxonomy): domain Bacteria; phylum Bacillota; class Clostridia; order Oscillospirales; family Ruminococcaceae; genus Huintestinicola. The sequence goes on along the minus strand of CAMWIR010000115.1, from coordinate 1,168 downwards.
CTTCTGCGGGTGATACAGAAATTCGACTTCACGGGAAAAAATCCCAAACTCATTTATATCAATACCACCGAAACCGTGATAACTCCCGAGGACAGCGTTATGACAGCGCTGCTCGGTCTGCTTGGCTTTGATGTTCTTTATTTCCTGCCCACGGGCTACCGCTGCGCGGAAAGCTATTTGAAGCCCGGTGCGATAGAGGAACATAAGATCGGAGAATATATGTTTGACCTTGCCGTTCCGAATTTCAAAAGCTACAGCAAGCGAAAAAAGTCCCTCTTTGACAGAATATTTTCCAGGGACGGCTCGTAGCTGTTTTGCTATAGCGGTTAGTATAACAGGAGGATAACTATGCCCCAATATTCATTTGAAGATATAAAAGCTTTGCTGCAAAAGTCGATATCCCTCGGCTTTGAGGCGGAGCTTTCTATCACGTTTTCGGACAGACCGGGGGAATATATGATAATTATTTATGATGATTTTTGTTCATTCATAAAGTGCGGCACTGAGGGGGAAAGTGCCCTGCAAAATTATCCGTCATTGGATGAGCTGTACAAAGCAGTTCAGCCCGACGGCATTGTTCTTGAAAGGGACTGGGAAAAGATAACCGAACTTTATTGCCCTGACTTTGATATACTGAATCTATGGTAAAAGTCTGTCCATCGGAAATTATATCTCCGACGGACAGACTGCTGATTTTATTTGAGATCTCCCGCTTAAAAAGTCACTGTTTATCCATTCCTGCCGACTGCTAATTATTAAAGGCTCTTACTCTTTTTTTCACAGCGACCGAAACAAAGTATGCAGACACGGTGGAAACAGTATCCTTGAGCAGAAAGGGCGCAGATACAGTCAGAAAGCTGCCGAAAATACCGCCGCCCTTGATCGCCGTCCACTGCATTACTCCGAAGACATGGCAGACCGCCAGCCCCAGAAGCCCCGGAATTGCCGCAGAAACGGCTTTGCCAATATCCTGCATTGTCCGATCGGCGTCGGGAGTGATATTGGCGGCTGTCGGCAAACCGCTGCTTATCTGCGCCCCCAGCCCGCACAAAAACGCCATAGGTATAAACCCCCATATAAACCCCCCCGACTGCCCCACGACTGAGCCGAAGCCCCCGTGAAATCCCGCAAAAACAGGCGCTCCCGCCGCTCCCAGCAGCATATACAC
>CAMWIR010000114.1 GCA_947174365.1 uncultured Ruminococcus sp. | reverse complement strand
GGCGCGGGCGGTGCAAGTCATATTGCGTGCTGCTCACCGACAATTTAAGCGAGGAAACAAGGGAACGTCTGCGCACCATTGCCTCCACAAATGACGGCTTTGAGGTAGCGGAGGCTGATCTGAAGCTCAGAGGCGCAGGAGATTTTTTCGGCAGCCGACAAAGCGGTATCGGTTCTCTTAAAATTGCCGACCTTAACAAATTCCGCGAGCTTCCCGCCGAGACCAATGCCGCATTAACAAAGCTTATGGCAAAAAGTCCCGATCTTTCAGCTTATCCGGGTCTACGCTCACGGGCGGAGGAGCTTTTGCGGGAAAACGGAAGCGAGGGTATGAACTAAGTTTCTGCCGATAATAGGTTTTCTCCCCGCCTACGGCGGGGAGAAAACCCTGCCAAAACCGCTGTTTAACGAACGAAATTTTTGGGAAAATGCTTTGGTTAGTGTTTACCTAAAAATTATACGAATACTTTTAAGCTTTGATTAATAAAATTTTTCGGAAGCATTTTTTGAAAAACGTTGTGCACAGTTTAAATTTAAAAATAAATCGGAGGTAATCATTATGAAAGTACTTATGCTGAGCGGCAGCCCCAAGCCGAACGGCAACACCGCTGCCGCCCTTAACGAAGTGGGCAGGCAGCTGCAAAAGGAGGGTATCGAATACGAGATCGTGAATATCGGCGGACAACCCGTTCGTGACTGCATCGGCTGCGGGCAGTGCAGCGAAAAGGGCTGCATTTTCACCGATGACGGCGTTAATGAATTTATCGCCAAAGCAGAAGCAGCGGACGGCTTTGTTTTCGGCACGCCTGTTTACTACGCTCACCCCTCGGGACGGATACTCTCATTTCTTGACAGGGCTTTCTACAGCGGCGGCAGAGCGTTCCGTTTCAAGCCCGGAGCCTGTGTTGCAGTGGCAAGGCGCGGAGGAAATTCGGCTGCCTTTGACTGCCTGAACAAATATTTCGGCATTTCTCAAATGCCCGTGGCAGGTTCTACATATTGGAATATGGTTCACGGCTGCGTTCCCGGTGAGGCAGCCCTTGACGAAGAGGGAATGCAGACCATGCGCAACCTTGCCCGTAATCTTGCTTGGATGATGAAATGCTTTGAGGCGGGGAAAAATGCGGGTATATCTCTGCCCGAAACCGAAACGGGCAGCAGAACGAATTTTATCAGATGAGAGCTTTCTCCTTTTAACGGGCAATGCTTAGGCTTAAAAACAGAGGCAGGATGTAACTTTTGCACATCCTGCCTCTTTAAATTTTTACTCTTTTTCCTCAATAGTTCTGATACCCAGTACCGCCAGGCTCTCATCATCCACCTTGGCGGGGCAGTCGCTCATAAGCTCGGAAGCGTTCTGCACCTTGGGGAACGCCGTAACGTCGCGGAGATTATCCGCTCCGCACATTATCATGGCTATCCTGTCGAGGCCGAGTCCCATGCCGCCGTGGGGGGCAGCGCCGTATTTGTAGGCGTCTACCAGGAAGCCGAACTTTGCCTCTATCTCTTCCTTTGTCAGACCCAGCGCCGAAAACATTTTCTCCTGCAATTCATAATCGGTAATTCTTATAGACCCGCTGGAAAGCTCCGTTCCGTTGAGCACCAGATCGAATGCCTTGGCAAAAACCTTTTCGGGAGCGCTGTCAAGATATTGTATGCACTCGTCCATGGGCATGGTAAAGGGGTGGTGCATAGCGTCCCAGTGCCCTGTTTCCTCGTTGTATTCAAAGAAAGGCATTTCGGTTATCCACAGGAAATTGAATTTACCCTCGGGGATAATGCCCAGCTGCTTTGCCGCTTTGAGCCGCAGTGCACCCAGGGAACTGAGCACGGTGCTTCTCTTGTCGGCAATGATAAATACCACATCGCCTTTTTCCGCCCCTGCCGCAGCCATTATCTTATCCAGTTCACCCTCGCCGAGAAATTTCCCGAAAGAGCAGTTCGGAGCGTCATCGACCCAGCGAATGTAGGCAAGTCCCTTAACGCCGATACCCTTGACATATTCCGTCAGCTTGTCTATCTCCTTTCGGGTAAAAGTCCCCGCAGCGTTCTTTGCGGTAATGCACCCTACCATGCCGCCGCTTCCGACAGCATTTGCAAATACCCCGAAGCCGCTGTCCTTTACTGTTTCGGAAAGATCGGTGATCTCCATGCCGAAGCGTGTATCGGGCTTGTCCGAGCCGAAGCGGTTCATGGCTTCGGTATAAGTGAGTCTGGGCAGCGGCATATCCACATCTCTGTCCAGGATATCCCCCCACAAACGCTTTATCAGCCCCTCAACCATTTCCATAATATCGTCTGTGTCCACAAAGGACATCTCAAGGTCGATCTGGGTAAATTCCGGCTGCCTGTCCGCACGCAGATCCTCGTCACGGAAGCACCTTGCAAGCTGTATATACCTGTCAAAGCCCGACACCATGAGCAGCTGCTTGTAGATCTGAGGGGATTGGGGCAATGCGTAAAAGCTGCCCTTGTGCACTCTTGAGGGCACTAAATAATCCCTCGCTCCCTCGGGGGTGGATTTTATCATCATGGGAGTTTCTATCTCGATAAATCCGTTTTCGTAAAAATAATCCCTTGCTGTCTTTGCGATTTTTGAGCGCATTATAATGTTCCTCTGCAGCGGCGCACGGCGCAGGTCAAGATAGCGGTATTTGAGCCTCAGCTCCTCATTGGTGTTAAGGTCGTCTACGATCTCAAAGGGCGGAGTCTGCGCTTTGGCTAAAATGCGCAGATCGTCCGCAAATATCTCCACCTTTCCTGTGGCGATCTTATCGTTGACGCTCTCTCTGTTTCGCACCTCGCCTTTGGCCATGACCACATATTCCGAACGGCAGGAAGCCGCCTTTTCGAAAATTTCGGGGTCGCTGTTTTCATTGAACGTCAGCTGCACCACTCCAGTTCTGTCCCGCAGCACAATAAAGATAATACCCCCTTTGTTTCTCACCGTGTCTACATATCCTCCCACGGTCACGACCTGTCCCGCTTCGGTAACTTCACCGCAATAATGGGTGCGCTTCAAGCCTTTCATATTGTCAGCCATTTTTATTTCCTCCTGTTTTGGTAAATTTTTAACGTTGCCTTGAATTATAAAGCATATAGTTAAATTGCTTTTCGCAATATATTAAACATTAAAGCAAATTTTAATTTATCTTAATAAAATCTTAATGGGCATTTCTGTTGCATTGTGTTATAATAATATAAGAATATTATTTCGAGGAATCGTCATTTTCCTCTTCCATGCGTTCAAGCCGCTTTAATAAAGGTTCTACCGAACTTATAAATTCCTCCAGCCTCTCGGAGTTTGCCTTTTGGGTGCACTGCGCCGAAACAGCCTCGATTCCCCGAACAGCGCTCCGCAGCAGCCGCAGATCAATTTTGTTGTCCAGCGCAAGCTGCTCACGGGGCAAAGCAGCGATTATTTTTTTCGCTGCTTTATCCGCCCGGAAACCGACCTCATCATCATTCTCGTACAGTCCGTCGCAGACCGCTTCGCACAGGCGTTTAAGGTTAATAAGACTTCGGTAATGTATCTCCAGCACCGCCGTCTGCATATTTGTGTAAACGGTCATGGTGCGGGAAATTTCCGGCAGAAGCCTTACCGCTGCCCCCTGCCGCTTTACCGCCGATAAAAGCATAGGCAGCGCCAGAGTCTTGTCCGCTGTAAGCTCGCCGTCCTCCAGCACCACTCCCAGATCGATTTCCAAGGACTCCTCGGGAGTTTTTTTTCGGGAATGCTTTTGGGAAAGATTTCCCATTATTTCCATTACCCGCCTGTACTCCTCCTCCTGCCCCGCAGAGCTGTCCGCCCTCATTATCTCACGAATGACACTCTCGTCAAAGCTGCAAAGGTGTGAGCCGTACTGATAAAGCTTAATCCTCATCAAACATATCCGCCATGCTTATGTCCGTGAATTTATCCACAAAATCCGCTAAAGGCAGCAAAGGCAGCTCGGTCTTTTCACCCGACTTCATATTTTTAAGGGTGACCTTTCCGCTTTCAAGCTCGCTGTCGCCTATAACGGCAGAATATGCAGCCCCTATTTTGTCGGCATATTTCAGCTGCCCCCGCAGTTCGCGTCCCATTACGTCCCCCTGTGCACGATGTCCCGCCTCACGAAGCTCCCGGATAAGCTTCATAGCCTGTCCCTGCGCATTTTCGCCCATGGAAGCAATGTAAATATCGCAGCCCGGTTCGGGCATGAATTCCACTCCCTGAGATTCCATAGCCATTATCACACGCTCCAAGCCCATAGCAAATCCCAGCGCAGGAGTGGGCGCTCCACCGATCTCTTCAATTAGTCCGTCATATCTGCCCCCGCCGCAGATCGTACCCTGAGCGCCGATGTCATCGGAAATAAATTCAAATACCGTTTTTGTGTAATAATCGAGGCCTCTGACGATCTTCGGGTCAATAACATACTCTACGCCCATTTCGTCAAGAATGCCACACAGCCGCTTAAAATGCTCCCTGCACTCATCGCAGAGATAATCGGTAATAAGAGGTGCACCCTCTGCGATTCCTTTGCAAATGTCGCTTTTGCAGTCCAGTATTCTCATGGGATTTTTCTCAAATCTTGACTGACAAGTGCCGCAAAGCTTTTCCCTGTTAGGGGATAAAAATTCCCGCAGTACCTTGTAATATTCCTCTCTGCACTTAGGACAGCCGATAGAGTTGATGTGCAGACTTATATTTTGCAGACCCAGCCCTTTAAGAATATCACCCGCAAAGCAAATGACTTCAGCGTCCGCAGCAGGGGAGTGGCTGCCCGCCATTTCCGCCCCGAACTGGTGAAATTCCCAAAGCCGCCCCTTCTGCACATTCTCATGCCTGAAGCAGTTTACAAAATAAAACAGCTTCTGAGGCGCAGCCTCGTTCATAAGTCCGTTCTGCAGAAGCGCACGTATCACCCCAGCCGTGCCCTCGGGGCGCAGAGTAAAGCTGCTCTCCGTCCCTGTCACCGTGAACATTTCCTTTTGCACCACGTCCGTGGTCTCACCTACCGACCGAACAAAAAGCTCTGTCTTTTCAAATGTGGGGATTCTTATTTCCTTAAATCCGTAGCATTCCGCAATGTCAGCAGCGACCTGCTCCACTGTCCTCCATTTGTGAATATCCGCAGGCAATATGTCTTTAGCGCCCTTGTTTCTTGTTGCCACAAGCTTCATATAAAATCATTCCTTTCATAAAAATCCTTAATAAATTTCGCACATCCAAAAGGGTGAGCTTTTAAAAAAAGCAAAAAGCCGCCCCATAACAAAAGCAGCGCAAAACCGCTTTTAGGGACGACCGAAAGCCGTGATACCAACCCATATTCGCCTTATTTCGGGAAGCTCCCACAAAATAAAGCCTCGTTTATATTCCTTAACGCAGAACACACGGACAAGCTTTTCATTCACCTGTCAGCTCGCCGAATGTCCAAGTCCCTGCACAGCATCAAAGCGGTTTCAGCAACTCCGCTTCTCTCTGAAAATGCCGATTGCAAAGCTTCTTTCGGGTCACAGCCATTGATAATATGAATTTTAAAAAACTGAATTTGCCCCCGCCGTCGTTATTCAACGGGATTAAGTATCTGCCGCCAGTCAAGATCGCCTCTTTCAAGAGCGTGGATAAGCGCTTCGGCAGTGGCAATGTTGGTGCCTACAGGAATGTTGTGAACATCGCAGAGCCTTAAAAGGTTCATTTCGTTAGGCTCATGAGGCTTGGGGCGCAAAGGGTCTCTGAAAAACAGCAGCAGGTCTATCTCATTGCAGGAAATACGGGCGCTTATCTGCTGATCTCCGCCTTGAGAGCCGCTCAGATAACGCTGAATGTTAAGCCCTGTCGCCTGAGCTATCATCTTGCCTGTAGTACCCGTAGCGCAAAGATTGTGGCGGGACAGCACACCGCAGTAGGCAATGCAGAACTGCACCATAAGTTCTTTTTTTGCGTCATGAGCTATAAGAGCAATATTCAATTTAACACATCCCTTTCTCTGTAAAGTCTTTGCAGCCCAAGCAGATCATTATCAGGGCCGTCAGCGCAAAAGTTACTGGAGCAGCACCTTGAAGCTCAGGGGCACATCCTCGCCCTTTATCCTCTTGGAAATGGAGTCGAACGCCTTGAACGCCAGTGAAGTGCTGGGCAGCGGCTCGCCCTTGGAGGTGGCTATTATAACAGCGTCGTCATCGGGAATAACGCCGATAAGCTGAACGCCTACCGTGTCGATTATCTCATCCAGATCCACGATAAGATCCGCTTTGAAGATATCGGGATTTACCTTGTTAATAATAAGCCTCTGCTTCTTGTTGCCCCTCTTGTAGAACTCATCGGACATTGTCCGTGCGTCGCGTACACATACAGGGTCGGGAGTGGTGTTTATAAGAATAAGATCGGACTGTTCAACAACGTCGAAAACGCTGGCATTAGTACCCGCCGAGGTGTCTACGATTATGTATTCGTAGTACTTTCTCATCTCCTGGCAGATATTCTTTATCGTCTCTGCGTCAACCCTTGCAAAAGGATCCTCGGGGGCGCATACAATACTGAGGTTTGAGGCGATCTTTACCTGTGTGGTAGCCTTGTAGATATCACATTCGCCCTTGAGCACACTGCCGAGGTCATAGGTTATATCGTCCTTTACTCCCAGCATGATATCAAGACATCTCAGACCGAAGTCAAGCTCGATTATAAGAGTTCTGTTGCCCTGCTTTGCCAACGCAAAGCCCAGCTCGGAACATATGGACGACTTACCGGTGCCGCCTTTACCGGATGTTATGGCGATAATTTTAGACATATAACTATTCCTTTCTGGGTTATGAGTTTTGCGGTTTTCGCAGAAAACCGAGTCAAGACGCAAAGGGCAAAACCCGGTTTGAATTTTTTAAATATTTCAATCCTTTATCCGCAGCGTTCATTAAGATTGACGGCCTTGCACTTTAGTGCGATCTTTCACCTTGGTGCGACATTTGCACCTTGGGACAGCTTTCGGCGGAAACCTTGCCCCAATACAAGAAAAAACAAAATGCGGATCGTGCAAAACCTATTAATTCTATTTTACCATATTTTCAGAAAATGTCAAAGGATTTTTACTAAATCTGCACAATTTCGTGAAATAGTTATCAAAACTAACAGTGATATTTGTGCAATTTAACAAGAATATTTTTACAATAATGTAACATCAAACGTCAACAATGCAGCGTACCGCAGAAAAACACCCAAATGTCAAAAAAATATACAAACAGGGGCAGCAAGCAATAGGTGAAATGTATTGCATTACACCTGCTGTATGCAATATCTTTCAGCCTCGTGCTTAATGCCCCTTTTTATATCATTACAAATTAAGTGAGTAAAAAATGTCAAGCTTCCGGCTTCTATTAATAAGCCTTCCCGAAATAAACCATGCACTTAGCGGGTTTACCGCAGCAAACACAGACCTCCGACAGCTTTTCCTGCTCAAAGGGAATGCACCGTGAGCCTACCCCCGTTGCCTCCTTGACCTTGTCCTCGCACTCTTCTTCGCCGCACCACATGGCCTTAATAAAGCCGTCGCCGTTCTTTTGGAGCACATCGCTTATCTCATCCATACTCGTGCACGCATAAGTCCTCCGCTCCCTGTTTTCCAGAGCCGCCTTATAAAGCCCGTCATGAACCTCCCGAAGCTTGCCCTCTACAGCCGCCTCGATCCCCTCCAGCGAAACAAAGCTCTTTTCACGGTTATGCCTCGTCACAATCACGCACTGATTCTGTTCAATATCCTTAGGCCCTACCTCGATTCTTACAGGCACGCCCTTCATCTCATACTCCGCAAATTTCCACCCGGGGCTGTTGTCGCTGTCGTCCACCTTAACACGAATGCCCGCAGCCTTGAGCGTTGCTTCAAGCTCACGCGCCTTTTCAAGCACACCCTCCTTAAACTGCTGAATGGGCACTATCACCGCCTGAATGGGCGCTACCGCAGGAGGCAGTACCAGCCCGTTATCGTCGCCGTGAGTCATTATCACCGCACCGATAAGCCTCGTCGTAACTCCCCACGAAGTCTGATGAGGATAAACCTTTTTGTTTTCCTTGTCGGTGTACATTATCTCAAAAGCCTTTGCAAAGCCGTCCCCGAAATAGTGGGAAGTGCCCGCCTGCAAAGCCTTTCCGTCGTGCATAAGAGCTTCAATGGCATAGGTAGCCTCCGCACCCGCAAACTTGTCGCTGTCTGTCTTTCTTCCCTTTATCACAGGCATAGCAAGACTCTCTTCACAGAAACGTGCATAAACATTCAGCATACGCTCTGTCTCCTCAATAGCCTCCTCTGCAGTGGCATGAATGGTGTGCCCCTCCTGCCATAAAAATTCCCTTGACCGCAGGAAAGGACGTGTGGTCTTTTCCCACCGCACCACCGAGACCCACTGATTGTACAGCTTGGGTAAGTCCCTGTATGAATGCACAATATTTGCATAATGCTCGCAGAACAGCGTCTCTGAAGTAGGGCGCACGCAAAGCCTGTCCTCCAGCTTTTCGCTGCCGCCGTGAGTTACCCACGCAACCTCGGGTGCAAACCCCTCCACATGGTCTTTTTCCTTCTGCAAAAGGCTCTCGGGAATAAACATAGGCATACAAACATTCTCATGCCCCGTCTCTTTGAACATTCCGTCCAGAATCCTCTGAATATTCTCCCAGATAGCGTAGCCGTAAGGCCTTATCACCATGCAGCCCTTAACGCTGGTATATTCGATCAGCTCCGCCTTTTTCACAATGTCCGTGTACCATTTTGCGAAATCCTCGTCCATTGAAGTAATGGCGTCCACCATTTTTTTGTTATCCTTAGCCATTTATCTTTCCTCCCGGTTTTGATCTTGATTATTATCATCGAGGTTCAGTTCGCCCTCGTAAATGTCTTTGACTCTGTAATTCTCCTCCACCCTTTCGGGAATAGGTTCGACCCCTGAGGCGGCGCTGTCGTCGGGTTTCCTGCCCAGCAGCCTGTCCACCGCACCGGCGATCTTCTGTAAATTAGCCGTAACTATATAAATGAGCACCATAGCCAGAACCGCCATACCCACAGCCGCCCCTGCGCCCGTCACAGGCTTGTCCGCCTGTGAGGACGTTGCCGTTGGCGCAACAGGTGCAGCCTGTTCCGTCATCTCCATAAATATCCACGGTATCTCCCGCAGCCTTAAAACCATAACACGCCCGCCTCCTTTCAAAAAAGATACAACTATTATATCATAATTCTGTTTCCATTTCAAGTAATATTTTTTAACATTTCCCACAAAATAGTTTATTTTCTACAATTTTGAATAAATATGAATACAATCGGCAAATAAAGTAATATTTAAGATTGTTCGCTCAAATAAATAGTTACCCTGCTTTGAATAATTCTGCACACCTCATCGGGCTCTTTATCCCCGTTAAAATATGATGTTAATTCCTCGGCTAAAATATCGCCTATCGCATTGCACGTCATATTTCCCGAGCCGTTGACCGAGTTGATTTGCTTCATTATTTCGTCACAATAACTTCTTTTTATATTTTCGTCAATTTCCAATACATTTGTTTCGATTGACCAGTTATAGTGAAAATTCAAAGCGTCCCGATTTATCGGTAAAGCATGGCTGTGAGTGATCCTTTCCGTACCGTCTGTGTTATCAACATATGCCTCATAAGATGTACAAAATTTTATAAAATCAAATGCACCCGTTTGGTTTTTGGACTTGGTAAAAATCGATAAAGACGTTGTGGGTACTGCAATATGATAATTCTCGGTCTCCGAGGGAAAGCCTATGAACTTTATCCTGTCCGATACATCCCTTTCAATAAATTCAATCTGGTCAAATCCCGCAAATCCGCAGGACATAACAAGAAGATCATCATTTATAAATTTATTGTATATTTC
>CAMWIR010000113.1 GCA_947174365.1 uncultured Ruminococcus sp. | reverse complement strand
TGGTTACATTCGGCATATCGAGAAAGCTAAGCTCCTTTTCCACCTGCTTTGAAAAATCCGCCGCTGCCTTTTCTCTTGCTGCGGAAAGCGCCTTTGCCTTTTCGGAGACCTCCGCTAAAAGCCTCTCCCGCTCCGCCGCCGCCGCCTCGATCTCGCTGTCGGAGCTTTCTATTGCCGCAAGCTCGGCGGCTGCCTCCTCGTAAACCTTTATCACATCGGAAAGGTCGCCGTTATATTTCTTTTTAAGGCGGTTTATTTCGCTCAGGCGGTCGGCAAGATATTCCAGACGTGCAGGGTCAACATCCACCCTGTCCCGCTCTTCGGAAGCTTCATAGGCAATGTCCGCCAGCTCCACCCGTGCGCTTTCCAACCTTGCAGCAAGGTTTTGCAGACTTTCGCTGCCCGATTCCTCTGCCGCGGAGCTCAGGCTCTCGCAAGCGGACGAAAGCAGTTCTTCCGCATTCGGTGAATCGTCGTCGTCCCCTCTGAGCAGCAGGCAGACCTCCGCCAGATCGCGGAGTATATCGCCTCCGCTCCGGGCTGCCCTGTACTCTTTTTCCAGTTCCTCGTCCTCGCCCTCGCAAAGCTCCAGCGCTCCTATGGTGTCCACACGTTCCTTTAAAATATCCTGCCGCTCCAAACGCTCACGGCGCTCCAAGGTAAGCTTTTTCAAATGCCTTGAAGCCTCCTGCAAGCGCTTGAAGCTCTCGTGATATTCTTCCTGCACGGGAGCAAGTCCTCCGTAGCTGTCCAGTATCCCCAAATGTTTTTCGGGAGTAAGAAGTACCTGATTGTCATGCTGACCGTGGATATTCACCAGCCGACTGCCTATCTCCCGCAAAACCGCCACGGAGGATTTCATCATATTGACTCTTGCCGCACTGCCTCCGTCCGCCATAATCTCTCTTGCAAGGGAAAGCTGACCGTCGTCATGGGAAATACCCATTTCGTCAAGGAGAGCTTCCTCTGACTTTGTAAGGTTTGTGAACAGAGCGGATATTACCGCCTTATCGCAGCCTGTGCGGACTATATCCTTTGTTACCCGCTGCCCCAGAACGGCGTTTATACCGTTGATTAAAATTGACTTTCCCGCTCCCGTTTCCCCTGTAAATGCATTGAAATTATCCGTAAAGGGAATAACAGCTTCCTCGATTATTGCAAGATTTTTTATATAAAGCTCACTTAGCATTGCTTTGACATCCTTTCGCCAAGTTAATTTATTTTTCTGCCTCCATAAGCCCTCGCATAAGCTTTTCAAAGGCGGCGGCGTCCTTGGGGGTGCGCATTAAAATGAAGATCGTATCATCTCCAGCGATAGTACCCACAACTCCCGGCATATCAAGGCTGTCAAAGGCGGCGCAGGCGGCGTTTGCAGTGCCCGCACGGCATTTGAACACAACCGTGTTCATTGCTCTGTCGATCTCCCTGACGGATTCCCCGATAAGAGGGGGAATGGTCTTTATGGGCGGAATAATATATCTGCCGTTCCTTTTGATTATCCCCAAAGCTGTCATATCCCTTGAAAGGGTTGCCTGAGTCACTGCAAAACCCTTATCGGTAACGGCTTTTTTCAGCTGCTGCTGAGTGGTGATATTTTCAGTTTCGATTATATTTTTTATAGCTTGCATACGACTTGATCTCATAAAGTTTAAAGCACCCTCTTGCAGGTAATTTTCTTGCCCTGTTATTTCAGCGAATTCATAAGCTTGCGGTTTACGGCTGAATAGAATGAATCCCCCGCAATATCAATAAGCTTCAGCGTCTTTTCCGAGCGGTAAATTTCAAGAGCGTCCCCCGGGTCAATTCCTCCCGTTATCTGCCCGTCAATGCAGATGTAAAGACTGCCCTTGGTCTTTACCTGTGCGGACAGCGTAAGTCTCCTGCCGCCGTCAAAGATCATGGTGCGGGCAAAAAGGGAATGGGGACAGATAGGCGTCATCTGAATGCATTCAAGAGACGGCTCGATTATAGGTCCCCCTGCGGAAAGAGCGTAGGCTGTAGAGCCCGTGGGGGTGGAAAATATCAGACCGTCAGCCCTCACGGAAGTTATTTCCCTGTCCTTGGCTGTTATGGAAAAATCCGTAAGCCCCGAATATTTGCAGCCTATGACTACATCGTTAAGGGCGGTGTAAATATGGGCTTCGCTGTCATTTTCGGTGCGGTGAACGCATTCCAGAAGCATTCGGTTTTCCGTGCGGTAGTCGCCGCTCATAAGCTTTGACAGGTTGTAAAGCTCCGTCTGCTCCATGGAAGCCATAAACCCCAACCGCCCTGTGTTTATGCCCAATAACGGCTTGTTTCCCAGGGCAGCATAGGCTGAAGCCTCCAGGATCGTACCGTCCCCGCCTATGGCTATTATAAAATCGCATTCCCCCGAAATTTCCTTAGGACTTGCGGGGATCACCCTGCTTTTCGGAGGGAATCTGTCGATGATCTCCTCGTCCCCGAAAAGCTCAAAACCCATATTCACAAGGATTGAGCATACCTTTGCCGTTACCTCAAAGGCGTTGTTTTTTGAAAAATTGGGGCATATTACAGCTTTCATTTATTTTTGATTCCTTTCGTGATATACCGTTCTTGAAGAAAATATCATACTAAATTTTCCCACGCCGAGCCTACCGTGCCGTCAATGTCAACAAAAGATTTTTCCCCGCCCTTTTCGCCGAAAATAAGATACTCGATATTTCCGCTGCCGCCTGTTATGGGGGAGTAGTCGAGCCCCCTTACTGCAATGCCGGCTGTACCGAAGCATTCGATTATTTCTTTTATCACACGAATGTGTATCTTGGGAGACTTTATAATTCCCTTTTTCCCCACAAGCTCCCTGCCGCATTCAAACTGGGGCTTTATAAGCATTATCGTTTTTCCTCCCTCTTTAAGCACCGAGGAAATTGGAGGAACGGCGAATTTAAGGGAAATAAAGGACAGATCAGCCGCCGCAAAGTCAAGAGCGCAGGGAAAGCTTTCGGAAGTGATCCCCCTGATATTTACCCCCTCCAGACTGACCACTCTGCTGTCCTCCGAAAGGCTCTGTGCAAGCTGACCGTGCCCAACATCAACAGCATATACTTTTTTTGCGCCGCAAAGGAGCATGATCTGGGTAAATCCTCCCGTTGAAGCCCCGAAATCACCACATTCAAGTCCCGTAAGCTCAAGCCCGAAAACCTCGACCGCCTTTTTAAGCTTATACGCCCCCCTGCCCACATATGGGCAGCAGCTTGTTACTTCCACCTCGTCTCCGTCCTTTATGTCTGCGGCAGGGCGTTTACAGGGTTTGCCGTTCACGTTCACAAGCCCCTCCGTTATAAGCTTTTTTGCAGCTTCACGGCTAGGTGTCTCTCCCTTTTGGAATAAATACAAATCAAGCCGCATTTATTTTTCCCCCGCACCGGCGGCATTCGCAGCAGTGGCTGCAACGGCTGCCGATTTTAACTTTTTTATCATGTTCTCCTTATCAAGGTCAAAGCGCTTTAAAATATCCCCGGAACTTGCCTGCTTTACAAAACCGCTTATAGCATGGATCTCTATGCTGCCGCAAAAACCGCACTTCATAAGCTTCGCCGACAACAGCTCTGCTATCCCGCCCCGCTCGGAGGATTCCTCAAAGAAAATTATCTGCTTGAAGCTTTTGCAGATCTTTATGATCTCCTCTTCAATGGGGAATATTTTCACAAGCCGCAGGCTGCTGCAATCCGCTTCACAGGCTGCCGCAGCAGTCATGATACCTGTTCTGCCGTAGCCTGCGGCAAGAACGCCTCCCCGGTTCACAAAGGAAAAATTATCGGTGATATTTTCCTCGGGGCTATGTACCTCGGGCTGCGCTCCCCTTGGATAACGCACCGCCGCAACTCCCTTGGTATCGTAGACCGCCCGCTTCAGGCTATTTCGCAGCTCGGCATAATTTCCCGGGGAATAAACGGTTATCCCCGGAATGCAGGTAAGCATAGGCACATCAAACAAGCCCTGATGAGTCTCCCCATCCTCTCCGACTATCCCCGCCCTATCCACTGCAAGGACTATGTGGGTCTGTTCAATGGCTGCGTCATGAATGATCTGGTCGTAGCCCCGTTGAAGAAAGCTGGAATACACCGCAAACACAGGGATCATTCCGTTTACTGCCAGCCCTGCCGCAAAAGTGACTGCGTGCTGTTCGGCAATGCCCACGTCAAAAAATCTTTCGGGAAACTCCGAGGCAAAAAAGTTCAGTCCCGTGGCATATTTCATGGCAGCGGTAACAGCACAGATACGTTCGTCCTTTTCCCCGAGAGCAAGCAGCTCCCTGCCCATGACCGCCGAAAAGCTGTCGTCGCTGATATGCTCGGGGTTGCCCATTTTCATGATCTTAGGCGCTACTCCATGAAAAGCTCCGGGATTATTTTCCGCAGGCTTGTAGCCCTTTCCCTTAACGGTTTTTACATGAACGAGCACAGGCTTTTTTGCTGCCTTTGCGGCTTTAAGATACTGCTCCAGGCTTTCCGAATTATGCCCGTCCACAGGACCCAGGTAAACAAACCCCAGATTCTCGAACATGGTAAGCCCCCCCGATACACCGCTGGAATGATAAAGGAACCACCTTAAAGCGTCTTTGGAAGCTGTTACCAGATCCTTTACCGGAGCGCCGATTACAGGCATTCTGTCAAGGATCTTCTCCACCTTTTGCTTTGCCTCCACATATGACTGCCGCCCTCTTATGGAGGAAAGATATTTGGACAGGCTGCCCACATTTTTTGAAATGGACATTTCATTGTCATTTAAAATAACTATAAGATTACCGCCGCATTTTGCCGCATTGTTGAGCCCCTCAAACGCCATTCCCCCCGTAAGAGCGCCGTCCCCGATAACGGCGATAACGCTGTGGTCATCTCCTTTGATGCGCATGGAGGCCGCCACTCCGCAGGCGGCGGAAATGGAGTTGCTGCTGTGACCCGAAATAAAAATATCATGCTCCGATTCATTGGGCTTTGCAAAGCCCGAAATGCCACCCTCCCGACGAAGGGTGGAAAATTCGTCCAGTCTGCCCGTTAAAATTTTATGGGTATATGCCTGGTGACCCACGTCCCAGATGATCTTATCCTTTGGTGAATCGAATACTCTGTGAATGGCAAGGGTAAGCTCCACCGTTCCCAGATTTGAAGCCAGATGTCCGCCGTTTTCGCTGACGGTTTTTATAATTATTTTGCGGATTTCCCTGCACAGCTGTCTGCACTGGGCAGCAGTAAGTTTTTTTAGATCTCCCGGAAGAGAGCCGCTTTTTAATATATCAACAACCCTATTTTTTTCATTCATAATTTTTAACGCACCCGCTTAAAAAAATTCGTTGAAATTCCGATAATGGATTTTTTTCACCATAAATTTTACGGCACAAAATTCAGAGGCATGACAAAGCCGAAGGCTATTCCGATAAGCGCCCCGCTGACTACTTCAAAGGGAGTGTGACCCACATATTCTTTGAGCGCCTTTATGCTTTTGTTGGCGGCGCTTGCTATATCCTCAAAGGTGGCGGGATTTTTCATTTCGGTAAGATATTTGTTTATCTTGTTGATAGCTCTGGCGTGCTGCCCTGCCTCACGCCTTACTCCCATTGCGTCGTACATGGTGATAAGGGAAAATATGGCAACAACCGCAAAGATGGTGGTATTGAAGCCCTCTGTCCTGCCCACTGCAATGGACGCCGAGCAGACCATGGAGGAATGGGCGCTGGGCCAGCCCCCTGCGCCGAAAAGCCGCTCAAAATCAAACTTTCCGTTTTTGAAAAGATTTATCATTGTTTTGATAAATTGTGACAGACACCAGGATAAAACCGCAATTATCAATATACTCATATTTTTCCGTTCCTTTCGTTTCTCGTCCTTTTATTAAATGCTCCACGGAGCTATTTCACACGGTAAAGAAGCTTCTCCGTAAGACTTATCAGCGGCTCATTATCCGGGAATTCTCCTGCAATCTGAACAGCCCTTGCTGTAAGAGCGGCTGCCTTTTCCCTTGCCGCCTCCAGGCCGAACACCGCAGGATATGTGGCCTTATCCTGCTCCCTGTCGCTGCCTGTAGGTTTGCCGAGAGTTTCCGTGTCGGAGGTGATGTCGAGAATATCGTCCACTATCTGAAAGGCAAGCCCCAAAGCTTCGCCGTATTCCTCCGCCTTTTTTACAAGGTCGCTCCGTCCTCCGCAAATGCAGCCCATAGCGCAGGCGCAGCGTATAAGAGCGCAGGTTTTCATGGAATACATCCGAAACAGAACATCCTCTGAAAAGCCCTTTCCCTCATTGCCTATGTCAATGGTCTGTCCGCCGATCATTCCGCTCACTCCCACTGCTTTTGCAAGGGTCATTATAAGTGAGCTGCGGCATTCGTGGGACAGATTTTCCGCACACGCTATCACTTCAAAAGCATAACATTCCAGTGCGTCCCCCGCTAAAAGCGCAACAGCCTCGCCGTACTTTTTATGGCAGGAGGGCCGCCCTCTGCGGAAATCGTCATCATCCATACAAGGCATATCATCGTGAATAAGGGAGAATGTATGGATCATTTCCAAGGCGCAGGCAGGATCTAAAGCGGCG
Source organism: uncultured Ruminococcus sp. (assembly GCA_947174365.1). Taxonomy (GTDB): domain Bacteria; phylum Bacillota; class Clostridia; order Oscillospirales; family Ruminococcaceae; genus Huintestinicola. The sequence goes on along the minus strand of CAMWIR010000113.1, from coordinate 3,435 downwards.
CTTAGGTCGCCCCCTGCCATTTCGGCAAAGGCGCATACAAGGGCGGGTCTTATCCGCTTGCCCCCTGCACTCAGGGAATATTTCATTGCCTCCTTGCATATCTTTTCAGGGGCGCAGACAGGAATGCACTCCATAAGTTCATCAAGCCGCTTTTCGATCATCGGGGGATATTTCTCAAGTATCTCCATTATTCCATATCCTCCCCGCTCGTTACTTTTAGGGCATCCTTTTTGGCATTCTCCAGCATTTTCCTGCAATCGGAAATTTGTTTGGCTCCCTTTTTGTAAATTTCCACAGCCTCCTCCAAGGGAATATCCCCCTCGGAAAGCTTTGCTATTATTTCATCCACCGATCTTAATGTATTTTCAAAATCCAATTTATTTTATCCTCCGTTCATCAGTTGTGCCGTTATTCCACCACAGCGCTTACCTCGCCGTCCCCCAATACAAGGGTTATCCTGTCTCCCGTTTTCAGCTCCTTTGCGCTTGTCGCCAGCTTGTCCCCCTTGTAAATAAGCCCGTAGCCTCGGGACATTATGGTCATGGGACTGAGATCTTCAAGTCGCTTTTCTCTTGACTCAAGGGCATTTTGCAGACCGCCAAAATACAATTTCAGAGCCTCCCCGAGACGTGCCTCGACAGCGGTTATTTTTTCGGAAAAGGCTGCGATCCTCGCCGTGGGGTAATTTTCACGAAGCCGCCCCTCACGTGCCGTTATAAGAATTTCCTTCTCTCCCAAAAGCTTTTCAAGGCTCTTTTTAAGCTCCCGCTCCCTTTGCTCGAGAGCGCCCTGCAATGCAGACATATCGGGCACGGAAAGCTCAGCCGCCGCCGAAGGAGTAGGCGCTCGCAGATCTGCTACAAGGTCGATAACGGTGGTGTCGGTCTCATGCCCCACTGCGGAAATTACGGGAGTGTTCAGGGAGAAAACCGTCCTTGCCACACGCTCGCTGTTAAAAGCCGCAAGATCCTCCGCCGAACCGCCGCCTCTGCCGCAGATAATAAGATCAACGCCGCTGTTATCCGCCGTTTCGAGAGCCTCGCAGATAGAGCCGGGGGCGTATTCACCCTGCACCAGACAGGGAAAAACCACTGCCTCGCAGACGGGATATCGCCTGCCCAGAATATTCAGGATATCCTGCAATGCAGCCCCGCCCTTTGCGGTAACTATGCCGATCTTTTTAGGGAATGCCGGAAGCGGCTTTTTGTAAATTTCATCAAAAAGACCCTCCTGCAAAAGCTTCTCTTTGAGCTGCTCCGCAGCCAGATACAGAGCCCCCAGCCCCTCGGGCTGAATATCCGTTGCATAAAGCTGATACACCCCGTCCCGCTCAAAGACCTGCACCGAGCCCATTATTATAACGCTCATGCCGTTTTGAGGCATAAATTTCAGCCGTGAAGCAAAGGAACTGAACATTACGCACTTTACCGCAGACTCCCTGTCCTTTAAGGCAAAGTAGAAATGTCCCGAGGCACGGTGATGTACAAACCCCGATATTTCACCCCTTACCAGCACCCCCCTCAGCTTTTCGTCCTCTTTTATTTTGAAGGACATATATCTGTTAAGGGCGGAAACGGTCAGTATGCCGCTCATTTTTTCTTCCCCTCTCTATATAAGCAAACGTATTTTTCAGCAATCATAAAACCGTTTATCCGCCGCTTTTCAAATACGCAAACATTGCAGCCCCTGCGGCGTTGTCACGGGAATATTCCGCCTCGCCGAAATAAATTTGTGTGCGGCTGTCAAAGCGTTTTTTCAGCTTGCCTCCGATATATTTGTTTGACATTACGCCTCCTGCAAAAATTACGGGCAGGTTTCCGTAATTATCAAGGGCAGCTTCCGTCATAAAGGCTATATTTTCTTCCACTGCGTCCAGCACAAAGCGTGCGGTGTTTTCGGGAGCTTCGCCCTTTTCAATGAGCTTTTTCACTTCATTTTCATAGCCCGACAGGCAGCAGCTGCCGTTCTTTATGACGGGTCTTATTTTAAACTGCTTGTCTGCCTTTTCCGAAAGCTTCTCCAAGGCTATGCCGCAGGGAAATGTGAGTCCCATCATGACCCCTGCCCTGTCAATAAGCTGCCCCGCTTTAAGATCGAGAGATGAGGAAATTTCCTCGATTTTTATAATATTATCGGGATCGGGACTGCAAAGCAGGCAGTCGGTAGTGCCGCCGCTTACATGAAAGGCGATAAAGGGAGCCTGCAGCATACCAAGCCTATCCGCCGAAAAAACCGCCGCAAGAATATGCCCCGTTTGATGAGAAAGCTTGTAAAATGGATATCCTCCCGCCGCTGCCATACATTCCCCAAGCCCCTCGCCGCAAAGGAAACAGGGCATATACGAGCCCTCTGTATCCCTCGGACAAACACTGGAGGCAATAGCTTTTACGAAAGCCGCTTCCGGCGAATTCGCTTCTGTAGAAGCTGCCCAAACAGCATTTTCCCTTACCCTGTCAAACAGCCTCTTTACCACTGTGGGAAGCTGCTTTGTGTGGTGGAAAACAGCGTTGCTTTGGCGAATGCCCCGCTCCCCGGGTTTTACGGGCAGCATCAGCTTTTCCGAAAGCATTTCCCCGGTGGCGCTGTTATATAGGGCGGCGGAAGTGGTGTAATTGCTGGTGTCAAGCCCTAAGTAAAGCCCCATCAGCGTTTCTCCTGCTGAATAGACTGTACGGCAAGCCGCTTTGCCTCGGGAATTTCATCGCTTCGGGTAAATTTACCCAAAAGCCCGTTTACAAAGGCGGTGTCGTTTTCGGGGGAATATTTCTGGGAAATAATCACCGCCTCGCTGGCTGCCACATTGGCGGGAACATCCTCCTCGTAAAGACACTCGTATATTGCAAGCCGCAGCACAGCTACGCTTACCTTGCATATTCTCTCGACCTTGCGCTTTTCGCTGTATCGGGAAATTATCCCGTCCAGTTCCTCCTCCTTTTCCGTGACGGATCTGAACAGACGGCAGGCGTTTTCGTCAAAATCGTATTCGTCGGCTTCCTTTGCGCATTCAATGATCTCGTCGCAGCTGTCTTTACTGAACAGCTTTTCAAAGATCAGCATAAAGGCCGCTTCTCGAATTTCACTTCTTTTTTTCATTTCTCTTTATCCTTCCTTGCATTTTTATATGCTTTTTTCTTGATTTAAAGTGACTATGAGCGGCGGTATTTTCCCTGCAGGTCACGTATGACCACGGCAGTTGAAAAATACCTTTAATCGGCAGTTTTTAAGTTTACAAAAAATTTACAATTAACACTGCTAAAAAGTGGAATTTCAGTGTCTGTAAGTCAATACAAGGCAATAAAAACGTGCAAATTCTTGCATCTTGCCTCTAACCTCTTGCCTCTAATAAACACCTTTAAGCATGTTGAGATACCGTTTTTTAAAAAACAAACGGCTTTTCTCACAGGCTTTTTTTGGAACTTATATTTATTATAAAAA
>CAMWIR010000112.1 GCA_947174365.1 uncultured Ruminococcus sp. | reverse complement strand
GTGCGGAGGACTTGTACGGTCTGCCGCTGATATGTTCCCGACAGGCAATGAGAGTAGATATTCCCCGCTGGTGCGGAGAGAACGCTGAAAAGCTTAACTTTTCGGGTACTCTAAATCTCTGCTATAACGGTACGGTTTTTGTCCGTGAGGGACTTGGCTATATGCTGACTTTTGACAAGCTTGCGGACACAAGCGAGGAAAGCGGACTGTGTTTCCGCCCTCTTGAACCAACTCTTGAAACGAAAATGTATATCATATGGAAAAAGTATCAGGTATTTTCGCCCATTGCGGAATTATTTGTTAAGAAGTTATGTGAAAGGTTTGAGGTAGGATAGATTATATAACAAAAGTGTATGTATAACTCTGCAAATCTTTGTTTAAGAAGATACGTACTAAAGCCTTGGCAATGAAAAACGGACTATCCGAAAATAGTCCGAAACAAAGTATATATTATATGAATATTCCGATTTCTTAGGGGCAAGGAAATGGACTGAGGATATTAGAGAAAAATGTAGCTTGCCGCGCAAAACGCAAAAAATGAAAATCTCGAAAATACCCTGAAAAAGTTTAAAAAAGGCTTTAAAATGGCTTAAAATCGGCTTTTAAAAAGTGAATATGGGTAAAAATGAAAAACCGCCTTTGTCAATCGAAAAGGGCGGTTTTTTGTGTTTTTATAGAAACTCCGGCGGCTGCTTTAAAAAGCTTTAAAAAATTTTAAAACAGCTTTTAAAGGCGTTAAAATCGGGACTTTTATTTTAAAAGTGCTGTTATGCTAAAGAGAATTTTTTGACACTTGGGGGGTGCGAACCTGCGAACTAAAATTTAGAGTGGGTGCGAACCAGTTCGCACCCCCTCATTTGGGGTAAGTTCAATTGTCAACTTGACAGCACTTTTTCAGACCGTTGAAAATTATTTTCCTGCGGTCATTTTTTACATTGTAAATGGTATATGCTTTTACCGCTCCCGTGGATTCCATAGAAATGTCTTGCCATTGCGGCAGTATATCAAGCCAAATGTTTCTTTTGGTCAAGAGAAGCGGCAGTAGGTTCGGCGGGTTCGCTAAAGCCGTCCTGCGGCTCTTGGACGGCTGCAGGCGGGTAGTTCTCATAGATCACGTCCATGCGCTCCAAAATTTTGCCTTGATCTATTGGCTCAAGCTTATTGAATTTCTCTATAAATTGGCGTTCTTCGGGTTTCAATCCTTCGTTTGCTGACGGCGTTTCCTTGCCTGTGAGCAAGTAGTCTGTGGTAACATCCAAAAATTCAGCCAGCTTAACAACAATATCCGATGATGGGATAGAGCCATTCTTCCAATAAGTACCGTTTGCCCCGCCAATCCCAATCTCCTTTAAAGTTGCCGTTACTGATGTGCCATTTCTTTTACAAGCTTTCCTTAATTGGTCATAAAACACAATAACTCCTCCTCAAAATTGTGCAATAAGCAGAAATTAAGTTGGCTTAACAATAACCGCTTGACAAATTAAGCCAACTGAATTATAATTAACATATAGCAAACCAACAGGGCATAGAAACCCGATAATATTATACCACGTTGGGGAGCGAGTGTCAAGGAATGGAGGCGAAAAAATGCACATATGTATCGTAAGTATAAACATTTTAAAGATGAGGATTGGGAATGGCTTTGCGAGGCAAGGGGCGGACATAACCGGGGGCATAACAGTGTGCCTTCGGAGCTTGGCAAGGTATTCTGTGATTTATTTTTGTGCGACAGACAGATACCCGTAAGCGTATTTCATATCAAAAGAGAATGCAAAATCCTGAAACGGGTCTTTGATATATCTGTCCATACTGAAATCAATGGTTCTCTGATTTCCGGTCTTGATTGAGGATTTACCTGTATAGTAGTAGCTGGTGGTTTTCTCTTCGGGGTTCAGCGAGCTGGACTTGTCTTTGTTGCCTGTATACGCTACAGCATAATCGTCAATGTCCGCCTTCTGATCCGGGGTAATATCTACCGCCAGCACCATATCGTCCGTAGTCAGCCACCCCTCAAAATCGGGATTGGTTTCAATTTCTTCAAAAAGGTCTCTAAGCTTCATAATCAAAACTCCTCCTTGGTATAAAATGTAATATTAACGCTGCACGAGTATATCCAGAAATGCTCATTTTTGACTGTGGGAACAGGAAAGTTTCCCGGTCTGCACCGAATATTCTGAGCTCCGGGAATTTCCCATTTCGCCTTTACAAGTCTGTCCATTATCCCGCACAATTTCAGCGTTAGCTCTTTCTGTTCATCAAGTCCTGCAAGTCCCGTTATCTGCAGGACAATGGACATATCCCGTCCGCCGCCGTAATACTTTTTCAGCGCCTTGTACCCGGAATAGATCACCGCTGTCTGCTGCTTTTTGGAAACAACGCCCACAATGTCAATGCCGCCTATCTCCATGGCTTTCTGCGGGAATTTATCATAAATCATTTTATCCTAAACCTCCCCGCCGCAGCTCGTTTACTAAAAGCTGCTCCCATTCTCTTTTGTGGTTGTTTTCGGCAACATCACACCACCTGGGACAGGCGTTTGGATTTTGATCTGTCCGTGTCCCGGGGTAATCATACTGATCTTCAGCGTAAGGCTCTACCCACCGTAAAACGATCTCTCCGTTTTCATTCGGCGTTAAATCGGAATGATCGAGAGCTGATTGCTGCAGCGCTCCCATATCCTTCTTGCAGTAGAAATTGCAGTCCTCCAGCGCCTGTTGTCCCATTGTATGAAGCGCAGAGCTCACCGCCCTGTCAGCCGTCAGCCGCAGTACTCCGTCATTCACATGACATTCAATTATCACACCAGTTCCACCTCCAGATGATGAATTTTCCCGCTTGTACCGTAAAACTCCTTAACGGTTTTCACCTTGTATTCCCGGGAATTTATCCGCACCGTGTCCCCGGTATCAAACACAGTATTTTCCGGCAGACTGTTCACGCAGTCGTAATACAGAACCGCCGAAATTTCCGGCAAGTCTCCCGATAAATTAAAATGCCTTGAATTAACTGCTTCGACCCGGATATATTTCAGCCGGACAGGCTCGGCAAAGGTGGTTTTCCCCCACCCGTCAACGCCTTTGGGCTTTAAAAGATCGCCGTCATTGACAAGAGCGATACGGGGGATAGGGCGCATCAGTTCCATACCCTGCACCCCCTGTAAAGCAGCCCGCCCTTTTCCAGATAGGACAGCGACCGGGAACATATCCCGTCACGGCTTCCGTTCTCCGAGCCGCCTGAGCTTCCCGACATAGAAAATGAGCCGACAGAAAAAGACCCCGGTATATACCGTAAGCTCTGCCAAGCCTCAACGCCCCCGCAAAGCCCCATATATTCCGCCTGTGCGCAAACCGCAAGATCATATTGACGGCGTGAAAAATCATTGTCGGGCGGGTGCATTATCACAAGATCAATTTCTCTCCCCGAAACCGTCAGCAAACGGTCAATATCTGGTATGTCCTCACCTCCGTAAATTTCCTCATAAAATTTCCTGTCCGGTATCATTTTCACACTCCCTTCCTGTTTCGCCCGAAAATGCCCTGTACAATGTGTCAGCAGAGCTGACGTAGGCGTTTGATATATTAAGCACATTAATCTACTGCCTGCCTTTTTATAACGCCGTACAGGGCATTACAGCCCTGCCCTGCGGCGATTAAGCCTTAAGCATTCCTGCCGTCACCGTAAGGTAACCCGCAGAAACAACACCTTTGACCGTATCTGTCTTTACGACCTCTATAATATCCCCCGCAGTCGCCTTTACCTCCGTGCTGCCGCTTGTGAGCTCCGTACCGTCATATACCGTGGAAGTTGTGCCGTAAACCGCTCTTGCTCCGGGATTGACCTTGTAAGCATATGTATCACCCTCTGCCGCATTTGCGACAGTTATGACCGTAGACCCCTTAGTTGACCCGGGAGCTGTCTGGAGTACAAGCGACCCGGGCGTATAAACCGCTCTTATCGCTGTACTCCGCAGCACCTTGTGACCGTAAACCATGCGCCCCTGCACAGCGCTTGCACCGATATATTTTCCCGATCCATCCAGGTTCTGAAGCTTAACGGGAACGGAAAATTCCTTTGCTCTGGTGGCAAATCTCGGGTGACCCGCAATCATAGCAAGTCCCGCCGTGTCGTCATTCCACTCAATGACTTTAAAGCCCGCAATTTTACCGACAACGCCTTCCTGCACCACAGCATCTCCCAGATCGGAAGCCTTGATAAACTCGGGGGCTTTGAGGATAAACGCCATTGTTTCGGACGTAACAAGCAAATACCGTCTGCCGTCGTCGGGAATATTCGCCTTGCTCATAGCCGTGCGGATATCAACGATATTACTATAAATCGTATCACAGGCAAGAGCGCCTATGTTCATTACCGTAGCCCCTGCCAAAAGCGCAGTCGCCCCGTCATTGTCAAGGCAGCGTGCAAGAGCATAACCCGCACTGCCCAAACGGTCGGCAACAAGGTTATCCGGCACTGCCTGCGAATCGTAGCCGTCAATAATTTCATTAACGCCCTTATCCTTGTTTATGGGAAAAGGTTCATATGTAGTCGAGCCTGTTCCCGCAGTTATACCGTTCGCCTTATCATAGTCGGAAACCTGTACCTCTGTGTCACGCACGGGAATTTTAACAATTCCCGCCTTGGGGCTGCCCTCATAGTCATTGTTGAAAACAACGCCGTCCTTCAGCTTATTTTCCTGTCTGATTTTCGCCAGTACCAGCGGCGAATATCTTTCCTGTAATTCATGTGCCATAAAAAATTACCTCCCGATCTTATATTTTTATTCCCGGATTTTTAGCCAGGAATGCCGCCTCGACCCCGGAAACGCTCGGAGAATTTCCTCCGAATGCCACCCCTGTGGTAATAGGTGCAGCGGGTTTTTCTGCCCCCGCAAATGACGGATATTTTGCAATTACCTCCTCTATTGCCTTTTCCACGGACACGTCATCATTGACCCTGCTCATTGCAAGAGCGATAACATCGTCCGCCGCTTCGGGGGACACACCCCTTGCCAAAGCTGCTATCTTCGCCTCCCGCATGGCAAGTGCCTTTTCCGCCTCCGCCCTGGCATTCTCGGCAGCAGCGACCTTTTCGGCTGCCAGCTCATCGGCGTTTTTTTGGCTGTCAGCTCTGCTGACACTTTCCTGCCATGCCTTGAACGCCTCCAGCTGTTTCTTGTCGGGGAACTTCTTTCTCTCCTTGTCAAGACGTTCCTTGAAAATGTCCTCCATTTCTTGCTTTGTAAAGGTTTTTTCACTCTCTGCTGCGGGAGCTGCTGCAGGAGTTTCAGCCTCCGTTCCGGCATTCCCGGAAGCTGCTGCCATGTTTTTCTCTTCCATATAATTTCCTCCTTTTTTGGGTTTTGGGTATATTAAAAACGCCTTAAACAAGCGTTTAAAAGGCGTTTTTATCATATATTATGTTTCAGTCTGTCTCTCACTTCTGCCTGTTTTGCGTTATTAAAACGGTCAAGCGTTCCCACCAGATAGCCCGTTATCCTGCGTATGCGGTCAAAAGGCATGGGCTTGAAGTCAACAAGTAAGTCAACGTATTCACCGTCAACCCTTATCTCCAGTCGGTCAATCCTCTTGTTCTTGTATTTTTCCAGACAATACTTTATGTAGGCGGCTTTTTCCTCTTCTGGGATTTCGCCGCCTGTGACAATTACTTGCATTTGACCACGTCCTTTCTGATTTTGGGTAAACTAAAACCGCCCCGCATAAGCGGAACGGTTTTGTGTTATTCGAGAAATCGGTACTTTTTGCTTTCAAGCATTTTGCTCCTTGTGCAAATTTCTTGAAAACTCCCTTGTCTTATCTGCATTAAAAATTCCATGATCCAATGCTGCTAAATAATCCTCATATGGAACGCCTATTTCCGCAGCACTTGCACGCCAGTCCTCCTCTGTAGAAAGCGGTCTGCCATCATCAATAATAAGGTGGGTATATTCTTTCATTCTATTATTCCTACTTTCCAATTGTATTTATTTGCATAGCTTATAAATGATTTAAAGAAATCACCCCCATTATCATGCACAGTGCGCGCCCAATCATTTTGTATACCAATAACCTCTATTGAGTTGCTATCAATCATTTGAGGAGTAATATCAAATCTTGTACCTTCGCCAATTTCAAGCCAGAAAACCCTGCCGTCATGGGAAGCAGCAACCATTGTTTTAATCTCGGGACATGCATTGATAGCTAAAATGTCATCAATACTTATCGGACCGTTGTTAGGGTGGTTATGCACAAAAATAAATTGATTTGCTCTCCCCTTTGGGACAGATATTTTCATGTTAAGTCCCTCATGGGATTCACGTGCGGATACGTTGCCGAAAAGGCGACCAATGATCATTCCCGTTTCAGCCTCCACACCATAATTATCCAGCACAGCACTTTTAGCGCAGTTGTAAACGGACTTTCGGGAAAGGATAGTCAAGCCAGGTATTTGGTCAAATTTTTCTTTATATTCCCGACTTTCAAAATATTCTTTGGATTTAAAAGATGTACCCTCAACCGGGAATGCCGGATCAGTACCAATATTAACTGTTGAATCAGTTTTTATTTTGTATTTTTTATCTTTAACTGGGTTTGTCGTTAAATTTATTTTACCATATTTCTCTCTGTCTGTCAACCCCGTTTTCGTATCTTTGTAAATTACATTCGTATTTCCCACAACATCGGGCTTAGGTGCATTGACTGTAACAGCATGACCGCCGGAGTCTCCCAAACCCTTTCCACCGCCCGGCACATTCCCGGCTTTTATAGCCGCCGCCTGTGCCTTAGCCATTTCAGCCTTGCGGTTAGCCCATGTAGCTTTGCTCGAAACGGATCTGTCAAATCCCACAACCTGGGTACGGTCATTATGTAAATACAGCCCCTTGCTTTCGGTAAATTTCTTGTAGCTTTCCTTGCTCCTTTTCAGCTTCGCCGCAGCCTTATTGAATCCCTCTTTATCTCCAATTTCATTCAGCATAACGCACTCCCGCTTTGCCGTCCTGATCTGCCGCTCATAGTACCTCTGCTTCTGATGATTTCGGTACATCTCGTCATTTTCGGTTTTCGGGTAAGGGAAATACCGCTGAAAATTTACCCCCGGCATAAAGGGATATTGAACGTGTCCGCAGTTTATGCCGAACAGTCCGTCCGGCTTGCCGTAGGACGTGTCCGACAAAGGAACATAGGCAATAGACCGACCACTGCCGTCGGTGGTCGTTCCGTAAGAACCGTCAAGGGAATAGATGTGTCCTTGATAGGGCGCACACCCGGGTCTTGCCCCCAAATGCGAGGAAACCGCAATCAGCTTAATGCCATATTCATCACACCTTGACCACTGTGCCGCCCTCGCCGTGTTTCCGAGCGTTGACCGCATATCCATAGCAACGTAAGCCTCGGGCGACCACTCCCGACCTCTCTTATCCACAAAAGCCGGAATGCCCTTAGCCGCCAATTCCTTTATACATCTGCGGGTAGCCTCTTGAATTGAGAATTGTCCCATTACCGTTCCTGCGGAATATTTCCCCATGGTGTTAAGTGCCTGCTGACGGCTTTTCTCACTCTCAAAGTAAATGCTGTTCACACCGTTTACAAAGGTCTGTTTTGTGAAACTGACCGATACAACTGCGCCCTCGTTTGCTGAAGGTAAATATTACTCCAAAAATGCTGACGAAAAGGCTGATGATAACACTGAGCAGAATACCGAGCAGAATGAGGAGGAATAAATGCGTGGGCTGTTCATGCCCTTTGACAGTGAAAACACCATTGACATTGACGGTATTGCCGTACCCGTTGACCCGGATTTTCGGATAATGTGCGGGTACGGCACAGCCGTTCACAGAGGCGATAAAACGGAGCTTTGCAAATCTGCGGGGCTCTTTTATTTTGCCGGATTGCCCGAGGGGGTGACGTCCGAAAGTGCGGCAAAGGCAATGTCAAGGTTTTATGCAAAGGGTCTTGGAAGTGATATTCCGGAGGATGAGGATGAAAGCAATAAAACTGTAGGAGTCCGTCCCCCGGTATTCGATTTTTCGGAAGACGAGGGGTATTTTTTAGCTGCATTCCGCTCGGAATACGGCATTGATCTGCTGACAGTGAAAGAAATGCACTGGTTTGAGTTCGGGGCGTTGTTTTTAGGACTGCCGGACGAATGCAAAATCAAGCAGATAATCGGCATAAGGAGTACCGAAACGGCAGGGATAAAATCTACAGCCGAAAAACATCGTATATTCCGGCTGCAAAAAATATTTGCTCTTAAGTTTAACAGAAAAGAACGGTATAAATCCGTTGAGGAGCGTGACAATGCGGCAAAAAGCGAGCTTGCGGAAAAAATCAAAAAAGCGAAAAGAAAGGCGGTGAGAAAATGAATGTGGGCGAAATAGAATATCGGATAACGGGGAACAGTTCTGGGATTAACCGGGAATTTGACAATGTAAGAAATTCGGCAAATAATGCGGGGCAGTCTATTACAGAGGCGGCAAATGCAGCAAATGCCATTACCGAAAATGCGGGGCAGGCAAATGCTGCACTGACGGCAACGGCAGAAGCGGCGGCAAGAATTTCCGACAGTGCTGAAGCGGCAACAGCAGCTACCGGAAATGCTGCACAATCAGCAGACGTGTCAAGAGCGGCATATGAGGCGGCGCTTAACTCTCAAAGGCGTTTGGCTGAACAAATAGCGGCGACAACGGAAAGACTTGCAACGCTCAGAGCAATGGAAAACGACATGAATGCCGCCCAGCAAAGGGGTGATATTTCGGCGGCGGCGTATAGGCGTTATCAGCGGCAGATACAGGAGACCACAGGTCAACTGAACGCTCTGAACATAGAGCAAAATGCCGTTAATGCAAGGGTAGAAAGCATGAGCCGAAGCCTCTCCGGAACGGCTGCCGCTTCGGGCAATGCAGCAAATGCACTGGAAAGAACCGGAACGCAGGCGATACGGACTGCGGATAATGTAAACGATATTGCAAGAGCCGCACAACAGGTAGACAGAAACACCGAGGCAGCAGCAAATAACGGTGCGCTGAAAAAAATTGGTGATACTGCAAAAAAAGCCGCCTCGGCAACTCTTAAAGCTGTAGGGGTTGCCACTACTGCGGCGGCGGGTATGGTTGCTGCACTTGCAAAGGAGGCTGTGGAAAGCTATTCGGAATATGAGCAGCTTGTGGGAGGCGTTGAAACTCTTTTCAAGGATTCTGCGGACATTACCAAACGCAAGATTTTCCGCCCATAAAGAAAGGATTTTTTGACTATGGAAAAGAAAATTTATTTTGCCTATGGAAGCAATCTCAATCACGAGCAAATGTCGTACAGATGCCCGGATGCCGAATTTATCGGCGTTGGAATAATTGAGAATTATACCATGACTTTCAAGGGAGCAGGATGCGGGGTTGCGGATATTATCCCTTGTGAGGGTAGGAGCGTTCCTGTGGGGATATGGAAAATATCCGAGACTGACGAACGTAACCTTGACCGCTATGAGGGCTTTCCGAGACTTTACGGCAAAAGCCTCATACACGCAAAATGCGGGCATAATTCGGTAAAGGGCATGGTTTATACAATGGCTGCTAACAAGCCCGTACAAATGCCGTCAGAGGCGTATTTTAACGTTATTTTGCAGGGATATATTGACTGCGGGATTGATACGGCATCGTTCTTTAAATTTGTAAGCGAATGTAAACGGACGTTAATTTAAAATTCATAAATAGCGGTTTTAAATACTATTTAAAATACCTCTCGAAAATGGACTTTTTTCACGTTCGAGAGGTATTTTTTGTGTTTTGCTTGTCAATTTTTTGTATTTTGCTTGTCAAATCACAAAAAAATTAGTGTTGCATTTTTAGGGAAAATATGGTATAATATAAAAAAGAAAAGAAGAATAATATGTACAGCATAAAAATAAATACAAATAAAAAACTCACAGATGTTTCTGAAAGCCTCTATGGTCTGTTTTTTGAGGACATCAACAGAGCAGGGGACGGCGGTCTATACGCCGAACTGTTGAGAAACAGAGCCTTTGATGACGGTATTATACCGCAGGGGTGTACATATGACCCGCA
>CAMWIR010000111.1 GCA_947174365.1 uncultured Ruminococcus sp. | reverse complement strand
GGCAATTATTATCGGCGTTAGAAAAATTACCGACGAGCCGATCAATGCGGAGATATAATTTGCGGAGTAAATTTGTGCACGGGAGTGTCCCGTAATGATCTTGTTTCTCATCATACCCTTGTGGTGATCGTCATGCAGAAAAAAGGGTACGAAAAATGCTGACAGTATCAGTGTTAAAAGGCTGTCTGCAAACAGCATATTTCCTATTAAAAAGCCTATTCTGTAAGTTGGGATTATAACAAATAATGCAAAGCCTATCTGAAAAATTACCGAAAATAAAAAGATTTTGCTTTTTTTCATTCTTAAAAGAGAAGATTTTATCAGTCCTTTCATTATTTCAGGTCCTTCCTGCGGAACAGCAGCACGCCTGCCCCTGTCATGACAATAATGACCGTCGACGACCAAAAAGGTATTACCGCAGGGTTTTCGGGCATATCGTCAAGCTGTATCCTCGCCGCATGACATGTGGGGACAATATCGTACAAAGCCTCGTAAATCTTACGCTGTACTCCGCTTACATAATACGGATTTTTCATTTCGGGCTCGCTGTATTCCTCGCCGTTTGCCGCTATTACGGTGTACGCTTCGTAAACCTCGGGCTCTTCAAGACCGCCGTTAATCACCATTGCTAGCATCATGAGTATTAATGAAGTCATAATTACTGCAGTTACTCCCGACGATTTGCTTGTTATAAGAGTACTTATCGGAAGGAACATTGCCGCATACGCTGTCATAACGATAAGGCTGACAGCAAAGGTTTTCAGAAATGCTGCGGGTTGGAGGATAAAATTGCCGAACATAATAAATCCTCCGGCAAGTATTGTTGCAATATATGCAACGTGCAGTATAAGTACGGCAGCGATACACACAATAAGATTTGAAAAATATATCGCACTTCTCGAATGACCTGTAACAAGCTTGTTGCGCAGAGTACCGTTGCTGTACTCCGTGCCGATATAAAGACCGATAAATATTGCAAAGACTATGGAAACGGCAACGCACTGGTCAAAAAGCGATCCTTCCGACATATAAAGCGATCTTTCACCGCCGTATTTCTTAAAATTCAGATACTGCGTTATCACCGTGTGGACAGCATCCAGAAACATAAATAACATGCAGCCCCAAAACACCTTGTTCTTCCAAAGCCGTGAAAAATTTGCTCTTAATAATTTACTCATTTATTTGCACCTCCCACAAGATTCATAAAATACGTCTCCAGACTTTCATCCCGTTCATTTGCCGTCAGCAGCTTGCAGCCTTTCCCGCCCAGCGAAACTGCAAGCTCGGTAATGCTGATCTCCCCGAAAATGTCCGCTGTTTTATCGTCAACCACAGCGAATTCCACGCCCCGCTCCGTCAGCAGCACCGAAAGTATCTTCATGTCCGTAACCGTCACACGCATACATTTCCTGCATTCCTTTTCAAGCTGCTCCGCACTTATCTCCTTGACTATCCTGCCGCCGTCAATAAATCCGTAATGAGTGGCAAGGCGGGAAAGCTCGTCAAGGATATGACTGGAAATAAGCACGGTTATCCCCCGTTCACGGTTTAATTTTAAAATAAGCTCTCTCGTTTCGATAATACCCTGAGGGTCAAGCCCGTTAACAGGCTCGTCCAGCACCAGGAAATCCGGATTACCCGCCAGAGCAATTGCTATTCCCAGCCGCTGGCGCATTCCAAGGGAGAAATTTTTCGCCTTCTTTTTACCCGTGTCCGAAAGTCCCACAAGCTTTAAAATTTCCGGTATTCCTTCAAAACTCGGCAAGCCCAGGATAAGAAACTGCTGACGGAGATTTTCCTCTGCCGTCATGTCAAGGTATATGGAGGGCGTTTCCACCACTGCCCCCATGCGCCTGCGTGCCTTTGAAATTTCCTTGCTGTCCCCTTCTATCCCGTAAAGAGAAAATTCGCCGGAAGTGGGAAACTGCAGACCGCAGATGAGCCTTATAAGCGTAGTCTTGCCGGCGCCGTTGCGCCCTACAAAGCCGTATATCGCTCCCTTTGGGACATTCATATTAAGCCCGTCCAGAGCCTTGAAGCCCTTGTAATACTTGCACAGCAGATTCGTTTTAAGAACGTATTCCATAATAGATTCCTCCTTTTCTTTATGCTTTCATTATATCTCTGCCCGGTCAAGAAAGCGGTAAAGAAAAGAGTAAAGATTTGGTTAAGATTTTTTCTAAGCTTCATATTTATCTAGCTGTTATTAATTAAATTTAAAACCTATCCCCCAAACTGCCTCAATACAGTCACGGTCGGTAATTTCCCTAAGTTTTTTCCGCAGATTGCTCACATGGACTTTCAAGGAGCTTTCCACACAGTCGGGAGTGTCAAGGCTTATCCTGTCGAGAATGACCGATTTTGCTATAACCTGACCGGGATTATTCATCAGCAGCTTGAGTATGGCGCATTCTGTCTTGGTCAGCCGGACGGTGTTTTCTCCGAACGAGGCCTCCCGCACATCTGTATTCAGGGTGAGACCATTGCAGGAAATAACGCCGGAATATTCCCCCGCAGTCTTGCGCAGCTGCACGGTTATCCTCGCCAGCAGCTCCGAAGTGTCAAAGGGCTTTGTGATGTAATCCGCCGCACCGTCCAGCAGCAGCGATACCTTGTCCTGAATATCCGCCTTTGCGCTCATAATTATCACCGGAACGCCCTTTATTTTCCGCAGGACTTCCTCTCCGGAAAGCCCCGGCATCATCAGGTCAAGCAGTACAAGATCGGGTCTCTTTTCCGAAAGCATATACAAAGCCTCCGTCCCCGAGTAGCCCTGCATAACACTGTATCCCTCCCTTGTAAGCAGGTTGGCCAGCATATTGTTTATATGCTCGTCATCGTCTATTATTGCAATTAAAGCCATGTTTGCCTCCACCGTTTTCATATAAATTTTTCTGTTAATATTATATAATAATCCCCGCTCAAAGTCAAGCCGTTTTCCCGGAAATGGGTCAGCAAAACTGTAGTTTTGTAATTTTATCGCTCTAATAATCGTCATATACGTCTCTTTGGTTGACTTTTTCATGTAGAATTTCTTTCTGACTTTCATGTTAAATATCATTGACAAACCTACACCTGAATGATCTTGATTTTTTCAAAAGCGCTTGACAAGCGCAATTTTTTCGGCTATAATGTAAATATACAAAATATTAGCCGAAAAACTGAAAGGCGGTTTTACTATGGGATATATTGCCCGTCATATGGAAAATAAAATATTGGAGCTTAGCAAGTCATATTCCGCAATTCTATTGACCGGGCCCAGACAGTCCGGAAAGACTACAATGCTACGTTCACTTGCTGAGCGGGAAAATATCAGCCGCAAATATGTTTCCCTTGATGATCTTAACATCCGTGAAATGGCCAAAAATGACCCTGCTCTTTTCTTGCAACTCCACAAACCTCCTGTGCTGATCGACGAAGTTCAGTATGCACCGGAGCTGTTCACCTATATTAAGATACACATAGATGAGAATCACAATCCGGGTGATTTCTGGATGACAGGCTCGCAGATATTCCGCCTTATGCAAGGAGTGCAGGAATCCCTCGCAGGACGCATTGCACTGCTGCATATGTCACCGATGTCGCAAAGAGAAATAACCGGTGCAACCTGTGTGCCGTTTTCCGTTGATTTTGACAGGCTGCTATGCGAGAGCAAGAACATCATGCCCGTAACAACTCCCGAAATGTTTGTGCGGATATGGAACGGCTCTATGCCGGGAATTATCAGCGGTCAATATACCGACAGAAACATTTATTATTCATCATATATATCAACATATATAGAGCGTGATGTTCGTGAAATTTCGGACAATATTGACGCACTGAAATTCAATCGGTTTGTGACCGCAGTTGCGGCAAGGACTTCTCAGCTGCTGAATTACAAGGCGCTTGCCGATGACTCGGACATTGACGAGATAACAGCCAAATCTTGGGTAAACATTCTTGAAACCCTTGGTATAATATTTCTGCTGCACCCATACTCAAATAATGTGCTCAAACGCACGATCAAGACGCCCAAGGTGTACTTTTATGACACGGGTTTAGTGTGTTATCTTACAAAATGGTCGTCGCCCGAGGTTGCGGAAAGCGGGGCTATGAACGGTGCACTGCTGGAGAATTTTGCTGTTTCGGAGATAATGAAAAGCTATCAGAATTCGGGACTTGAGCCGTATATCTATTTTTACCGTGACCGGGATACTAAGGAGATCGACGTGATAATCGAAGGCGACGGTAAGCTTTTTCCGCTGGAGATCAAGAAAACCGTTTCACCCGATAAACGTATTGTCAAAACCTTCGGAGTGATAAACAAATCTCCGCTGCATATCGGAACCGGTGCGGTGCTTTGTATGGCGGAGCAGTTCGGCGCATTTGACAGGGATAATCTGATTGTGCCGATTTGGATTATATGATTTAGGTTATACTGTATGTCAGTGGTGCATAATACTTTTGATTCTTATTCCAATTTCCGCTGTTCAATGTCATAATGGAGATATGACATAATGCATATATGGCGAATATTTGACAAATGTTTCATTTATACTGAAAGTTTTGCTTGATATTCCGCAAACTTTTCAGTATAATATAAACAGAGGTTGATAATATGATTTACAGAGAGCACTATATTAAACCAATCAGAGAGTTTTACGATTCGAACCTGATAAAGATAATCACGGGTATCCATCGTTCGGGAAAGTCTGTGATCTTGCAGCTGAACCGGAACATATTACTTTATCGTTAAATATTAGAAAAATCGTCGATAATAAATCGGCGATAAAAATCGGTGATAAAAAGTCGGCGATAATGAAGCAACCAAAAACGGATTATTGAATATCTCACAGAGCATGTCTGTGCAAAGTAATCAGAAATAGCCGATTATCTCGGAATTAAAAGTTCCAAAACCTGTGATTACCTCTATTTTATTATAGTATATACTTATTTATTCTTCATAAAATATATTTGTGAAATTTTGGTGAAATTTCAAAAAACTATTGACAAATCTAAAAAATGGTGTTATCATATAAATATAAATTGTATTCAATTAAATTTAATTCAATCTAAGGAGGAGCATATTATGAGTATTTACGATTTCAAGGTAAAGGCGCAGAACGGCAGTGAGGTTTCTCTGTCCGATTATCGCGGAAAGGTTCTTATCATAGTCAATACGGCGACAGGGTGCGGCTTTACTCCGCAGTACGACGAGCTGCAGGATATGTATGAGCTGCACCAAAAGGACGGACTGGAAATTCTGGATTTCCCCTGCAATCAGTTTGCAAATCAGGCTCCCGGCAGTGATGAGGAGATACACTCGTTCTGTACGGGAAGATACGGCATTACTTTCCCGCAGTTTTCTAAGATAGACGTTCTGGGCGAGAATGCAGACCCGCTTTATAAATATCTCTCGGAGAACACAACGTTCTGCGGTTTCGGGAAAAGTCCGATGGCTCTTATAGTTGGAGCAGCCGCTAAAAATATGGACAAGAATTATAAGGATAACGGCAATGTAAAGTGGAATTTCACGAAATTCATTATTGACCGTGAGGGAAATATCGCTGCACGGTTTGAGCCTACAGAGCCTATCAAAAACGTAAAATCAAAAGTGGAGGAGCTGCTGTAATGTTTCATTTTTACTATAAAACACAGGATACCTGTTCACAGCTTATAAGTCTGGATATAGACGGCG
Organism: uncultured Ruminococcus sp.; assembly: GCA_947174365.1. GTDB lineage: Bacteria > Bacillota > Clostridia > Oscillospirales > Ruminococcaceae > Huintestinicola. The sequence continues at coordinate 4,379 of CAMWIR010000111.1, read as the reverse complement.
ACAGGGTTCATAATGTCAGCTTTACGGGAGGCTGCAACGGAAATCTTAAAGCTATCCCGATTCTGGTAGAGGGTATGACCATAGAGCAGATCGAGGAAAAGCTGTCGGGAGTTTTGTGCGGGCGCAGACCAACTTCCTGCGCAGATCAGCTGACTAAGGCTGTTCGTGCCGCATATGAGGCGGCAAATGTTCATCAATAATTTCCGTATCGGAAGAAAGGAATAAATATTATGAAAATAGCTGTCAGGTATTTTACAAGGGGCGGGAACACTAAAAAGCTTGCAGAGGCTATCTCCGAAGCGGTTGGCGTTAAGGCTGAAACTACTGCCGAGCCTCTTACCGAAGATGTGGATATACTGTTTTTAGGCAGTTCGGTTTATGCTCTCGGTGTAGATGATGAGGTGGAAAAATTTATTGACGGTATAGGTGTGAAAGTAGGAAAGGTTGTAAATTTCAGCACAGCCGCAATTGTAAAATCCACCTATAAGCAAGTGGCAAAGCTGCTGGCAAAAAAGGACATTCCGCTTGCACAAGAGGAATTTGCCTGCAAGGGTTCGTTTACTGTAATGCACAAGGGCAAGCCCGATTCCGAGGACTGCAAAGCGGCTGCGGAATTTGCTAAGAAAATCATATCGCAGGGAGAAAAGTAATGGGCAATAAATATGATGTTCTGAAGCTCCGCAACCAGCTTTGCTTTCCGCTGTATGTCTGCGCTAAGGAGATAGTCAGGTCATATAAGCCGTATCTTGATGAACTTGACATTACCTACACTCAGTACATTACTATGATGGTAATGTGGGAGCATAAGGAGCTTCGTGTCAAGGATATAGGCGAGCATCTTTATCTTGATTCGGGTACGCTTACATCGGTTCTCAAAAAGTTAGAAGAAAAGGGATTTGTTACAAGAAAGCGCTCCGAAAAGGACGAGCGTGATCTGATAGTCACGCTTACAGACAAGGGAACGGCATTGAAAGAAAAAGCCGTTCATGTTCCCGAACGGCTTGGAAGCTGCATTGAGCTTGACCCGCAAAAGGCAAAGATGCTATATGATACTCTTTATGAGGTGATCGGCAAGCTGACTAAATAATTATTGGGGAAACTCACAAAAGGAGTATCAGTTTTTTGTATGCGCTGTATTTGCAATGTTTATAATTATTCAAAATATTATCAAGAAACTGTAAAATAATAGTCTCGCCAAAATCCGAAATTACCAGATTAAAGTAATCTCGGATTTTTGCTATTTTTTTACACTTGACAAATCCAATTTTTTATGAAATAATAAATTATATTTTAGATTTTCATAAAAGGAGTAAATATACCATATATTAAACGTGAACTTGAACGCAAGTTTTTGGAAATGAACAGTTTTTTCAAGGCGGTCCTGGTAACAGGAGCACGGCAGGTCGGAAAAACAACTATGCTGAAACACCTTGCCGAGGGAACAGGGCGGACTTATGTAACGCTGGACGATATTGCTGTACATGAGCTTGCACAGAGCGATCCTGCACTGTTTTTTCAAACCTATAAGCCACCGATTCTTATAGACGAGGTTCAGCACGCACCACAGCTGTTTGAGCGTATAAAGCTGCTGTGCAAGCAAACCGAGGATACAGGCTTACGGGGTCGCAGCATTTCGGAATTATGAAGCACGTTCGTGAAACACTTGCCGGTAGGATCGGCATTCTTGAACTGTACAGTCTTTCACAGCGTGAAAAGAGTGGAGTTTTGTTCGATGAGCCGCTTGATTTTTCCTTTGACAATTTGCTATTCCGTCAAAACAAGCTGCCGCAAAGCGATGTTACTCAAATATTTGAGCATATCCGGCGCGGCGGTATGCCTCAGGTACTGAACGCTAATGAAGAAATGCGACAGGAATATTTCAATTCCTATGTTGACACCTATCTGATGCGTGATGTTGCCGAAGTTGGCGGAGTAACGGATTTCTCGAAATTTATAAAGCTGTTGAAAGCGTGTGCCGCCTTGACTGCAGAACAAGTAAACTACAAGACTTTAGCTGATGCTGCCGATATTTCCGAACCTACCGCCAAGGATTGGGTCAGATTGCTGGAAGGACTTGGGATAGTGTATCTGCTTCAACCATATTCCAACAATGAGTTAAAACGTCTTGTTAAAACTCCGAAGCTATATTTCTGCGATACAGGATTATGCAGCTTCCTGTCAATGTGGCTGACGTGCGACACTCTAATGAACGGAGCTGCAAGCGGGCATTATTTTGAGAACTATGTTGTGATTGAGCTTTTGAAGAATTACGCATATGCAAAATCGAAAGCAAATCTGTATTATTACCGTGATTTCAACGCCAAGGAAATAGATGTATTTATAGAATTAAACGGATTCATTCATCCGTTGGAGATAAAAAAATCGGCTTCGCCGAACCGCAAGAAAGTAAACAAGTATTCACCGCTTGATAAAGCGTCCATTCCCCGCAGCTATAGCGGAATCGTGTGTATGTGTGAGAAATCGCTGCCGATTGACGGAAAAATTCGTTTATTCCAAGCAGACTGATTTGAGACTTGATTTTATTATTAGATTTATGTAGGGGTATATAAAAACTTGCCCGCTAATATTACGAAAAGTTAGGATAAACCAGCATAATTTAAATATTGTAACTTGCCGTTAAATGGCACAGTCAATTACCATTTTAGAGGATCGTTTGTCATTTAGCTTAATACAACAGTATCAAAAAATTGAATTATAATACAATTCGGCTACCTCATCAAATGCTTTTTCATACTTTACGCAAAAGTCTCCTTGAAAATCAAATTTATTTCAATTCAAACACAGGGAGAGAAAATTGTCAAATAAGAAAACAATCCCCCGAATGCACGTCTTTTACGTATTTCGGGGGATCTTGTATAAATATGCTAATAATAATTATCAAGTCTTATATTTTATTTTTTTATGGATTACCAACTCTTAATATTGTATTAACGGCAAATTATCATACCCATTTAAATTAATTTTGACACTCCCCTGCTGCCGCAAAACAATTTATTTAATAATCACTCATTAAAAGAAAGTCTGCCAAATGTACAATTTTAATACCATTGATATTTCCAGCTGCAAGTTCGTCGATAGTGACAACATATTTGGGGTAATGGTCTCTTATTTCAAGAAGATTTGCAATTTCACGGTCTGATTCCTCGGGAAGATTCCGACATACCTGAACATACACACGTTCGTCACGGCGTACTGCCACAAAATCAATTTCTTTTGTTTCATTTTTACCGATATACACTTCGTATCCCTTTCTGCGCAGCTCAAAATATACAATATTTTCAAGCATGGCAGCAACGGATTTGGGGTTAAATCCCATAGTACAATATTTCAAAGAAGCGTCGGCAAGATAAAATTTTTCCTGGGTTTTCAGCACAGACTTGCCCTGCAAATCATACCGCCTGCAGCGATAAATTACAAATGCTTTTTCTAACCACTCTAAATAATTGTAAACAGCCTCAACAGAAAGCGAACGTCCCTCACTTTTTAAAAATTTAACAATAGCATTTGCGGAAAAGGTTTTTCCCACATTCTCAACGACATATTTCACAACACGGTTAAAAAGGTCAAAATTTGAGATGTTATGCCGTTTTGTAATATCATTTGTAATTACGGAATTGTAAATTCCTTCCACGATCTGATAAATGGATTGTTCATCAAAATTACTTATGGCAGTGATCGGAAAACCGCCTTGACGAATGTACTCATTTAATAAATCCTTTTGCGTTTTATTACTTGATTTTTTGAAATCCAAATACTCTGCAAAGGACAGTGTATACACAGGAATTTGTATATATCTGCCGCTCAAGTATGTGGAGATCTCGCTTGACATAAGCTTAGAATTAGAACCGGTGACATAAATATCCGTATTTTCACTTTCAAGGAGACTGTTTATGGCTTTCTCCCAGCCGTTGATTTCCTGTACCTCGTCAAGTAAAAGATAATAACAGTCGTCATCTGTAATTTTATTTTTAATTTCGTTGTACATATCCTTATGGGTCATTCCATCTTCAAAATTTTCCGAAGTGTACCGCATTTCAATTATATGGTTCTCGGATATGCCGTCTTTTATCAAATCCTCCCGCAGCATTTCAAAAATAGTGGATTTACCGCAGCGACGAACTCCTGCAAGTATTTTCACCAACGGCACGTTGCGGTATTTCTTTAGTATTTCAATATAGTAGGGTCTTGTTATCATAAAAACCGCCTCCTTTATTATTATATACAAAAACAGTGTAATATTTTCTGCTCATTTACTGAAAATTAAGAGAATGAATAGTTTAAGTTGAAATATTGATAGAAAAATGATATAATTATGAAAAATCGATGGAAACATCGGAGAACCGAGGGCATTGCTTATG
>CAMWIR010000110.1 GCA_947174365.1 uncultured Ruminococcus sp. | reverse complement strand
TAACCCTTGTTATGAAAGCGGAAAATCTGGAGTACATAGAGGCTTTGAAATTTTTAGCTGAGCGGGCGGGAATGACCATGCCCGAGGATGCGAAAAACAACGATCTTTCCGCATTAAAGACAAGGATTCTGGAAATGAACCGCACTGCCGCAAGGTACTTCAATCACGTGCTTACCAAAGAGGCTGCGGGAGAAAAGGGCAGGCTTTATTTCGGATCTAGAGGACTTTCCCCCGGCACGATAACCAAGTACGGTCTGGGATATGCCCCGGGCGGCTGGCAGAATCTTATGGATCACCTGAAATCACAGGGATTTAAAGAAAATGAGATAATTGCCGCAAACCTTGCAAGGCAGGGGCAAAAAGGCGGGCTTTACGACAGCTTCAGAGACAGGGTGATGTTCCCAATAATTGATCTGCGAGGCAATGTTATAGCCTTCGGTGGCAGGGTCATTGACGGGGACGGTCCGAAATATCTCAATTCATCGGACACGCCTGTGTTTAAGAAAAGCCGTAATCTGTTTTCGCTGAATTTCGCCAAACGTTCCTCTGAGCGGAGGTTAATATTGGCGGAGGGGTATATGGACGTTATCGCCGTAAATCAGGCGGGCTTTGAGAATGTGGTGGCAACACTGGGTACGGCGCTGACTCCCGAACAGGCAAGGCTCATGGCGCAGTACGCGGACGAGGTGATAATTGCCTACGACAGCGACGGCGCAGGGCAGAATGCCACTCACAAGGCAATAAATCTGCTTAGTGAGGCTGGTGTAAAGACAAAGATCATCAAAATGGAGGGAGCGAAGGATCCGGACGAGTTTATAAAAAAATTCGGTTCGGGGCGTTTTAAGCAGCTTCTGGACAACTCCGACGGGGCAGTCAATTTTGAACTTAACAAGTGCAAGGCGGGGCTTGATCTGGACACGGACACCGGACGGGTGGATTATTTAAAACGGTGCATTGACGTGCTGGTGAAAATATCCTCCCCTGTGGAGCGGAGCGTATACATATCAAAAGTAGCTGCGGAGCAGGGAGTATCAAAGGACGCAATAGAGGCGCAGGTTAATTCTGTTATCAGGAAGCAGAAAAATGTCCGAAACAAACAGGAATGGAGCAATGTACGAAGCTTTGCCGACAGGCGGAAAGAAGACCCTCAGGCGGCAAGATTTCCAAGAGAATACCGCGCGGAGCAGGGTATTATTGCATATCTTGATATGCACCCCGATGACAGGGAATATATATTCTCACAGCTTTCATCCGAGGATTTTGTAACAGAGTTTCATAAAAAAGTTTACAAAAAGTTTGTGGAAAATACGGAAAAATCGCAAGATTTTAACATTTCGTCACTAAACAGTGAATTTTCCACCGATGAAATGGGCAAAATATTCACAATTATATCGGAATCATCAAAAATTGACATAAGCAGAAAAGCGGCTGAGGATTTCATAAAAACCCTCACCGAACACAGGAAAAAGATCTCCGCACCCTCTCCGGGTGAAATGTCCGAGGAGGATTTTGCTGCCTTTGCCGCAAGGCTCAGAAGCAGGAAAAGCGGATAACATTATTTAAGTTACAGGGAAAATTCCCATAAAAACGGGTATCTCCTTAAACAGGACCCATAAATTAAAAGGACGGTGCAAAAAATGAGCAATGAAAAGGCTATCGAAACGCTTATGGAACACGGTCGCGCTGCGGGCAGGCTCACCACAACCGAGATAAACGACGTTATGGAAAAGCTTGACCTGGACGCAGACCTGATAGATTCCTTTTACGATAACTGCCAGAATCTTAACATTGACATTATTGAGGACTTTGACGCAGAAAAGGAGCTTGACATTACAGACATAAATTTGCAGGACGATCTGGAAATGAGTCTTTCCGCAGAAGGCGTTGCAATTGACGACCCTGTGAAAATTTACCTTAAAGAAATAGGCCGTGTTCCCCTGCTGACTGCCGAGGAGGAGATCGAGCTGGCAGGGCGCATGGCGCAAGGCGATCCAAAGGCGAAAAAGCGGCTTTCCGAGGCCAATCTCAGGCTGGTGGTATCCATTGCGAAAAGATATGTGGGCAGAGGTATGCAGTTCCTCGATCTTATCCAGGAGGGAAATCTGGGACTTATAAAGGCTGTGGAAAAATTCGACCACACCAAGGGCTTCAAATTCTCCACCTATGCCACCTGGTGGATAAGACAGGCAATAACAAGGGCTATTGCCGATCAGGCAAGAACTATCCGTATCCCTGTGCATATGGTGGAGACAATAACAAAGGTGAAAAAAGCCTCCAGCCAGCTGCTTCACCAGAACGGAAGAGATCCATCTCCCGAGGAAATTTCCGAGCTGTTGAACATTCCTGTGGAGCGGGTGCGTGAGATAATGCGGATCGCCCAGGATCCTGTTTCCCTGGAAACGCCCATAGGCGAGGAGGAGGACAGCCATCTGGGAGACTTTATTCCCGACGACGACGCCCCCGCCCCTGCTGACGCTGCTTCCCTCATTCTGCTTAAAGAGAAGCTGGGAGAAGTGCTTTCCACCCTTACGGAAAGGGAAGAAAAGGTGCTGCGGCTGCGTTTCGGTCTGGAGGACGGACGGTCAAGAACGCTGGAGGAAGTCGGCAAGGAATTTGACGTTACCCGGGAGCGTATCAGGCAGATAGAAGCAAAGGCGCTGCGCAAGCTCCGCCACCCCAGCAGAAGCAAAAAAGTCAAGGACTTCCTTGACTGATAGTTAAAGTTATAAGTTTTTACCCATTCAGAGAGGACTGTGCAACCTTATGTGCCTTACATTGGAATCGGATTATGCTGTGCGCATAATCGGCTGCCTGGCGTCGGAGGGCAAACGAATTGACGCCAAAAACATATCCGAAAAGACAGGCGTTAGTCTGAGATTTTCCCTGAAAATACTGCGCAAGCTGGTTTCGGGAGAGCTTGTGAGATCCTTTAAGGGAATGCAGGGAGGGTATGAGCTTGCCAAATCTCCTGACAGCATAAGCCTTTTTGACGTTATTGAATGCGTTGAGGGCGAGTATTACCTTAACCGCTGCCATGAGGAGGATTTTGTCTGCACACGGGACGCAAAGGGCTGTTGCGCATACCAAAATGTTTACCGGGAAATAAACGAAATAGTTACCGATAAGCTTAAAAGCTACACATTTGCAGATCTTATAAAATAAAAATTACATATGCAATAAACCGCTCGGAAGCCTTTCCGAGCGGTTATTATTTGTATTTGATCCTTATCCGTCAATCCTTGGACGAACCCGAATCGGGAACAGCGGATTTGTTCCGCAGTTCATTGACATCAATGCTGTAATATGTGGCATAATAGCCCTCCACACCGTTTACGGTATCATATGTAAGGCGCATGGTGAGCACCAGATCAAAGCTGGACATGGTAAGCTTTGTCTGATAATCAAGGGTAAGATCCACATCCTCCGTACCTGTAATGGTCGAAGAGGCGGATTCGTCCTTGCAGCCGTACTTTACCATAAGTCTTTTCTTTTTATCCTCGTAATACTTGGTAGCGGTCTCCCTGTCTATCATACAGGTGATCTCTTCGGTATAACCCGTCAAATAGCTTTCTTCATCCTGCCCACGGAAGTTATAGGTGATAAGCGACTCATCAACGTTATAAAAGCCGTCATCGGCGGGTATGACAGACTGAAGCTCCATAAGATCGGTGTCAGGGTTGATGCACCAAAGCACCGTGTCGCTGTCGTAATACATCTCAACTCCGGAATTAAGCTTTATGACCTTTGCCATAGGCATACCCAGACGAACCTTGGTCAGTACGCCCGCATATTCATCGGCAGCCGCCTCTTCATCCGAACAGCCGGCAAACAGCCCCATAGCCATTATCATTGCAAGCAAACACGAAATAAATTTCTTTGAAATCTTCATTATAAAAATCCCTCGATTGTTTTTAAATTTTGGCATTAAATAACGGTTTCAAACCTGCACGATTCAAGAAATACTCCTTTGTCGGAATACCTCAAAAAAAACTGCCTATTAATATAATAATATAAAATTGCAAAAATGTCAAGAAGAAAACGGCAAGTTTTTATAAACATTTAAATTTAACAAAAAATTTACAATTTGTTGTTTTATTTCCGAGGAAATGCTGAAAGAATGGGCAAAATTTCCTATGATCTCTTTCGCATAAAGCACAATTTAAAGCAGATAATAGAAAAAAGTAAATCTGCCGACTGCGATTGCAACCGCAAAAGCGATTGCGCCTGCAAAAAGCGAGTGCAATCGCTAAAGCGAATGCAGCCGCAAACGGCACAGGAAAGGAAGAACATACATTATGAAATATACACGAAATGTAATGGCAGCCATGACTGCCGCCGCCCTGCTTTGCTCCCTTACGGCCTGCAAAAGCGCCCGTGAGGACGAGGGCAGCACCATTGAATCTGCTGTAAACGACAACTCCAACAAGAAGCAGAACGCCACAGTGCGCTTTCTCAACTTCAAGCCGGAAATAGCTCCCGTTTACGAGGAGGTAGCCGCAAAATACGCCGAGGAAACAGGCAACACCCTTATCGTGGAAACCGCCGCCAACAACACCTACGAGCAGACTCTCAGTGCAAAAATGTCCACCTCCGAGGCGCCCGTGATCTTTCAGGTGAACGGTCCGAGGGGTTATGCAAACTGGCGTGACTACTGCCTTGACCTTACGGGATCGGATATTTACAATCATCTCATTGACAAAACCTCCGCAGTGTCCTCCAACGGTATGCCTTACGGAATACCATATACCATTGAGGGCTACGGGATAATTTACAATGATGAGATAATGCAGCGCTATTTTGCTCTGGAAAACAAGGCCACCGACTTTGTTTCCATGGATGAAATAGATTCCTTTGAAGAGCTGAGGACCCTTGTGACGGATATGCAGGCAAATTCCGAAGCTTTGGGGATAAAGGGCGTATTTGCCGCAACCTCTCTTAAATCGGGAGACGACTGGCGCTGGACGACTCACCTTGCAAATATTCCCATGGCATATGAATTTATGGGTAACAACATTGATCTTACGGGAGACGGCGTAAATAATATCACCTTTGACTATTCCGATAATTTCAAGGGGATTTTCGATTTATACCTTAACAACTCCACCATTGACAGAAAGCTGTTAGGCTCAAAGATAACCGATGAATCCATGGCGGAATTTGCTCTGGGCGAATGCGCTATGGTTCAGAACGGCAGCTGGGCATGGTCGCAGATAAGCGAGATTCCCGGGAACACCGTAAAAACGGAAAATATAAAAATGCTCCCCGTGTATATGGGCATTGACGGAGAGGAAAATCAGGGTCTGTGTATAGGCACGGAAAATTACCTTTGTATTAATTCCGCTGCCACTCCCGATGAACAGCAGGCTGCAAAGGATTTCCTTTTCTGGCTCTATTCCTCCGAAACAGGCAAGGATTTTGTGGTAAATAAGCTGGGCTTTATCGCCCCCTTTGACACATTTACCGAGGATGAGCGTCCTGCCGATCCTTTAAGCAGAGAGGTTCTCCGCTGGATGGATATGGAAAACAAGCAGAGCGTTCCCTGGAGCTTTACCGTATTTCCCAGCCAGACCTTCAAGGACGATTTCGGCGCTTCCCTGCTTCAGTATGCTCAAGGCTCAAAGGAATGGGAGGACGTTAAGAACGATTTTGTAAATTCCTGGCAGAACGAAGCCTCCATGCTTTGAGCACAGGTTAAGGAAAGAAAAAAATGAATAAAAATCTATCAAAATATTTTCCCCTGTTCGTCCTGCCCACCCTGGCAGCGTTCGCGGCAGCCTTTATAGTGCCCTTTGTTATGGGACTGTACCTGTCGTTCTGTAAATTCACCACCGTGGGCAACGCCGAATTTACGGGCTTTGCAAACTACGCCCGCATATTTTCAAACAATGACTTTACAAATGCCCTGTGGTTCACGGTGAAATTCACGGCGGTCTCCATTATAACCGTGAATATCTTTGCATTCTGCCTTGCCCTGCTGCTTACCAAGGGCATAAAAGGAACAAACGTCTTTCGGACGATATTCTTTATGCCGAACCTTATAGGCGGTATAGTTCTGGGGTATATCTGGAATCTGATAATTAACGGCGTGCTGGCAAGCTTCGGTGTGGATATAACCTACAAAGCCGAATACGGCTTCTGGGGACTTGTTATCCTTACCAACTGGCAGATGATAGGGTATATGATGGTAATTTATATTGCGGGATTGCAGAATATCCCCAAGGAACTGATTCAGGCAGCCTATATTGACGGGGCTACTCACAGGCAGGCGCTGTTTAAAATAACTATTCCCATGGTAATGCCTTCGGTGACTATCTGCACATTCCTGACCCTCACAAATGCCTTTAAGCTCTTTGATCAGAACCTTGCCCTGACAGCGGGAGCACCCGCACGACAAACCTCCATGCTCGCCCTTGATATCTACAACACCTTTTACGGCAGAGTAGGCTGGCAGGGAGTAGGACAGGCAAAGGCAGTAATATTCTTCCTGATAGTGGCACTTATCGCCTTTATTCAGCTGCGGCTGACAGGGCAGCGAGAGGAGCGTGCATAATAAAATGGACATTGCGATAACAAGCGGCGGCAGCCCCAAAAAAACAGTCAAAAGCAAAAGCGGCAAGCCCTTTAAAAACGCCTGGGCAGTGCTGCTGCTGATAATACTGGCAGCCCTGTTTATATTCCCTATACTTGTGGTTTTTCTCAATTCATTCAAAACCAAGTTCAGCATTATGGGCAGACCCTTTGAGCTGCCCACTGCTGAGACCTTTGCAGGGCTTGACAACTATATCACAGGCATAAAGTCCGCCGATATTCCCGCTGCCTTCGGCAGATCGCTCTTTATCACCGCAGGGAGCGTGGCGGCGCTGGTGCTCTTTACCTCCATGACCGCATGGTATATCGTCCGCAGCGATTCACCGCTGTGCAAAGGGATATACAGCCTGTTCACCTTTTCAATGATAGTGCCGTTCCAGATGGTAATGTATACCATGACCTATGTTGTAACAAAAATCGGACTAAACAATCCTATCGGGATAATTTTCGTGTATCTCGGCTTCGGAGCGGGACTGTCGGTATTCATGCTGGCGGGCTTTGTGAAAAGCGTGCCCTATGAGTTGGAGGAAGCGGCTCAGATAGACGGCTGCAATCCTATTCAGACCTTTTTCGGTATAGTAATGCCCATACTGCGCCCCACAGCGGTAACAGTCGCCATTCTCAACGCCATGTGGATATGGAATGATTACCTGCTCCCCTATCTTATCCTCGGCACGGGAAACAAGACCCTGCCTGTAGCGATACAAATAGCCATGCAAGGTGCATACGGCTCGGTAAACTGGGGCGGCTTTATGGCAATGCTGGTACTGGCGATCCTCCCAATAATAATTTTCTATCTGATAGGACAGAAATATATTATTGAGGGAGTTATTGCGGGAGCGGTCAAAGGCTGATAAATTCAATTGCACATTTTTCGGACAGCACCGTTTTTTGATCGGTGCTGTCAGTGTGTCACTGTATCCACTTGATATTTTACATATTACATTTTGTTTTCCTCAATTTTATAATACCATAGTCGGTTGACTGTTTCTATATTCTTTAGTAACATTTTTGTTCATATAAATTCCGTAGTTACTGTGTTTTATGCGTTGTGCTCACAGCTAACAAAAATATATTCAAAGGAATTGAAGCTGCGGGATTTACAACATACGATTTATCTTAATATTGTTATCCCGTAAAAACAGCGAAAAATGGATTGACAAAAAAGGAAAAAAGTAGTAAAATTGAAAATGAAGAAAAGTAATAAAGTACAAAAAGGAGAAGCAAAACAAACGATGGGCTGATTTATTTCAATATATTTCACAGGTGATTTTATGAAATATTCATATAATGAATTAAAGATAATTTCGGAAAAATATTTATCCGGAAATGCTGAAATCAGTGAACTTGAGGCATGGGGAAAGGGTGCATATTATGAATTTTTAATGCATGACTTTTTATCAATCGACAAAATATACACTTATTACCTTATAAGAATTTTTTCGGAAAATCCGAAAGAAATTAACAATGCTTTGAAAATCATTACTGGCGATGAAGATCATTTTTTCAGATACAAATTGAACATTCCATGGGACAATAAAAAAATGGAGGAGTATAAAAATACAAGGAAAATTTATGAGAAATTATATGATATGATCTCGGAGCATATTTCGGACAAAAATAAAGTTATTTACATTGAAAAAATTGATTTTGCCAAACGGGATATTGCAACAATTTTGGATCTGCTGGAATTTAAGATCACACATATGGTAAATGATTCGATATATGAAGGAAATATTTTGGGTGTCGGTTATTCGATTGAAATGTTTCCTGACAAGGCAGGTCATTATAATTCCAACGATTTATATTGTACAATTTTAGCGTACATTGAATGCCTGCTTGGCAGGCGGGGAATAATTATTGAGGTGAAATATTTTTGTGGAAATGCGGATTTGAATATTTTTCCGGAGGTTTGACTCCCTTGCCGATATAGCCCTTGCGGTTTGATGTGTTTTGATTAACGACAAAGGTATGCGTTTGTAAATATGCACTTATCATGTATATATCAGCGGGACATAATTGGTCATATTTGACAAAAATTGATTTTTTTCATAAAATGTCTTGACTTTTATCGGATTTTGGTATATAATAAATAAGTCATATGACAAGTGAGAATGGCTGCGTAGCTCAGGGGCTAGAGCAATCGGTTCATACCCGGTGGGTCGTAGGTTCAAATCCTACTGCAGCCACCATTTTTTACTCGCTGTTTCCATACGGCGGGTTTATGCGGCCCGTTGGTCAAGAGGTTAAGACGACGCCCTTTCACGGCGTAATCATGGGTTCGATTCCCGTACGGGTCACTTTTTCATTTCCCCGCAAATGCCTATTCTATGGCGTTTGCGGGGTTTCATTTTTACCAAAAACAAGCCGTTGGGACTCAAATGGGACTTATCGTATCTTGCCGCAGCTTATCCTGTCTTGTGCCTTACAATGTTTTTGTGAGAAACATCGTCCCCCACATCAACTATTTTCGTGTGATTGGTAAAGCTCAAAGCATTGGCAACTGCGTTGCAAGCCTTGACTTGATTCTCACGGAACATATGACTGTACAGGTTTAAAGTCGTTGTAACCTGCGAATGCCCTAAAAGTCCCGAAACTGTAGTGGGGTCAATGCCTGCGCCGATTAGCAAACTGGTATGTAAGTGCCGGAATTGATGTATCCCATAAAAGGGAAAGTCATTCTTTTGGCAAAACTCTTTCAGCCAGCCGTATGGAGTTTGGGGATTCATAGGCTGACCGTCCCACTTAACAAAAAGTCTGTCCGTATCGTGCCATTTGTCGCCGAGTTTCAAACGTTCCTCGTCCTGCTCTTTCTTGTAAATCATCAGAATCTCGATAATCTCCATGGGAACATTAACAAACCTCACCGAGTTTTCGGTCTTGGTGGTGTCGGTGTAAATGCCTTTTTCCTTGGTGTAATTTGATGTACGCTGAACATGGATAACACCTGTTTGAAAATCAATATCCTTCCACTCCAGACCGAGCATCTCTCCCCTGCGCAGTCCGCTGTAAATATCCAATGTAAAAAATGCACGGTATTTAAGCGGAGCAGTTTGCAGCAGTTCGAAAAACTCCTCTGTCTGCTCAAGCGTAAGGATTTGGCGTTTCTTTTTCGAGCCTTTGGGAATTGTTACTCTCCGACAAGGATTGTCCGTCAGCATATCCATTTTTATGGCGTAATCAATTACCGTCGAAATAAACGATAAATAATGCACCATAGTTTTTCTGGACAACGCTTTCCCTGTGTTTTCGTTCACGCCGTCCTTAGCAAGACTATTGATAAACCTCTGAATTTCACGGGTTGTCAGTTTATCTAAACGGATATGTCCTATTGCGGCATACACCCGCTTTGTAAGCTGTCGCTGCCTTGTGTATGTAGTGCTTTTCAAATTCAACCTTGCATAATCTTCAAACCATTCCTCGGCAAAGGTCTCAAACTTAACTGCCGAAACGATTTGACCACGCTTGCAGTCTTCTTCAAAAAGCACCATCTGCCGCTGCAATGCATTTTCGATTTGCTTTTCTGTCATCCCCTCAGCGGGAGTCCAGGTC
>CAMWIR010000109.1 GCA_947174365.1 uncultured Ruminococcus sp. | reverse complement strand
GTTATAAACAAGCTCTGCCATAGAGCGTATCAGCCTCATTTCTGTAAATATACTTTTATTATATCACAAAAGTATATTTTTTTCAAGTGTTTTTTAAAATTTTTGTCGGACAGGGAATTTTTTTGATGAATTTTACAAAAAAACTATTTTATCTCTTTCAAAGAATCCGTGCCCTTGAAATTCTCTGCGAAATTATTCAGAAAATCCGTCCAGTTCTCCCCGCCGATATATACCTCCTCGGAAATGATGTAGATCTTTCCGCTTTCACCGATAGCAATGTAATCCTCCCCCATAAGCCCCAATGGAATAACATAATCGTTCACCGCCTTGGAAAGCTGCCCGAAAAGCGCCGCCGCATCGTAGATATTTTCGGGATAGACCACCATTTTATTTTCAATGTCCGAATTTTCGGTTATCTCAAAACGCTCTCCCCTGAACTGTCCCCGCTTGCCAATGGATATCATATAGAAATTTTCGATTATCTCCCTTGCTTCGGGGAAAACTCTGTAGCCCTCCTCCTCGAAAAATGCAAAGCATTCATCAAGGGAATCCTCCGACATTATCCGCTCCCTGCCGTAGCCGCAGGAATCTATCAGAGCCTTTGCCCTGACCGTAAGTTTGCTGAGATCCATAATTTATACGCCGCCTTTTATTTATTTGTGCAATGCATTGCCGCTTTATTCTTTTCCTGCCGCAGCAAAGCCCAGTATCTCGATAGTTTTATCCTCCGATCCCTCGGCAGGACGGATCTCAAAATCCATTTCCTTTGAGGTCTGGAATTTTATTATCTGCTGGGAAAATGCCTCTCCCCAGCCGTCCTTTTGATTGGTGTTCACAGTGGTGAGCTTTTCTCCGTTCAGATATACGTCAAAAGCTCCCCGTTCCTCTTTGTTGTCGCGCTTGTAGATAACAAAGAATGAACTGCCGCTGACATGGATTTTCATAGGTTCATCACCGCCGCCGTACTGCCAGCAGCCTGTAAATCCCGAGCTGCTGCCGTTTCCCATGGCAAACGCACCCGTATCCTTGACGGCAACGTTACCGCCCACACAGTCGACACAGTCCTCGCCGTACAGAGGCGTAAGCAGACGTGCATTTGCATACGGCGAGCCGAAAACCTCGCCCGGCTTTACCTCATAGGCCGCGGGAGCATCCGCAGCGTCGGCCTTATCATAAAGATATTCGATAAATTCGCACAGCAGACCATGTCCGAATTTATTGGGGTGGGACTGATCGCCCGAGTAATCCTGCCAGGTCATGCGCCCCTCCTCAAATTCGGGAGTAAGAGCGTCCGCAGCGGAGATCATGGGCAGGTCGTAAAACGTGCCTATCTGCTTCATATGCTCCTGCGCCGTGTAGCCGCTTTCGATAACGTTGAAAAGAAGTATCACCGCAGGCTCGCTCTCTGCCTCCAGCGCCGTTTTGACCAGTGATTCATAGGATTCCTTTGCTATCTTGTCCTGCCCGTCGTTGACCGCAAACTCCACAAAAATTATATCGGGTGAGTTGTCCAGCACGTCCCTTTGCAGCCGCAGCACGCCAAGATTTGAGGGAGTGCCCGAAAGTCCCGCATTGATATAATTAACATTTCCGAATTTTTCGGTGCCGAATTTCTCGGTGCCGAATTTTTCGGCAAACATATCCGCCGAAAGCTTTGCATAGCAGCCGTCGTTCCCGCCGCCTATGCCCTCGGTGATAGAGCCGCCGATATAGGCAATTGTCACCTCTTCCCCGTCTCTTGCCTTTTGAAATTTTTCCTTTAATCGCTTGGTGTTACCCAGGCTGTATAATGAACGTTCAACCATGGCAGCGTGAAATTCCTCCTCCGTTTCGGGCTGTTTGGCGGTTTCCCCGGAAGTAGTCTCCAAGGTGTTCTCCAAATTTTCCAAGGTGATATTTTCCGTCCCGGTTTCGAGCCCGGTCTCCTGCGCACCGCAGCCCGATAACATAAGCATTGTCGCAATAAGAGCAGCGGTCATGGAAAAATTTTTAAGGGATTTGATTATATTCATTGTACTTTAACTCCATTCACATTTTTTATTGAACTTGAACTTTGTTTATATTTTCCCGCATTTAATGACCAAGCTCCACTATCCCCGTTGCAATCCCATTCGGCGTAATGTCCAGAAAGCCGTAGGAGGGCTTGTTCCCGTCTCTGGGGCAAGAGCAGCTGCCGGGGTTAAGCAGATGAATGCCGTATTCATATCCCTCAAATCTGCAATGGGTGTGACCGAAAAGCGCCGCTGCGCAGCCGTTGTCTCTTGCCGCCATAAGCAGATTGTCCCTGCCGTATTTTATGCTCAGTCTGTGACCGTGGCAGGCGAAAACCTTAACTCCCCCTGCATAAATAATGTCAAAATCGGGGGAAACGCTGCCGTAATCGCAGTTTCCCGCCACGTGTCTGAGGTCAATATCCGGATAAAGACTGCGCATAACCTCCACCTCACGCTCCCCGTCCCCCAGATGGATAAAAATATCGCCGCTGTCCTTTGCTGCCTCTATGACTCTTTTCAGCGCCATTCTGTCCCCATGGGAATCGGAAACCGCAATTATTCTCACATTATTATTCACAATCTATACCTCCGCCGCATATTATACTTATGAACACTTTTATTTTACATATATTTTAACATAAATTCCCCAAAAAGTAAAGCCCTTTTGGGAGAATATTTCAAAGTAATGAAAGGCGGTATTCAAATGGATATCAGAAGCACCAATCCCCAGAATCTGGACGCACTTTTAAAAACCGTCAGCGCCAAGCTGAACGTTCCTCCCGAAAAGCTCAAGGCGGAGCTTATGCAGGGCAAATTCGACAGCGCTCTGAAAAATATGAAGCCCGATGAGGCGAAGAAATTTAATCAGGTCCTTGCAAATCCCCAGATGATGGAAAAATTCATGAGCGCCCCCCAGGCGCAGGCTTTGTATAAAAAGCTTTCGGGCGGCAAGTAAGCTCAAGGACGCATAATAATCTTATCTCTGACATCTAACCTCTAACCTCTGAAGGCGGTGATCCTACGGACGAAATGCTTGCCTCAATTCTGGGCGACCCGGAAAGTATGCAGCAAATTAAAGAGCTTGCCCAAATGCTTTCCGAGCAGACAAACGGGGATGACCTTTCGGGAAACGGCAGCGCCTCGGAGGATCACCCGAACGACGAATCCGAATTTAACCAAAACGCAGCCGATCCAGCCTCCCAAAGCAGCTTCGATCCCTCGGCGCTTTCGGGGCTTGCGGGGCTGTTCGGCTCGGGCGGAATTGACCTTAACACGATAATGGGCATAGGAAGGGTTCTTTCCGCCGCCGGGGGAGATGATAAAAACACCGCCCTGCTGCTGGCGCTGAAGCCTCATCTCAGTGAGGTGCGGCAGCAAAAGGTGGACAGGGCGGTGAAAATGCTTAAAATATATGCGCTGATCCTTGCCTTGAAGGACAGCGGAATGCTGGGGCAGATAATATGATATTATAAAGGAAAGGCGGTGATGAGAATGCCCGATCAAGGCGGATATTTCGGGGGAAACGGGGGTTACCAAAGGCAGCCCGCAAACGGCGGATATAACGGCAACGTCGGCAATTTTCCTATAAATAATCCGACACAAACAGCACAAACAGCGCAAGCGGCATACTCCCGCCGTGCAGGGGCATTTCCCTACAGCCGCCCAAATGGATTTGTAAACGGCAGTGCAGCTTACGACAATGGGGTTTACGGTAATTCCATGAACGGAAACGGCGTCGGGCAGCCCGCCCCGAATATGAATTTCCCCACAAATTCGGGCATACGACAATTTCAGCAAAGCCAAGGTTTTTCGGGAAATATGCAGCAGTACAACGGCGTCGGCGGCAATAACGGAATACCTCCCGAAGCCATTGGCAGGAATAATTCACAAAATTCACCCTTCCGCACCGAATCCCGTAATGCGGGCAGCCGAAGAGTCCGTCAGAACGGAAACAGGAATTCCCCTTTTATAAATAATTTCCCCGAGCCGTCTGCCGAACCGGAAAATATTCCCGAACCGCAGTTATCGGATCCCGAGGAAATAAACGAAAAGAACGACAGCAAAAAAAGCAGCTTGCTCTCCCTGCTTGACGGCGTAAAGATAGATCCCGAGAAAGCTACGCTTGTTTTACTTATAGTGATCCTCGCCCGAAACGACGCGGATATTACTCTGATAATGGCGCTGGCATACTTATTGATGTGACGGGAAAGTTTTTGAAAAGCTTTCCCGTCACATCTGTTTATAAAGTCCTCAAAGTTTTACCCAATCATGTTTACCCCTTATATAGATATTTATGGGAACACCGCTCTGTTTGCAAATTTTTACGGCATGTCTTATATTCTTCGATGTACTGTCCCAAAAAGCTATGACCTCATCGGCATATTTTATCATATACTCGATCCTATTTAATGGCAACTCTTGCCCGTTTATGTCATATAACGGCATAAATGTCGTTACCCCTATCATTTGGGAATGAGCATATTTCCGTGCCGCTTCGTCAACGTCATTGATGAGTCCTACAGCAATTTCCGTTGTATTGGCAGGTATAAATCTTCCTATGTTATTCACGGTTACTTCGTCCGAACCTATTACAGCAACTGTCATTTTATTTTAACCTCACTTTAAACATATTTTAGGCATTTTTTCTGTCTATATTATATATTATATCACAAATCAATGTTAAAATAATTTAATACAACATAAAATGAATCTAAAACAAAGTTACAATAAGTTTATAAGGATGTGAATATATGTCTATTAAAAGCTTGTCCATAAGAATTGATAAGGAAATGCTTGATAAACTGCATTATGTGGCAAATTATGAGGCTCGCTCCGCCAACGGTCAGATAATTATTTTAATCAGAAATTGCATAGATAAATTTGAAGAAAAGCATGGTGAAATAACTTTTGGCAAACGCCCAGCCGAAACCATTCACAAATAATTTTTAAATACATAATTCAAGCGAAAAGCAGATCAGGAAAATGTTAAAATTATATTAATTTTTGCACTGAGCTATTGACAGAGATAAAAAAATGTGCTATACTAAAATACAGAAGCTTTGTAATTGTATGATCTGAAAGGAGCAACAAGTATGCTGGAGATATTTCTGCCGGGAACGGGAGGAATGAAGCCTCTGCCTAACCGCTTTCTCACGGGAATGTGGGCGGAGCATAACGGCAGCGGACTGCTTATCGACTGCGGAGAGGGAATGCAGGTGGCGCTGGCGAAAATCTCGCGAAGCTTGGCGAAACTGGATATACTGCTTATCACCCATTTTCACGCCGACCATATATCGGGACTGCCGGGACTGCTGCTGAGCACAGGGAATTTCGGAAAAACCATCCCTTTAAAAATATACTGTCCCGTCGGCGGTACGGAAATAATCAAGAAGCTTTGCTGCATTTGCCCCGAGCTGCCCTTTGAAGTAAAAGTCAAAGAAATATCGGGACGGGGAGAGATAATGTGGGAGGATATTTCGGTGGGGTATATGCCCATTCGCCATCGTGTACCTGGACTGTGCTACAGCCTTACCGAATGCAGGAAGCCTGTGTTCAGCCCTGAAAAAGCAAAATCGCTGGGCATTCCCGTGAACCTTTGGAAAGAACTGCACGGAGGAAAAAGCGTGAACCTTGACGGCAGGGAGATTACCACCGAAATGGTCACAGAGGGCGAGCGGCAGCCTTTGAAGGTCACCTACATTACCGACAGCGTTTATTTCGACGAGCTGGCGGATTTTGCCTACAAGTCGAATCTGCTCATCTGCGAGGGAATGTACGGCAGCGAGGAATACCGGGAGAAAATGCAGGAAAAGCAGCATATGATCTTTTCCGACAGCGCAAGAGTGGCAAGCCTTTCGGAATCCCGTGAGCTGTGGCTTACCCATTACAGCCCCGCAATGACCGACCCGAAGGAATTTGAGGGACAGATAAAGGAAATGTTCGCAAACACGATAATCAGTCGTGACGGAATAAGCAAGGTAATCAAATAAGGCATAAAAATGAGGGCTTCGGAAAATCCGGAAGCCCTCATTGCAAAAACTACAGCGAATTATTTTTCGGGAAATACTACCGTCAGAATCCATTTAAGATTCTCCACAGCGTAAATTGCATGGGAAATTTCAGCAGGCATAACAAGCACCTCGCCCGCATTTACAATATGCTCGACACTGCCCACGGTGAATTTACCTGTTCCCTCCAGAACGTGAACAAAAGCGTCACCATGAGAGTCGTGAGCTGATATTTCCTCACCCTTGGAAAAGGCGAAAAGGGTAACGCTTACGGCACTGTTCTGGGCTAATGTTTTGCTGATTACCTGCCCGGGCTGAACGGAAATTTCATCTGTCAGCTTTAATACTTTTTCATGGTCGATATTTTTGATAAAGCTCATTTTTTACCTCTCAAAATAAAATATACTTATTGACCTGTAACAGAATGTCAGCATTCCGCCAACGCTTTCATTTGCGCTTTAAGCGCAGGGTAAAGTTCACGGTAAATTTTGTAGAATTTTTCATATTCGGGGATATTTTCCGCAACAGGCTGCTGTGTCTTGTCAACGCCGCAGATCTTATCGCAGGCAGCCTCCACGCTGTCATACACCCCTGCACCGACCAGCGCAAGGATTGCAACGCCCAGTGCAGGACCCTCCTTTGAGGACGCAGTTTTAACAGGGCAGCCGTAAAGATCCGCAAGCATTTGCCGCCACAGCGGAGATGTTCCGCCGCCGCCGCAGGCCATCATATCCGAAACATTTATTCCCATTTCACGGCATACCTCCACGCAGTCCCGCAGGGAATAGGCAACTCCCTCCATTACGGCCCTGAGCATTTCCTTTTTGGTGTGCACTGCCGAAAGCCCGAAGAATACGCCTCTTGCATTGGGGTCAAGATGAGGGGTGCGCTCGCCCATTAAATAGGGCAGATAAAGCAGCCTGTTTGCGCCGATCTCCACAGTCTCCGCCTGCTTATCCATAAGGTAGTACTCGTCAACACCCATGTAGCGGGCAGTCTCCTTTTCGGGGGCGCAGAAATTATCCCTGAACCATTTCAGCGAAAGCCCCGCCCCTTGGGTAACGCCCATAATATGCCATGCCCCGGGAACGGCGGCACAGCAGGTATGCACCCTGCCCCCTCTGTCTATGGAAACGCTTGCGGTATGAGCGAAAACAACTCCCGATGTACCTATGGTAGTGAACGCCCTGCCGTCCTTTACAACGCCTGTGCCAACGGCGGCAGCGGCGTTGTCTCCTGCGCCTCCCACAACTACAGTGCCTGCTTTAAGCCCTGTAAGAGCGGCTGCTTTTTCGGTGATCTTTCCCGTGACCTCGCAGGATTCGTAAACCTTCGCCAACAGAGACATATCAATGCCCAAAGCCGAGCAAATTTCCTCGCTCCAGCAACGGTGCGGAACATCAAGCAGCTGCATTCCCGAAGCGTCGGAAACCTCCGTGGCATACTCGCCCGTCAGCATAAAGCGAATGTAATCCTTGGGCAGCAGGATATGGCGGCATTTTGCAAAATTCTCCGGCTCGTTGTTCTTCACCCAAAGAATTTTTGCGGCAGTCCAGCCTGTAAGGGCAGGATTGGCAGTGATCTCTATGAGCTTTTCCCTGCCTATCTTTTCGTTCATCTCCTCCACTTCCTTTGCGGTGCGCTGGTCGCACCAGATAATGGAGTTTCTGATAACGTTGTTTTCACCGTCCAGCATAACAAGACCGTGCATCTGCCCCGACAGCCCCACTCCCACTATATCGTCCGGGGAAACGCCGCTGCTTCCGATAACGCTTTTGATAGTGTTAACAGCTGCGTTGTACCAGTCCGCAGGATCCTGCTCCGCATAGCCGTTCTTCGGCTGATACATAGGGTACTCTATGGTTTTTGAGGCTATGACCGTTCCAAGCTCGTCAAACAAAACCGTCTTTGTGCCGCTTGTTCCCAGGTCTACGCCAATTACATATTTCAAAAAAATCAGCTCCTTGTTTTTTCGATTTTCGTGCAATGTCATTCTCTTATAAGCCTGCATATAATGATATATCGGATATTATGAGATATTTTGTGTTTTCACGGGATTTATCCCATAATTCCGATAATTTCCGAAAATGAGGTGTCTTATTTTATGAATGAAATTACCGCCGCAAAGTCTGAGATAAAAGGCTCGGAAAAATATCCCGACATACATGGCTCTGCCGCATTTGTCACAACCGATATAGGG
Source organism: uncultured Ruminococcus sp. (assembly GCA_947174365.1). Classification (GTDB taxonomy): domain Bacteria; phylum Bacillota; class Clostridia; order Oscillospirales; family Ruminococcaceae; genus Huintestinicola. The sequence goes on along the minus strand of CAMWIR010000109.1, from coordinate 1,972 downwards.
ACTATGGCGACCATATCCGTCTACGGGCTTCCCGAATCCTCTGACCCCTGCGAATACGGAGTTTTCGGGGTACATATCCACGCAGGAAACTCGTGCAGCGGAAATGCCGACGATCCCTTTGCGAACACACTTTCTCATTACGATAAAAACAGCTGCCCTCACCCTTATCACACCGGGGATATGCCGCCCCTGTTTTCCTGTAACGGTACCGCACACAATGCTTTTGTCACCTGCAAATTCACACCCGCCGACGTGATAGGAAAAACCGTTGTTATCCACCTGCACCCCGACGATATGCACACCCAGCCCTCGGGAAATTCCGGGGAAAAGATTGCCTGCGGTGAAATAACCGCAATGACCGACCTCAATTAACGGAAAATGCAATATCCGCTTTTTGTAGGAAAAGGCAGCCGCAAAGATTTACGGCTGCCCTGCCAAAAAACTTATATAAAACCGTCAGAAAAATTAAACAAATATACTCACGCTTTTCAAGCTACCGGGAAGCGAAATACATAACGCCTCCATATGAAATAGCGATTGGCTGCGGCGACACAACGCTTACAGTCCGAACATAATATTGTTGAGTATGGACTCCAGCATTTCCTGTCTGCCGCTGGAAAGGGAAGCCGTTACCTCGCCTTTTTCGAGAGCATACTTTTCCAGGTCTGCCATGGTAGCCTTGCCGCTGATGATGTCAGCGCCTATGCCGCTGTTCCAGGAAGCATATCTGTCGGCAACAAACTTGTCGATCCTGCCGTCGGAAATAAGCTTGTCGGCAATTCTGAGACCAAGTGCAAAGGAATCCATGCCCGCAATGTAGCTGTAGAAAATATCCTCGGGAGTGTAAGAGCCTCTGCGTGCCTTAGAGTCGAAGTTAAGTCCGCCGTTGGTAAAGCCGCCTGCCTTTAATACCTCGTACATACAAAGAGCAGCGTCATAAACATTGGTGGGGAACTGGTCGGTATCCCAGCCCAGAAGCATATCGCCCTGGTTTGCGTCGATAGAGCCGAACACGCCGTTATCCCTTGCAACACGCAGCTCATGCTGGAAAGTATGCTGAGCGAGAGTTGCATGGTTTGCCTCAATGTTCATCTTGAAATCCTTTTCCAGACCGTACTTGCGGAGGAAGCCGATAACCGTAGCGGTGTCGAAATCATACTGGTGCTTTGTAGGCTCCTTGGGCTTAGGTTCAATGTAAAAATCTCCCGTATATCCGATCGAACGGGCATAGTCAACGGTCATTCTCATAAGCCTTGCCATATTGTCCTGCTCCAGCGCCATATTGGTGTTAAGAAGGGTCTCATAGCCCTCTCTGCCGCCCCAGAAAACATAGCCCTTGCCGCCCAGCTTAACAGTCGCTTCAACAGCCTTTTTGATCTGAGCTGCCGCAAATGCGAAAACGTCCGCAGAGGGAGATGTGCCTGCGCCATGCATATAGCGGGGATGATCGAAGCACTTTGCCGTGCCCCAAAGGAGCTTTTTGGAGGGATTGTTTTTCATCATCTCTGCAACATAATCAACTATCTCGTCAAACTTTGCGTTGGTCTCTGCAAGGCTGCCGTATTCGGGAGAAAGATCTCTGTCATGCCAGCAGAAATAGTCTATGGACAGCTTATCCATGATCTCGAAAGCAGCGTTCACCTTAGCCTTTGCCCTTGCAGCTGGATCGGTCTGACCCCATGTCTTGTCGGCAGTGCCCACGCCGAACATATCCGTGCCGTCGCCGCCCATGGTATGCCACCAGGAAAGGGCGAACTTCAGCTGCTCCTTCATAGGCTTGCCCGCTACCACCTCATCGGGGTTATAATATTTGAATGCCAAGGGGTTGGTGCTGTTTTTGCCTTCGTAGGGAATTTTCCCTATGTTCTGAAAAAACTCGCTCATTTTTAAACTACCTCCACTAAGTAAAAATTTTTGCCGTAAACTTGTAAATTAATAAAGCTTTAAGTATATTTTACTATGAAAGCGGTTA
>CAMWIR010000108.1 GCA_947174365.1 uncultured Ruminococcus sp. | reverse complement strand
GAAATTACGGCAGCAAGAAATTTCTTATACCTGTATTCCTGCTCCGCTATCGCCTCTGCCATTTTCAGAAAATCACGAAATTCCTCCCTATCTCTCACTTCCTGTTTCTCATAATCTTCCTGCTCTGCATAATCGCAAGAAACACTTTCGGCATAAACACTATCCATACTGCAATCGGGCTTTCCCTCGCAGCCGCCTTTCCTTGCTTTTTGTGCATACTGAAAATTTTTACAGTTCATCAAAAACCGCTCCTTCCTTTTTTGTGAGCAAGAGCCTTTTTAAGATTTTCCCGAAATTTAAAAACTCCCTCGGCTTCCTGCTCATATGTTTTGTGATTTTTATTGCAGCTGCAATAATCGTCAAACATCTCTTGGATTTCTTCTTCTGCGTCCTGCAAACACTTCTGAAGATAATCCTTTTCTTCTTCGTACTCGTCATTGCTGTCAAAATCGGAAATGTCAAGCCTTGCAAGCTCCTTACCGCATTTTGTCACGGTATTCTGCAAATCCGTAAAGTAATCGTAAATTACGTCATTGACAAGATATGCAAGAAATGTGCCATAGCCTGAAGATGAAAAATCACATCTGTCAAACCACTGCTCGACATACATTCTCTCATCAGAGCCATTTGAATAAGTACCGCATACAAGATCGCCTATGAATTTTTCAATAAGCTCTTCGGGAGTAAGCGACGCCCCTGCCGCCTTAACGTACAGCCGCTTAACATCGGAATCCGATAAATTTATATTTATCGTTCTCGGAGCAACAGTGGCAATTTCCTTTTTTTGCTGTTCTGTGTAATCCATAATTCAAGTTCCTTTCATATTTTTGTGGTTTTCCTGCCGCAGTCCGATATGGGCGGCGCTCTTTGCCTGTTCATTACCGTTCACTCCAATCTCTTTATACCGCTGTATTCCTCAAACTCAAAATCGCAAAGCCAGCTCCACAAACAGGATTTCATATATGCTTTGGGATGAGTTATCTTCTTTTCGGCTACTATTTTCGCCCACTTATCTTCAAAGCTGTCAAAGCACTCGGAAATATATGAACGGGAAATAATGTCATTCAGACGGTCGATAATTTCATAATACATTATCTGCCTCCCCTTTACCCTGATACTGTCATTTTCCACCATTTCCGAAATAGCACAGATCATTGTTTCCCATAAAATACGCCTCGGCTCGTCCGCACCCTCGCTGAAATTATAGCTGTAAGCGCATAAATAACGCAGAGCGGCTTTCATATTCCGCTTATCATTTTTCAGCGTATAGGGAATTTTGCATTTTTTCGTTTGTCTGCTCCTTTCGCTCCTGTATTCAAAGTCCTTTTCCGACTTCGGCTCAAACGGCGTGATGTCATACCAGTCCAAACCGAGATTTGCCAAAACCTCTGTAAATTTCATTGGCTTGAAATTCTTTCTCTCTTTCTTTTCAACATCACACCGTTTTTCGGATTTGTTCGATTGATTGATAGATTGATTTATCTCACGATTATATTTCTTAGGTTTTATATTATCTTTGGTTTTGTTGTCCGCAGGGTATGTCCTTGTTCCCGCCGAGGGGCAGGAACAAGGAACAGCCGCAGGGCTGTCACAAGAAACCGCCGCTTGTTCGTCACGAGCCGTATTATTCTCTTTCGACAGACCGTGCATATCATTTTCTTTGCTCTGCTTACTGCTGCGCTTCTGTGATTTTTCGGAAATTATGTTTTTTGACTTGCTGACAATTTTCCGGGAAACTTCCACACCCTCGTCAATGAGCCTCATAAGATTATCCGTATCGTTAATGATCCTGAAATACCGCTTAGCTGGCAGACCCTTGTATTCACACTCGATCATACCATGCTCAATGAGATGTCTGACAGCGGTTTTCTGCGCCTTTGCCCCGAATGTTGTGCTTTCCTGCAAATCACAAACGGTGGAATAGAACCAACCGTCCTCATAGAGCATACCGTTCCGTGAATAGTATGTCTGCTTTGAGATAAGTGCGGAATAGATTACGGTTTCCGTCATACCGATAGCGTGCGCCAGCATTCTGTGTGCCGAGATCGTGTTGTCGGGATTGAGAAGCTCTATTATTGCGGAGAGGCTGTGATCTGCCATTTATACCGCCTCCTTTCCTGTTTCACGGATACATTTTGATATGTTTTGATGATTTATGAGGTGCAGGACCTCTTTCCTGATAACGCTTACCTTGCTTTTGGGACATATGCAGTCAAACTGTATCTGACTGTCTGTTTTCTCATAAAGAACTCTTTTCATTTCCTTGCTTATTGTCAAGGCGGTGCTTTTCCTCTCGGAAAACCTTTGCAAGCTCTCGGTGAAGATAATCGAGAACATCATTTTGCTTTCCTCGTAAACTCCCTCACATACGAGAATTGACTTCGGGATAAATATGGTGTCTTTGTTCAGTATTTTTATGATCTTCTCAATGCCATTCTGCTGATCGGTGTGTGCTTTATTGGTGATGTTGTTCATAATTTTTCCTCCATAAGTAAAAAATCGTTCTGACTTTCGTCAGAGCGGCTGTGCTTTTTATCTGATAATAAAAAAATCCCTTTTGAACAATTGTCCAAAAGGGATTGACAAAAACGGAATAATGTGGTAAAATAACATTAGTTTTAACTGGTTATTCCAGTAAAAAACATCTTGAGTTCCACCTCATTGTTATACGAATATTTCTGCCTTGAGTGAAATTTTATGTATGTGTTCCATCATCTTAATGTTTTTACGGATAAAATCCCATTGTTGTTCTGGACACATTACTTTAACCATCATACCGCCTACAGAACCTGCTTCTCTTGCGGTGATATCACCGTTGTAGCCGTTCTTAAGGTTTACGCCAACCTCGTTGGCTGCTTCCATCTTGAATCTTTCAAGGGTCTCTCTGCCCTGTGCAGTAAGGTTATCACTTTTCATTTTAATTAGCTCCTTTTATTTTTGTTATTTTTAGCGGTAACGTTTTAACGCTTTCCGCTGCGGGTTTGCAGTAATATTATGTGAGGGTCATTTGAGTTTATTAATAGAAATTATTGCTACAAGTGGCAAGAATTGAACTTATAAAGATGTGCTTTAATATATAGTGCAGCTTTAATATAATACAGTTTTTCCCAAAAATAATAAATTTCAGTTTTATTTAACGGAGGAATACCCAATGTATGATTGCCGAATAAATATCAGCCTTATCGGCAGCCCCTGCGAGGCTTTTGAAATTATAAAAAATACAGCTTTTCCCGAACATTTTACTTTTAATGTAAGAGAATACAGCAGCCCGGAAGGCTGCAATATTGCACAGGCGCATATTGTTGTTGCAAATGTACATAAAGCCGATAGGGAAAATTTATACAATTTTATTGACGAAAATAAAAAAGACGGTGCTGCTGTTATATTAATAGGAAGCAAAGATGAGATCACATTTGATGAAAATGCTCCCGAATGGATATACGATATATGGTGGACTCCGCTCAGCAAAGAGGAGGTATCATTCCGATTCGGAAAGCTGACAAAAGAGTGCAAGGACAAGGCTGACAGCAGCCTTACTTCCCAATATCTGGACAAAACTATCAACACCATTCCCATACTGGTGTGGTACAAGGATAAGAACGGCATTCACCACAAGGTAAACGACACCTTCTGCCGCACAGTGGGCAAGCCCCGTGAGCAGGTAGAGGGCAAAGAACACGCATACATATGGAATGTTTCTCCTGACGACCCGGGAGTAGAGGCGTGCGCGATATCCGACCGTGCCGTTATGGAGGGCGGGGAAACGGTAATAAATGAGGAGGTCGTACAGGCAGGCGAGGAGACTCTGCTTCTGACCACTTACAAGTCACCTCTTTATAATCCCGACGGCAGCGTTATGGGCACAGTGGGCGTGGGTATTGACATTACCCGTGAGAGAGCTTATCAGCGGGAGATAATCAGCCAGAACAGGACACTGGAGAAGATATTCTCCGCTGTGGACTGCGGTATCATTTACCACACCTTTGACAGCGGAAAAATCATCAGCATCAACCGTGAAGCCCTGAATATCCTGGGGTACGAATCGGAAGAAGAGATCAATGCAGACGGGTTTATGCTTATTTCTCCCTCGGTTATTGAGGAGGACAGGGCAGCCCTTTCCAAAGCCATAAATTCCCTAAAAAAAGAGGGCGACACCACAAGCTTACAGTATCGTGTGCGCCACAAAAACGGCGATCTGCGGTATGTAACGGGCAGCTTCAAGCTGCTGCGGGAAAACGGCGAGCTTTTCTGCCAGCGCTTTTTGCTGGATATAACCGATCAGAAAATGCAGGAAAAGGAAAACGACCGCCGCCATAACGAGCTTATTAAGGCTATAAGCATTGACTACAATCTTCTTTTATATGTTGACCTGAAAAAAGACACCAACCGTCTACTGCGGATACCCGGCGACGGCAGCCTTGCTTACAACAGCTGCTTTAAAAACGAAGATCCTTTCAGCGAGGGCATGGAGCGGTACATAAATATATATGTAGCCGAGGAGGACAGAGAGCTTATACGCAGCACGGTCATGGACGGCGGGCTTAAAAGGGAGCTGGCGGAAAGGCAGTTTCTGTATGTGCACTACCGTATTACCAAAGACGGCGAAAATCAGTATTACGAGCTTAAAGCGGTAAAGCTGAGCGACTGGGGAAAAAGCAGCGAAGAGGGCGTTGTAATAGGCATTCACTCGGTTGACGAGGAAACCAGAAGAAAGCTGGAGCAGCAAAGGCTCCTGGAGGACGCTCTCCAGAGAGCCGAGCACGCCAGCGCCGCCAAGAGCATATTTTTGTCAAATATGTCCCACGATATACGCACGCCCATGAATGCCATTATCGGCTTTACCAACCTTTCCCTTACCCATATTGACGACAAAGAGAGGGTGCAGCAGTATCTGGGGAAGATAATGACCTCGGGCAAGCACCTTCTGAATCTTATCAATGATGTGCTGGATATGAGCAGAATAGAAAACGGCAGGCTTACCCCCGAGGAAACCGTTTGCAGCCTTACGGAAATACTTACCGATCTGTCGGATATTCTTACAGAGGATATCAAGGCTAAGAATATCACCTACACGGTAGATTCGGACAGCCTTGTTCACAGGCGCATTTACTGCGACAGACTGCGGCTCAATCAGGTGCTGCTGAACATTGTCAGCAATGCGGTAAAATACACGGAAAGCGGCGGCAGTGTTTCTCTTGTTGTAAGGGAACGCAGCAATGGATCTGCTGCCGATCTCGTGGAGTATGAATTTATCGTGACCGACACAGGCATTGGCATGAGCGAAGAATTTATCAGCCATATTTTTGAGCTGTTCTCCCGTGAGCGGAACACCACCGCCAGCGGCATTCAGGGGACAGGTCTCGGAATGGCTATCACCAAAAGCATTGTTGATATGATGGGCGGAAAGATAGACGTTCGCAGCAAACAGGGCGAAGGCACAAAAATCACCGTTATCTTCTCCTTTAAAACCGCCCCCGAGGAAGAGTATGACGGAGTGGGCAAGGGCGCAGATTCGGGAAACACCCTGCCTACGGGACGTATACTTTTGACGGAGGACAATGAGCTTAACCAGGAAATAGCCTCGGACATTCTCACCGACGCAGGCTTTACCGTGGAAATAGCTAATAACGGCAGGGAAGCCATTGATATGCTGCTGACAGCTCCCGCAGGCTATTACAGGCTTGTTCTTATGGATGTGCAAATGCCTGTGATGAACGGACTGGAGGCTACAAGAGCAATAAGAGCGCTCCACGACCAAAGCAGAGCAAATATCCCCATAATCGCCATGACCGCCAATGCCTTTGAGGATGACCGCAGGGAGGCTTTCAGTGCAGGTGTAAACGGGCATATTCCGAAGCCTGTTGATGTGGATGTGCTGATGAAAGCGATAGAAGCGGTGACGTGAGCTGCCGGCGGCGAAATAACAGACGGGAGGTTATCATCATATGAAAGTCAGAAATGTGCTTAAGATATTTTGTGTTGCTATATTAATACTTACATTTTTATTTATAGTTCATAAATCTTCTCTTACATCAATTGAATATTGCAGGGGAATTGCAAATATATTGGATAATACCAAACTGGAGTATTTTAAATTTGAAAATATAGAGTATGGGAATCAAAATTTTATAGTACACTATGAAATCAAGAATAAATACAAAAGTAACTATGATTTTGACTGCGTTGATGATGTTGTAACGGTGAGAGACATAATAATAGATTACTTAAAGCAACATCCGTCAAATGAAATAAACGGCAGTAAAATTTTCATTTCTCTCGGCAAAGAGAATGTTGAGTCTGTAATGTCGGTAACAAATTACACAGATTACTATAGTCAAAACGAACCATGTTCGGTGAACGATTTTAATTATTACACTTGGCTTTATGTCAAGGAGCTGTCCTCGCTTGAAAGGCTTGGACCGTCTGTAAAAAGTCTGTGGGTATACGCCGATAATATTGATTCGGTAGACTTTTTGCAGAATTGGGACGAGCTGGAATATTTGCGCATTCAATCCGCCGACTTGTCGGAAAAGGAAAGCAAAAAAGCGGAAATACTCGAAATGTTCGACACATTCAATATAACGCAAAATGATGATCGTGTACTTGAAATTGAAAAAAATACCGTTCAGTCATATGAAAATATCCTGCCCTCTCCCCTGCCATAAAATGCAAAACCGTTCGCCCCGGATATGGGACGAACGGTTTTATAAATATTTTTCATGCTAAAATTACAAAGCGTTAAACAATTTAACTTCTCTTTGCTTGGAAACAGCCGCAGGCAAACCGACAGTTTAATTAGCCATTGCCCTTTGCCATTGCTGCAACCTCTGCCGCAAAATCGTCTGCCTTCTTCTCGATTCCCTCGCCTCTCTCAAAACGAATGAACTTTGCAACCTCAATCTTGCCACCAAGAGCCTTAGCCTCGCTTGCAACATAGCTGCCAACATTTACCTTGTCGTCCTTGACATAAGCCTGCTCTAAGAGGCAGTTCTCGCTGTAGTACTTGCCAACCTTACCCTCGGCGATCTTTGCTCTTACCTGCTCGGGCTTGGAAGCCATTTTGGGATCCTCTGCCATCTGAGCCATGATAATGGTCTTTTCGTTCTCCAGAACGGACGCGGGAACAGCCTCTCTGTTAAGGTATGCGGGATTCATAGCCGCTACCTGAAGTGCGCAGTTCTTTCCGGTCTCGAAAACCTTGTCTGCGGGCAGGTCGGTGTCCAGCTGAACCATTACGCCAATGCTGCCGCCGCCGTGAACATAGGGAACAAGAGTACCCTCCAGTCTCTCAAAACGACGGATTACCATATTCTCACGGATCTTGATGAACAGATCCTGCAAGGTCTCCTCAACGCTCTTGTCGCCGCCGCTGATAGTGCAGGCCTTGAGAGCCTCAACATCTGCTGGGTTCTTCTCGATAACGGTCTTTGCAACAGAATTTACAAATGCCTTGAATTCCTCGTTATTGGCAGCAAAGTCGGTCTCGATATTTACCTCGACAACTGCGCCCACATTGCCCTCAACAACTGCTGTAACAATGCCCTCAGCGGCAACTCTGCCGCTCTTCTTTGCCTGTGTTGCAAGACCCTTTTCACGGAGAAGCTGTACAGCCTTTTCTCTGTCGCCCTCTGCCTCTTCAAGAGCCTTTTTGCAGTCCATCATGCCTACGCCTGTGGACTTCATCAAATCTTTTATTTCCTGCGGTGATATCTTTGCCATTTTTATTTCCTCCTAAAAAATTATTCCCAATTTGTTTTTATGTTATTCTAAACTAACCGGGTGAATATTTATAAATTATTAATTTCGCAAAGTGTTTTACAATTTTACAAACAGAAAGCTATAGATATTGCTTTATTATTTCAAAGTTCCTTTCTACAGCCAAACTTCCGTCCAATAAAATTATCTGACACTGCAATTGTTTTTGCCACTCATCATGTTTTGATTTGCTTCTCATATTTATATCACCATTATCATAAGAAGCTGCCCAATCAAGAAATTCTTGGTGGCTTTCATACATATCTCCACCCAAATCGACTCGGCTTCCGAAACGCTCCCGTTCTCTTTTCTTCAATCTGTCAATTCGTATTGCGGTATCTGTTGCTACACGAATAGCCAATGAAAAGAAAGGTATCAGCTCATCACCCCAACCAACAAGCGAACCGGAAATAACTACCTTGTCATGTCTTTCAATATCATTTTTCATCAAGGCAATTCTTTCAGAAATATTTCTTTTGATTTGAAAGGGCGGATTTGTTTCTTCCCAAAAATAATCATCCGTATCCATGAAAAAATATCCTGCTTTATTACTAATAAACCTGCCTATAGTAGAGGTTCCGGAACCGGATGCGCCATATATATGAATGACTTGTTTATCCACGGTTCTTACCTCCTTCACATACAGACCTGTATAATACCTCAATTATGTTGGGAACAAGAAGTCTGATTGGGATAAAAATTATATTCCAAAATCAAGGCAGACATTGGGTGTCTGCCTTGTCCGTCTGCTATTTGGATTATTCCGCGTCAGCCTCTGCCTCTTCATCCGCCTCTGCAGCGTTAGCCTCGGCAGCCTGCTGCTCGCCCTGTCTGCCCTCGATGATAGCGTCAGCCATTGCGCCAGCTATGAGCTTAACAGCTCTAATAGCATCGTCATTGCCGGGGATAACATAGTCAGCGTCATCGGGATCACAGTTGGTGTCCACGATAGCTACTACGGGAATACCCAGCTTCTTAGCCTCGGATACAGCAATCTTTTCTTTTCTGGGGTCAACGATAAAGAGCGCTCCGGGGAGCTTCTTCATTTCCTTGATACCGCCAAGATATTTTTCAAGTTTCTCGATCTCCAGCTCCAGCTTTACAACTTCCTTCTTAGGAAGCAGGTCAAAAGTGCCGTCTTCCTGCATGGTGTGAAGCTGTGCCAGTCTTGCAACTCTTCTCTGAATGGTCTTGAAGTTGGTCATCATACCGCCGAGCCATCTTGCGTTTACATAATAAGCGCCCGCTCTGGTGGCCTCTTCCTTAACGGAATCCCCTGCCTGCTTCTTTGTACCTACAAAGAGAACGTTTTCGCCGTTTTCGGCAACGCTTCTGATGAATGCATATGCCTCGTCAAGCTTTCTTACGGTTTTCTGCAGGTCGATGATGTAAATGCCGTTTCTTTCGGTGAAGATGTAAGGAGCCATTTTAGGATTCCATCTTCTTGTCTGGTGACCGAAGTGCACTCCTGCTTCAAGGAGCTGCTTCATTGATACTACGCCCATTTTTAATTTCCTCCCGGTTATTATGCCCGCTTATGGGGCTTTAATTTATCCTCCGCCGCACCTTTTTGCCCGCTTATAACCACTGTGCGCGCCCTCAAAACCGGGAGCACACAGCAGCACCGCAAGCGGAAAGCCTCGGCGTGCGAATTACCTTGATATTATACCATATTTAAACAAAAATTGCAAGTATCATTTTCCACTTAATCAAACAGGCTTTCATCATCTTTTTTGGACATTTTGCACAATCTTTTATTATTCACACTTACAAGCACCGTGTCCTCCCCTATTTTCTTAATATCGGAAATGCCGATAACAATGTCCTCCTCCCTGCCCATAAGCCCCAGAAGCCGTGCCCTGCCGCAGATAATAATACTTGTGACCGCCCCTGTGTCGCAGTCTATTTCCAGATCGTCCACATATCCAATTCTTGAACCGTCCTCCACATTAATGACCTCAAGATCCCGCAGCTCGGAAAAAGTACATTTCATAAAAAAGCCTCCCAACTGACCGACCATAGGCGTTCCCTCGCCGCAGGCGGGGAAAAGCCGCCACCCATAGCCATTTACACGATTACCAATGCACAAAAATTTTAAAGTGACTTGATCAGTGTTCCCTTAAAAATTAAGGGCAGGAATTTGCAGCTGCATTTTCCCGCCCTTGTCTGCTATGTAATTTTATTCCTGGGGTTCTTTTTTTATTCCGAAAATTATACGGAAAATTCCTGCCAGAAGCTTGGGGCTTTTCACCACTACCATTTTCATAAAAGATCACCTCAAAAATTTTCGGTTCGGCAGATTTTGCCGCCTTTCATATACTATTCCGCAAACGCTGCTTTTGACACAAATTCTGCGGAATTTTATTATCCGGACAGTTATTATGTAAACTATTCTTAACATTTTTACCCGAAAATGTCACCCAAACTTTCTTGTAAATTCCGCACAGTATGATATAATTAAA
>CAMWIR010000107.1 GCA_947174365.1 uncultured Ruminococcus sp. | reverse complement strand
CACCAACAAGGCAGGGATTGTTTTTTGTTCGCCTTGATAATATCCGTATCACTCTTGCGATCTCGCCCTCACGGCAAAAAACGGGATCGCATTTATTTTCCGCTGCAAGGGCTGTGAGATCACGTCCGTATTTTACCAGCGTGGGGGCTTTGGTAATGGGCGGATAATACTTTACATCAAGGCTTGAAAGCCCCCTGCAGGTGTTGATTATCCCCGTGCAGCTCGCCCCGATATCCGTTATGATATTCACCGCCGTACAGTTTTCCTCCCGCATAAGAGCGGCAAGGATATGCTCCGTTCCCGCAAGCCCTCCGCTGCCGCCGAAACGGCAGGCGCCGCTTAAAATGCGGGTCACCGCCGGGGTCACCGACTCGCTGCCTACCGCCGTAGGCTCGCCCTTGCCGATAAGCCGCACTATCCTTCCCATGACCTTCTCCTCTGTAACTCCGCAGGCCTTTAACACGCTTGCCGAGGTGCTTCCGCTCTCCCCTGCCAGCGCCAGCAGCAGATGTTCGCTGCCCACATAGGTGTGCCCCAGCTTGCCCGCCTGAATAAAGGCTTTATTTACAACAGTGTTGGCTTTTTTCGTAAACAGCTCGGAATTGTACATTTCAAATTTGCTCCTTTTTCTGAGGTTGGATTTTTGCTGTGCTTCACAGATCTTCCGATCAAAAATATTATGCCCTGTTTTTCCCAAATCAACCATATATTTAAAAATTTACTGCAGTTTAACAATTTCACATATGCATACTTTTATTATGCACCATTATATCCAAAATACCTGTCATATTTTGCGGATATAAATTAACTTTATAAAAACAAATTTTCGCCGCATAGCCCGTATATTAAAGCTTATGCGGCGAGATACTGTTCATAATTCATTGAAATATAGGTATAGAAATTTTAAAAAATAATTATCAATTCAAATAGCTGCGGACATAGGAAAATTTTTAATCGGCATTTCCTTAATAACATTGTCATTTATATAGAAAAAAGTATCTGAACGGCAAAAAAATCGTCTCTACCGAGTAGAGACGATTTTCCTGCGAAAACATTTCCGCCAGAGCTGCTTGCCGGATTTGAACCGGCGACCTCATCCTTACCAAGGATGTGCTCTACCAACTGAGCTAAAGCAGCAGACAGTTAACAACTCCCACATTCACAGTGCTTATTTATTATACAACATATTTCCCGAAATGTCAATAGGTTTTGGCAAAATTTTTCCGTTAATTTTCTGTGAACAAAATTCCAACGGCTGCTGCAAAAGGATAAAGGTCAATATAAATAAATTATTAAAAAAATTTGCTGCTATAAATGTTAAAATATACAAAAACAGTCGGGAAAATCTTGAATTTTAACACTAAATGGTTACAAATTATTACAGATTGGATTTACCTATAGATTTTTTCGGAAATGTGTGTTATAATGTTAATACATAAAAAGGAACTTCGTAATGACGGCTTATTTCCCGACACGTTAGATTTCGGAAAGGTCTGTAAATAAACTTTTATCGGTGTTCCGTTAATAGAATAGGAAAGGACGGCTTTTAAAATGAAAATCAAGCGCAAAAAAAGATCCCGTGCGGCTTGCGCACTTACCGCAGGGCTGATGATTTTTTCCGTAAGCGGTGCTTTGACCGGCTGCGGAGGACCTAAGGAGGGCGACACCAAAAACGCTGTGGTGAACCAGGCGGAGGCAATGAAAACTCTTGCCTATAAGGTTACCGATGTGCCCATTGACGACATTAGCAGTGTGGTTTGCAAAAACGGCAAGTATTACGGCACCAAGCACACCTCGGAAACCAAGGGCGAAGGGGACGATATGGTCTACCTGTATTCCACGGACATTGTGGAGTTCGACGAAACGGGTACTGTTACCATGACTATTCCCATTTTTCACCCCACAGAGCCGAATCAGTACGGCGGTATACAAAGCGGTATAATGGTGGATGACGAGGGCAATATCGTTGTGCTCACATATGAATCTACCTATCACGAGGACAATGGGGAGTATGATGAAAAGGCATTCATCTGCAAATTCGCTCCGGACGGCAGCGAGATTTCCCGGGTAGACGCCAATACCCTTGTTACCGAGGAAGAACAGCAGAATGAAATGTGGCTGCAAAATGTGCTGATAGATAAAAACGGCAATTTGATCCTTAATCTGTACAGCGTTGTCAGAGTTTGCGACAGTCAGGGCAACAAGATATTTGACACGGAAAAAATCAATACCGAAAATTCCTGGTCGAACGGTATGTTTATGACCAATTCGGGAGTTCCTGCGGTGGCGATCTATGATTATTCGGAAGATACCTCCAAATATATCATAAAAGAAATTGACGTAGAAGCCAAGGGCTTCGGCAAGGAATACGAGATGAGCGCCAACAATATGGGCGGACAGACCTACGGCGGCAGCGGCGACTACCTTTGCTATTATTCGGGAGACACGGGCATAAGCGGCGTAAGGGCGGACACGCTGGAGACCGAGCAGGTGATAAATCTGCTGAACATTGGAGTTGACAACAGCAATATAAATGAATTTGCGGTAAATGAGGACGGTTCGTTTATTCTCACGGGATATGCGAACGACGGCGGCGTATATAAACAAATAATGAGCCTTGTTCAGCCTGTTGATATGTCGGAGGTAAAGGAAAAGAAGATACTTTCTCTGGGCTGCTTCTATATTGACTGGAACGTTCGCTCAAAGGTGGCAAAGTTCAACAAGGAAAATGATGAATATACCATTTCCGTTACCAGCTACAGCGAAAATAACGACACCAGCGACTGGCAGGCCGCCATGACCAAGTTCAACAATGAGATACTGGCGGGGAAGGTTCCCGATATTTTGCAGATAAACGATCAGATGCCCTATGACAGCTATGCGGCTAAGGGCTTGTTTACGAATATGTACGAGCTTATGGAAAAGGACGGCAGCGTTTCCAAGGAAAGCTTTTTACCCAATGTGCTCACAGCGCTTGAAACTAACGGAAAGCTGTATTCCCTTTGCTCTACCTTTAATGTAAGCACATATGTGGGCAAAAAGTCGGTCATCGGCGACACGACCTCCATGACTATGGAGGAGGCAAAGGGCTATCTTGCGCAGCTTGAACCCGAAGCTGTTCTGACAAGCGATACCATGACAGCTTTGGATTTCCTGACAACGGCGGTTTCCTACAATAATTTAGTGGACTACAAGAACGCTTCCTGTTCCTTTGATTCTCCCGAATTCAAAGCTATACTGGAGGAGGCAAAGGAATATCCCACAGAAATAGATTATGACAAGATCTACAATGATAATCCCAACTACTGGGAGGAAATGCAGACCGCCTGCGCTGACGGCAGAGCGCTGCTGGAGAGCGAATATATTTACGATTTTGACAGCTTCACCAGAACAAAACAAGTCTACTTCAAGGATGAGGATATCACCTTCACCAACTTCCCCGGAGCTGCCGACGAATACACTTGAGAAGATATCATTAGTCTACGAAAACATTTTGCCATATCCAATAAGTCCACATTCAAAGAGGGCGCATGGGAATTTATCATTGACATTGTAAAGGGCAGCGTAACCGAGGGGAGCATACCCAACTGGGGCGATGCAGAGCCTAAGGAGGATATTTCGGGAGAGATAGTTTACTCCTCCGACGGAAACGGATTCCCTGTTTACGCTGAAAATCTTGACAAGCTTGCCATTCAGGCAACAAAGCCCGACAAATATATTGACGGCGAGGGGAACGTACAGATCCAGGACAATACATGGTGGATAAACGGCACGGAAGTAAAGGTCACCGCCATGAGCGAGGAAGATGTGAACTTCATGAAGGACTATTTAAAGAGCATTACAAAGATAAACAAGTACGACGAAAACATCAGCAACATAATTAAGGAGGAATCCGATCTGTATTTCTCGGGGTCTAAGTCTGCGGACGAAACAGCCTCGGTAATTCAGTCGAGAGTGTCCATTTATCTTAACGAGCAGTACAGATAAGCTGCATAGTCAATACTGTAAGTTCTCCCCGCCTTTGGCGGGGAGAACCATATAAAAAGATTTTACAAGGAGAAATATTTATGTCATTTAAAGAAATAAATATCAGCGAATTATCCTTTAACCCCTTTGAAAAGATCGGCAAGGAATGGTTTTTGGTGACGGCAGGAGACAGAGACGGCTACAACACCATGACCGCTTCATGGGGATTTATGGGAGTAATGTGGGGTAAGAACGTTATGGAAACGGTAATACGTCCCACAAGGCACACTTTTGGATATATGGAGAACAGCGAGCTGTTCACGGTGAGCTTTTTTGATGAAAAATACAGGGAGGCGCTTAAATTCTGCGGTTCTCATTCGGGCAGGGACTGCGACAAGGCAAAGGAAGCGGGGATAACACCCCTGTTCACCGAGGGCACGACAGCTTTTGAAGAGGCAGATATGATATTCATCTGCAAGAAGCTTTATTCCCAGACCCTTGATCTGTCGGCGCTGGTGGAGGGCGAGCAGCACTGGTATAACGGCGACCCTCACAAGGCGTTCATAGGGGAAATTGTAAAGGTGTTGGTGAGGGAATAATGGATTTTTTAACGGAGGACATACTCGGATTTATTCCCTTTATTGTATGCGGGGCGGTGCTTATTATCGGGGGGATAGTGTATCTGATAGTTAAGGCTTTCAAGGAAAAGTAAGAGGCTTTGAATGATGTCGGGAGTGTATGGTATGAGGAATTTTGCATTAGTTTGTGTGATGTTTTTGGCGGCTGCTTTAATGCTTACGGGGTGCGTAGGGGACGGCGAAAATGTGACGGAGAGTAGAGCAAATACCGCAAATTTGGCTTTGGAAACTGCTTTGGAGGATATAACGACCGAGAAAAGTGTGTCAAAGGAAGAAATTACCGAAAGTACGGCTAAGACCGATACTAAATATATGGAGCGTGTAATGGCGTTTAAAGCCTCAAATGCATACCGTGAAAGGGATATGTACGGAGTGAAGATAATAAGAAGCCCCGAGGAACTGGAAAGCTTTACGGAAATATACGAAATTCCCGATTGGAAAGAGCAGCTGACAGAGTTCGGGGAAGAGATAGATTTTGACAAAAACGTTATTGCGGCGGATATTGTATTCCTTTCTTCCGGGGGATATGATTTTGATTTCTACTATACTACGGTGGAAAACGGAGAGGTCAATTTTGAGTATGAGCTTATTGAAAATAAGTACGGTATGACCGATGATGAGGCGGCGCTGTTTATGTTTGCGAGGATACCTGCGGAGCTGGTGGAAATTTCCGATTCGATGATTGTCGAAAAAGCGCTTCAAATTCCCGAGCAGACAATGTCGTTTAAAACTTCCGGTTCATATGAGCAAGATATGTACGGATTAAAAATAATAAGAAGCTTCGGGGAACTGGAAAGCTTTACGGAAAATTACGGTATTTCCGAGGAAAAGGAACAGCTGAAAGAGTTCGGCGAAGGGGTGGATTTCGGCAAGAACGCTATTGCGGCGAATATTGTGTGCCTTTCTTCCGCGGATTCCGAGTATTATAACATGACCGAGGTGGGAAAAGGAGGGATTGTTTTTAATTATTCACTAAAAAGAATAGGGTACAGTATGGCCGATGGCAAGGCGGTATTGTTTATGTTTGCGGCGATACCGAAAGAGTTTGTGAATAATTTCGATACGGCAAATACCGGAAAAAAACCTCAATATCCCGCGCAGATAATGGGTATCGAAACAAATTCAAATCCTGATGATGATTTATATGGTACAGTGAAGATCATTCGCAGTCTTGATGAGTTTACGGATTTCGCAGAGTTATGCAGCAGTGGAGATGTAATTTTTATTGAAGATGAGGAGAACAATGTTATTGTAAAAAATGATGTGGCAGATGCTATTTTGGAATATGGGGAGAATATTGATTTTGAAAAAAATGTTGTGGCTGTAAAGGCGGTTTTTCTTTCCTCCGGCAGTTATGATTTTAAGTTTCACGGAACATCTGTGTCGGAGGGTGAGATCCGGTTTGTTTATGATCTTGTAGGATATGACGTTATGACCTGTGATACTAAAACTCTGTTTATGTTTGCTGCGATTCCTGCGGAGTTTGTTGATTAAAAGCGGGACAAATGCTTGCAAAATGTGCAAATGCCGAATAAGAACCGTGCAGAATTTTATTGATCTAAGCTGTATACAAGGATCTCCGTATTAGTTCCCTCAAATGTTTCCTTTAATAAACTCTCAACCTTTTCCCATTTAAGCCTGTCCAATCCGCAGCCTATTTTTGGCATGGCAAGCTTTGTAATGCTGTTTTCCTCCATTATCCGCCGCATATCCTCCAGACAGCTTTGCAGAGATTTGTATGTGGGCTTGTTGAAATATCTTTCCTTGCTCACCAGATTAAAAACTCTGCCTATCATAAGCGCCCTGCCCACAAGCTTTTCTCGCTCCATGCCGCCGTAAGCCTGCCGCAGCCTTGCACGCATATCAAAATTTTCATTAAATGTCTTGGCTATGCCCGCGCCCAGAGCAAAGTCCGCCGAAATACAGTGGGCAAGAAAATAATCCTCATCCGCCTCAAACAGATCTCCTTTTAAAAATTTGAGTTCCATTTTTATATTCTTCCTTTCAGTAAATATAAGCTTTATTTTAATCTAAAAATCCGCCCGAAAAACTTCGAGCGGATTTGTTAAATTCATAAAACTCCTTAACCCTGCTTCTTTGCTTCAATATCAGCAAGAGCGTCCTTGCGGGAGAGATTGATTCGTCCCTGATTGTCTATCTCCATGACCTTGACAAAGATCTCATCGCCAACGGAAACAATATCCTCAACCTTTTCGACTCTCTGCTTGTCCAGCTTGGAAATGTGAACTAAACCGTCCTTGCCGGGAGCTATTTCAACAAACGCACCGAAGGTCATGAGCTTTACGACCTTGCCCCTGTAAATAGCGCCGATCTCGGGGTCGTTGGCAATGGTGTCGATTATTTGAACAGCCTTCTTTGCGTTTGCAAGATCTATGCCGCTGACAAATACATTGCCATCCTCGTTAACGTCAATCTTGACCTGGCAGTCTGCGGAAATTTTCTGAATGACCTTGCCGCCCTGTCCGATAATGTCTCGGATCTTGTCAACTGCGACTTTAGTCCGCAGCATCTTGGGAGCATACTTGCCAACCTCGGGACGAGGCTCGGCAATAGCCTTGAGCATTACCTCATCAAGTATATAATCCCTTGCCTTGTGGGTCTTGGCAAAAGCCTCACGGATAATATCATAGGTAAGACCGTCCACCTTGATATCCACCTGAATGGCTGTGATACCTTTCTTTGTACCGCCAACCTTAAAGTCCATATCTCCGAAGAAGTCCTCTAAGCCCTGAATGTCCACCATAGTCTGGAACGAGCTGTCGTCCCTTGTAATAAGTCCGCAGGAAATGCCTGCCACGGGGGCTTTGATAGGCACGCCCGCATCCATCAGCGCCAAAGTAGAACCGCAGATAGAACCCTGAGAGGTAGACCCGTTGGAAGAAAGCACCTCGGAAACCAAACGCAGCGCATAGGGGAATTCCTCCACAGGGGGAATAACAGGCTCCAAAGCTCTCTCTGCCAGCGCTCCGTGACCTATCTCACGTCTGCCCGGACCTCTGGAGGGCTTTGTCTCACCTACCGAGTAGGAGGGGAAGTTGTAGTGGTGCATATACCGCTTGCTGTCCTCTTCGTCAAGTCCGTCAATACGCTGTGCGTCGCTTACAGGACCCAGTGTGGCAACAGTCAGTACCTGGGTCTGCCCTCTTGTAAACAGTCCCGAGCCGTGAACTCTGGGAAGTACGCCGACCTCAGCAGCCAGCGGACGGATATCGTCCAGCCCTCTGCCGTCCACACGCTTGCCCTCGTAAAGCCAGTTTCTTACTATCTTCTTCTGGAGCTTGTAAATGCACTCGTCTATCATAGCTTCTTTTTCGGGGTATCTCCCGTCAAATTCGGCGTGAATATCATCCTTTATGGGATTGAGCATTTCCTCTCTCTTGTTCTTGTCATCGGTGTCAAGGGCAACCTTTACCCTCTCTGCCGCAAAGGTCTCGATCTGATCGAACATATCATGGTCAACATCCATTGACTCGAATTCAAACTTTTTCTTGCCGATCTCGGCGGTAATATCGTTAATGAACGCAACTATCTTTTTAATTTCCTCATGTCCCTTGATAATGGCGTCCAGCATGGTGTCGTCGTCAACCTCGTTAGCCCCTGCCTCGATCATAACGACCTTTTCCATAGTTCCCGCAACAGTAAGGTTAAGATCGTTTTTCGCTCTCTGCTTCAAAGTGGGGTTGAGCACTATCTCACCGTCAACAAGACCTACGCTGATACCACCGATAGGTCCTGCCCAGGGAATATCCGAAATGGAAATGGCAACGGAAGTTGCGATCATACCCACGATCTCGGGAGAATTGTCGGGGTCTACCGCCAGCACCGTCATAACCACCGATACATCATTCCTCATATCCTTGGGGAATAGGGGACGGATAGGTCTGTCAACCACACGGGAGGTAAGGATAGCCTTTTCCGATGGCTTGCCCTCACGCTTCATAAACGATCCGGGGATCCTGCCCACCGAGTAAAGCCTCTCCTCATAGTCCACCGAAAGAGGGAAAAAGTCTATACCCTCTCTGGGCTTAACGCTGGCTGTAACATTAGCCATAACCACCGTTTCGCCGTATTTTACCCAGCATGAGCCGTTGGAAAGCTCGCAGGTCTTGCCTGTTTCAACAGTCAGCTCTCTGCCCGCAAATGTTGTTGTGAACACTCTGTGCTTGTCAAATGTTTTCATCTGATTCATACATTTTCCTCCATCAATTTTTGATTTTTCTTTTGATAACAGACGGAGTATAGCAATAAATCCGACCTGCAAACAGCCGCTTGCAGCCCCGATTTAATGCTAAACATCCGCCCTGCGAAACCCGGGACATCTCAATGAGACCGACAAAATTTCTGTCAATCATTGCCCCCCGAACAAACACCGAAAGGCAGAGTAAAGGCTTTCACCTTTACATTCTGCCTTGCGGATCTTCTGCGCTTACTTACGCAGACCAAGCTTCTCAACAATAGCACGGTATCTGCTGATATCCTTTTTCTGGAGATAGCCAAGCAGATTACGTCTGTGACCTACCATTTTAAGCAGGCCTCTTCTGGAGTGGTGGTCGTTCTTGTGAACCTTCAGATGTTCGTTAAGGTCGTTGATCCTCTTGGTGAGAATGGCGATCTGAACCTCGGGCGAACCTGTGTCATTGTCGCTGAGTCTGTTTGCGGCAATAACCGCACCTTTTTCTTCCTTGCGCATCATAATAAATACACCTCTTTAAAATATTTCTCCAGACCCTGCATACGGCAGGCATAATTCCCGAAATAAGGGCGTTCCCCGTAAGCTGAGTAAAGGAGATCTTACGTGTGGATACACTTATACACACGAACAATATTTATTATACCACCTTTTTCCGATTTTGTAAAGAGTTTTTTGAGAATTTTTTTTATTTTTTTGTAAATTTTTCTATAAACGACATTTAAAGACAAATTTTCTGGTGTAACATTCCCAAAAAAGAACCTACATTTCCGAAACACTGCTGTTCTCCCGATATTTTTTTGGAGTAGTGCCCGTCACCTTTTTAAATGTGCAGATAAAGGAGCTTTGTGATGAAAAACCCAGGGCCGAGGAAATATCAATGCAGGATAAATCTGTATATTTAAGAAGATTTTCCGCAGTGTCAATTTTTGCTTCCAGAACAAACCGCTTCATGTGTATACCTGTTTCCGAATAAAACAGCTTTGAAAGGTAAGAGGGGTGCAGCCCGCAGTATTCGGCAAGGGAATTAACAGTCAGATCCTCCTTCAGATTTTCATAAATATAATCTATGCATTTGCGGATATGCAGGGAAATTACAGACTCCTTGCGGATCTCCCGCATACGTTCGGCAAAATCAAGCTGCATTTGCCCCAATAATTCCAGCTGCCCCTCATAGGTGCTGCATTTATCCGCCTTGGAAATATAAATATCTGCAAGGGTATACGCCTCATCATGCCCCATTCCGCCGTCGATGCAGGCTGCGGCAACCGCAGAAGCTTCGATTATCATATGAAAAAGAGCATTGCGTGCAGGGTCATCGGAAAGCCGACGGGAATTTACAATGCGTTCAAGATCTGCCGCTCTGTGTTTTGCCGCCTCAACATTTCCGCTGCATATATCCGCATATTTCTCACGATTATACGGCAGCCTTTTGATCTCGCCTGTTTTCTGCAAAAATAAACGGCGGTTAAGCTCCTGT
>CAMWIR010000106.1 GCA_947174365.1 uncultured Ruminococcus sp. | reverse complement strand
TTGGGGGGCTGTGCGGAAAGCAGCGTGGGGGAAAATGAGGCTTTGATGAATGAGGGGGCTTCGGGTTCCGTGGGTGAGGTTACGGCGAATGATGAAACGGAAAGTATGACAGAAAATGTGACGGAGACTGCGACGGAAAATACGGCTCAGGCAGAGGAAGAAACCGTAATTATTGCGGGGCAGGAATTTTCTCTTAATGCAGAGCAAGTAGATATTCGTATAAGCGAAGATACAGACGGTGTAACGGATATAAGCGCATTGAGCAGATTCAATAATTTAAAGAGGTTGTATATATATTCCGACAGCGTTTGGGGAAATGAATGGAAGAATCACAGAATCGACGGGTTGGATTCTTTGGCAGGCTGCGAAACCCTTGAAAACATTATTTTGGAAATGTGGCCTGTTAATGATGAGGATTGGCATATTCTTGAAACACTGCCTAATTTAAAATATCTTAAATTGTACACCGAAATATATGAGGGCTTTGATCTGGAGCTTCCCGCGCTGGA
The DNA here is from genome assembly GCA_947174365.1 of uncultured Ruminococcus sp. Classification (GTDB taxonomy): domain Bacteria; phylum Bacillota; class Clostridia; order Oscillospirales; family Ruminococcaceae; genus Huintestinicola. Next base: position 9,829 of record CAMWIR010000106.1, on the reverse strand, counting down.
AACCTTTGTACTTGTCACAACGGAAATGTCGGATAATGTAACGGACATAAGAGCAATAAAGGGATTTGCAAATCTAAAGTCCTTGTATATTGACCGTGTTTCAGACGGGGGAGGGCATTATACAATTGACGGTCTTGATGTGCTGACGGGTAGTGAGACGATTGAAGATGTAGGTTTGGAAATGTGGCCGGAGAATGATGATGACTGGCACGTACTGGAAACCTTGCCTAATCTTAAAGAGCTTTGCCTGTATTCCGGTGCTCCCGATGATTTTAGCTTTAATATTCCGTCGCTGGAGTATCTTGGTGTCGGAGGATTGTATAATCTTTCAAATATTGATAATCTCACAAATCTGAGCCGTCTTAGTCTTGACGGGAGCGGTGATTATACCGGCAAATCCGATGACAAGGAACAATTGTCGCATATAGCAAATCTTAAAAATCTGGTTCAGCTGGAAATGACAAGATGTTTTTTTACCGATTATTCGGGATTGCTTGAATCTGACAGTATAAAATATCTGACTATAAAAGGCGGAGAACCTATATCGGAGGAATTGTATAATGAACTTTGTGAAAGATTCCCCGATTGTGAAATAGAACGATGATATTATGGAGGTAAAAAATATGAAAACTTATGAAACTGTTAATGGCATTTATGACATTTATTCTGATTTTGATGTGGAGGAGGGAAAGAATATTTCGGACTATGCGTACTATCAGTTAGATACGAAGTTACTAACTGCTCTGGGCGGAAGTCGGAGTTTTTGCTCGGGAGTGGCGCTTGCGCAGTGTTTGATGCTTTATCATAATGATAAAGGAATTATTCCTTACGATTATGTGGATGAATTCAATACAGGCAATTTTAACTGGGGTTATGCAAAAGATGTTGATACAGATGTGGAAAATAAAAAGGATCGTGTTGGAAAGTTTTATGACGGAAAAACAGAATTTGATAACAGCACATACATTGATACATATGCTTCAACAATAGTCGGCACAAAGCAGTTGGACAATTATGTTGACGAGATAGCCGATTCACTCAAAGTTGAACGTCCGGTTATTATTTGTGTATACCATTACGAAACTAAAAAAAATGATCAAACCGGAGAGATAGAATTCTACAAAGATAGCACACATTTTGTTACGGTAGTCGGCGTTAAGTCGGGTGTGGATCTGGATAATGCCGAGCTTAGTGATTTTGTGATTTTTGACCCGGGTACTAACAAAGGGAAACAATTAACAACAATGGATAATACATATACTGATTATAATTATTATCCTTACAATTACCGCATTATCACACCCTACCTGTATGATTCCGACAACAAGGATTATATTCGAGACGAAAACAAGAAAAAAACGACCGACTCTTATTACGTAGACCCCGTAATAAAATCCGACCAAACTATCATACCCTCCGATCCCGGGAGAACCATTAAAGATATAATTAAGTCGATAAATAATACATCACTGCCAGACCACGAAAAGGAACGTATAATTGCACAGATGATAAAGACGTTTACGGGTGAAACTGATGTTTACATCAATCTTGAGATAACAGAAAACGGTGAGTATGAGCCGGAAGAGGGAGTGACGGCTTTTGATAAGGTTGTAGTTGATGTGAAAGCTAATGTGAGGTCAAAAGGCATTACCGAAAACGGCGAGTACAGGGCTGCGAATGATGGTGTAGAGGGATTTAATGTAGTAAATGTTAATGTGCCCGGATATGGCGAGGGGTATTTAAAAGGCTTCTCGGACGCAGCGGATAAAATAAGAGAGGTTGAAGAACTGGAGGAAGGCGGCGGTGAGCCGGTAGATGTTCCCGAAGATGATGACAGGGGCGGAGGTACATATCATTTTGCCGACGGCGCTGTTAAGGGTCTGAGCGAGGATAATGCGGGATATATTGCAAGGCAGTTTAAGGACGGCGGATATATAACGGATATTGTTCACGGAAAGATCATAAAATTCGGGGTGGAGTATGATGAGCAGAGAAGCTATGAAGAATGGCATTTGATCCTGGAATTGTATGACGCGCGAACGGGGGAACTGATACAAAGTGCAAGCAGTTACTGGGCAGACTGCCGGAACTGGACAGGAAGCAATGGAAATGATGAGCTGAAGATCAGCAATGTTTCGGCTTTCAGCGGTTTCTATATGGGGATAAGCGTTTATTGGTATAAATATAATGCACCTTCCGGTTATACAAGAGATTCGGGCAAATATGTTCGCTGGGTCAATGACAATGTAAAGCCCCAATATGTTGTAAGCAAAACTATGCCGACTTATACGGCGGGTGAATGATGATAAAAACGAATTTAAAGAAATGTTAGGGGGAACTGATATGGATAGAATTACAGAAACAGCAAAAATAATTTTAGGCGGGATAATCGCTGCCTTGACGGGTTTTTTAGGAGGAATGGACGGGATAATGTATGCGCTGCTGGTGTTCATTTCCATTGACTATGTGACGGGAATTATGGCAGCGGCTAAGAAAAAGGAATTATCCTCCGAGATAGGTTTCTGGGGGATAGTGAAAAAGGTTTGCATAATTGCACTGGTAGGTGTTGCTCATTTCATTGATATGTATGTTATGCAGTCGGGAGATATTTTCAGGGCAGCGGTGGCGCTTTATTACATAGGAAACGAGGGACTCAGCCTGCTTGAAAATATTGAGAATTTGGGCGTTAAGCTGCCGGGAAAATTGGTAGATGCGCTGAAGCGGATAAGAGATGAAAACGATAAAAATGAAGGCGGTTCGGAAAGCAGCGGCAGGCAGCAGCAACAGTAATGATAAGGAGGATATGAAATGAAAATTACAGAGAATTTTTTAACGGTAAACAAATTCAGCAGGCCGGGGATAAAACTTGAAAAGGTTACAAAAATTGCGGTGCATTATGTGGGAAATCCCGGCAGCTCAGCCATTGCAAACAGGAATTATTTTGAGAATCAGAAGAACGGCGGTAAGTATGTTTCGGCGCATTTTGTGATAGGGCTTGAGGGAGAAATTATTCAATGTATTCCTTTAAATGAATGGTCTTACTGCACCAATCAGGCCAATGGTTACAGCATTTCGATCGAATGCTGTCATCCGGATTCAACGGGAAAGTTCAATGAGAAAACAGAGGAGAGTTTGGCGGAGTTATGCGCTTATTTGCTGAAAAAGTTCGGGCTTACGACAGAGGATATCATAAGGCATTATGATGTGACGGGCAAGCAGTGTCCGCTGTGGTGGTCGCCTACGAAATATCAGAGTGCAGAGGTGGCAAACGGGCGGTTTGCGGAGTTTAAAAATAAGGTGAAAAGGCTGATGGAAAGCAGCTCCGATAATGCCCGGTATTATGTTCAGGTAGGGGCGTTTTCAAGCAGGGAGAATGCGGAAAGATATCTTGAAAAGGTCAGAAAGGATTATCCCGGGGCGTTTATTAAGGCGGGATAAGGATAGCTTATATGCGGAGTCTGTTTATGGCAGACTGCCGCATTTTTTGATTGACAGGGACGGGGTGATATGATATAATAGTTTAACAGAAAAATTAAAAAATAATTTTTAAAAAGCGGTGGCGTTATGAAAAACTATGTAATTGAGGATATTGATGAGGCTTTATCCGAATCGGGGCAAAGTGCGGTAAGGCTGAGTCATGAAGAAGCATTGAAAATACTGAGTGATATAACCGAAAAATTTACCGATTACAGAGGTTCGGAGATATTGCATTGGCTGTGGGACGGTCATTTTATTGAAAATTACTCGGTGTGCGATTTGGAGGCTTACAGGTGGATGGCGGAATTTATAGGGGAGAATGAATGCTTGTTTATTACTTATGACAGCAACAATGAAGAGGTTTATGTTTTTGAAAACGGAGAGTCGCTTGCTGATACGTATTACAACAGTTACGGAAATGAATTTTATGTAACGGACAGAGAGTATACTTATTTATTCAGCTTCAATCATCACGATTGTCTGAGCGCCTGCGGAGAGGCTTTGGAATGGCTGCGGGAATACTGCGGTGAGCGTGGGATAAAGGGACGGTATTATAAAAATAAAAGATAGGATTTATAGTTTTTACGTTTTAAAATATGGAAAATTCGGGATAAAATGTGAAAATTTTCCGTATACATTTTACATACACTTTTACATAGCTTTTCAATGCAATATCACGAGAATATCACATAAGGGGAGTATGATATAATCATTGAAAGAAAAACGGGGAAGATTGAACGGGTTTTCCTAAAAAATGAATTTAAGAAAATTTAAGGAGTTATGTAATTTTCCGACTTCTTAAAAAATGAAAAGGAGCAATGTATTATGTATGAGAATAATTACAACTATATAGACGTGCCCGAGGAAAAGGAAAGAAAGAGAGGCGGCGCAGGAAAAACAGCAGCTCTGATCTTATCGGTGGCGCTGGTTGGCGGCGCAAGCGGCTTTGGCGGAGCGTATTTGCAGAGCAGACTGGCGGGACAGGAGATCACGGCGCAGGAAAGTATCAGCGTGCCTGCCTTGAATTCAAAGCCCGAGGGCGGCGTTAATTTAGGCGATCAGGGCGTTGGGACGGTAAGCAGTCTGCTGGCGGCGGACAGGAACGGTTCGCTTACAACAAAGCAGATAGTTGAAAAGGTCTCGCCGTCGGTGGTAAGCGTGCATTCGGATTTTTCCGGGCAGAGCGCCACGGGTACGGGGATAATACTCAGCGAGACAGGCTACATTATCACTAACGCTCATGTGATCCAGACCGAGGTCAAAGAGCGGGTGTCGGACGGCGGTCGGAATAATATCAATCCTTTCGGCGGGGGGTATGACGATATATTTGAATATTTCTTCGGCGGCGGAGCTTCCTACAAATCGGTGCTGAAGAATGCGGATGAGGTCAAGGTCATACTTTCGGGTGATGAGGAAACGGAGTACGAGGCTGAAATTATCGGTGCCGATCCTTACAGCGACATTGCGGTGCTAAAGATCGAGGGTACGGGCTTTAATGCGGCGGAATTCGGCGATTCAAATGAGCTTACGATGGGCGACAAGGCTGTTGCCATAGGGTATCCTTTGGGGCTGGGACTTTCCACCTCGGAGGGGATAATATCGGGACTTAACAGGTCAATAAGTGTTGAGCTTTCGGGCGGCGGCACAGCGGAAATGATACTTATTCAGACAGACGCTGCCATTAACCCCGGCAACTCGGGCGGTCCGCTCATTAATGAATACGGGCAAGTCATCGGGATAACGTCCTCCAAGATCAGCACATACACGGTGGAGGGCATGGGCTTTGCAATACCCATTACAGACGCTATGCCTATAATAAGCGATCTTATGAACAAGGGTTATGTTTCTGCGCCGCAGATAGGCATTTCGGGAACGGACATCAACAGCTCGATTGCAAGGTACTACAATCTTCCCGTGAACAAGGGCGTTATGGTCGGCACGGTCATGGAGGGCGGCGCTGCGGACGCAGCAGGTATCTGCGCCGGCGATATAATCGTTGCGGCTGACGGCAAAGAGATAACCTCTATGGATGAACTGACCGCTGCCAAGGCAAGGAAAAAGGTCGGAGACAAGATGGTGCTGACCCTTGCAAGGGCTGACGGCAATGTGGATGTGGAGATCATTTTGACGGCGGAGGAAAATGAAGAGTAAAATAAGCTGTCGGAAGCTTGATCAAGGAGATCGGAGATCTGTAAATATCAGCATATATGCCGATATTTACGATCGCCGGTCTCTTTTTGTCCTTTTCCGGAATTATTGCTTATTAATATATTCCCCAGGAGTACAGCCTGTTATTTTGCGAAATTGACGGTTGAAATTGGAGATGTTCCGAAAGCCGCATGTATAGGCGGCTTCCGATACGGACATTCCTGCGCAGATAAGGTCGCTTGCCGTTCGTACCCTCAATCGGTTAAGGTACTCTACCGCACCTATGCCTGCGGCTTCCCTGAATTTTGCCATAAAGTGACTGGGGCTCATATTTACCGCTTTTGCAAGATCGGCTACAGTCATATTTTCGGCAAAGCGGGTCTGCATTATGGCAATGGCGGATTTTATACGCATATCCCCCGAGGGGAGCTTTTCGGTATTTTCCGTTATACACCCGCTGCTGTGGGCAAGCCATATAAGTCGCAGCAATTCGCTTTTCAGAAGAATTTCCGATTCCGGTGATGTGCTTTCGGCACAGGAAACACAGGAAAAAATATTTTCGATACAGGTGCGCATTTCTTCATAATATGGATTGCGGGCGTTAATTGGATTTTTGAATTTTCGCCCGCCTGTAATAAGCGGGGCAAGAAAATGAGTATAGGAGCGTTCCCGCCGGGACACACACAACAGCTCACGGCCAAAAACTATAGTATCATAGGCGATTTTGGGGTCGGCAGATATGGCGTGGAGGGATTCGGGTGTGAAAATGAAGATATCCCCCGGGGCGGCGGCAAATATTTCGCTGTTAAGGCGCACGCTACCGCTGCCTGATTTTACAAAATTTATCTCAAATTCCTTATGCCAGTGCAGGGTCACATCAGGAAAATAGTCGGGTATGGCGCATTTGTAATAGCTGTAGGGAACTTCCTCCGAGGTATGGACTTTGTTTTCTTCATGATACATATTTTTCCTCTTTCCAAAAAATCATAGGATAGTATTATAATTTAGTAGTATTTTGTATTGACAGCGGATTTGTTTAGTAGTATTATATAATAAAGCAAGGGAAATGTCAAGAGATGGTTTTCTCGAGGAAGTAAAAAACTAAATTGTAAACAGTAATAAAAAATCAACGGGAGGAATTTATTATGAGAAACAGACCGAAGTGGCTTGAAAATGCCATATTCTACGAGATATATCCCCAGTCCTTTAAGGACACGAACGGCGACGGCATAGGGGATTTAAGGGGTATCATCCAAAAGCTCGGTTACATCGAACGCTTAGGCTGCAATGCCATATGGATAAATCCTTGCTTTGTTTCCCCTTTCGGAGACGCAGGGTATGATGTTGAGGATTATTACACGATCGCTCCCCGCTACGGCACAAATGAAGATATGGCAGAGCTTTTCAGAGAAGCCCACAAAAGAGGAATGCACGTTATTTTAGACCTTGTTCCCGGGCACACTGCGGTGACTCACAAGTGGTTCAAAGAATCTCTGAAAGCGGAGAAAAACGAATTTTCCGACCGCTATGTGTGGACGGACAGCATTTGGGAAGAACCGGGAATGTGCTGCATTAAGGGAATATCCGACAGGGACGGCTGCTGCGGAGTGAACTTTTTCTCTCATCAGCCTGCTCTGAACTACGGATTTTACGAGAGAGACCCGGAGAAAAAATGGCAGCAGTCCCCCGACGATCCTGCGCCTGTTGCAACAAGAGAGGCTATGAAAGATGTTATGCGCTTCTGGCTTAAAGCGGGGTGTGACGGCTTTCGGGTGGATATGGCGGGGTCGCTGGTGAAGAACGACCCCGACGGCAAAGGGACAATAAAGCTTTGGCAGAATATACGGGAATTTCTGGACGGAGAATTTCCCGAGGCGGCGATAATTTCCGAATGGGGTGAGCCCGACAAGTCGCTTGAGGGGGGCTTCCATATGGATTTCCTGCTGCATTTCGGACCGTCGAGATACAACGATCTGTTCCGCTGCCCCGAGCCTTGGTTTTCCTCACGGGGAAAAGGGGATATAAGGGAGTTTCTGAAAAAATACACGGAGAATTATGCCAAAGCGAAAGACGGCCTTATCTGCATTCCCTCGGGAAATCACGATATGGACAGGCTGGCGAGAGGTCTCAGTCAAAGAGAAATGAAGATAGCCTTTGCTTTTCTGCTTACAATGCCGGGAGCGCCCTTTATTTATTACGGAGACGAAATAGGCATGAGGTATGTGGAGGGGCTGACCTCGGTTGAGGGAGGCTACGGCAGGACAGGCTCACGGTCGCCTATGCAGTGGGATGATTCGGTAAATTGCGGCTTTTCGACCGCTTCGCCCGAGAAGCTGTACATTCCCATGGACAGCGCTGTCTGCAGACCTACGGCGGCAGGACAGGCGTGTGATGAAAATTCCCTGTATAATGAGGTGAAAAAGCTTATTGAGATAAGAAAGGATTATCCTGCTTTGCAGAATACGGCGGAGTGGGAACTTATCTGCGGCGAGACGGAGAATTATCCTCTGATATATCTTCGGGGAAGCGGCAATGAGCAAATGGCGGTGGTCATAAACCCCGGCAATGATGAGCGGGAGGCGAATATTGGCAAAACTGCTTTGGGAAAGTCGATCTACACCTTCGGCGGCGAGGTTTGGGGGAAGAGCGGCAAGGTCATTGTGCCCGGAGGTTCGGCGGGGATATATACTGTCAAATGAGTCGCAGTGAAAATCGGGAAAATGAAAAAAATGCGCTGCCTGTGAGGGCGCGCATTTTTGCATATATTTTTGTATACATTTTGTAAGAATATCGGTTGAAAAATTCATTGAATTATGATATAATAATAATCGTTAAATTTACTGAAGGGGTGTATCGAAAATGTTCGGGAAAAAAGTCAAACCCATTCCCCTGCCCGAGGGATTTTCCGAGGAGGATATACGCATAGAATCAAGCACCTGCACAGGCGAAAAAACTATCGGCTTTTACAGCCGCGAGGATAAGCGCTTGCACTGCGCCGAGCTTGTCCGCGGAAATGAGGATATCAAGTCTTTTTATGAAAAATACGGACTGAAAAGCTCAGGGCTTTAATCTCTGAAAGGCTTTTCCAGTGCTCGCTTTATGCGGAAGAAGAGAGTTTTTTCCGGCTCTATGGGGTCAACTAAAATTGACTTTATGCCGAAAAGCTTCGCCCCCAAAATGTCCGTGAAAAGCTGGTCTCCTATGGTACAAATTTCGCCCTTTGGCACATCCAGCTTTTGGGCAGCCGCCTTATAGCCTTTGGGCAGCGGCTTTGCGCCTCTCGGTATAAAGTCCAGCCCCAAAAGCTCCGCAAAGGGTGTGACCCGCTCGGCATAGTTATTGGAAACTATCATCATTTTTATGTTACTTTGACGCATACTGTCCAGCCAGTCAAAAAGCCCCTCCAGTGGGGTGGGGTTGTCGTGGGTGGTCATGGTATTGTCAATATCAAGAATAAGGGCTGTTACCCCCATTTCCTTTAAAATCCGGGGGGTTATCTTCAGAATGCTTTTATAATGTCTCGTGGGAGTGAACAGCATATATGTACCGCCTTTGAACCGCCTTTTCCTGGCGGATGTTTTTTTTACAAACGAAAAACAGCGGCAATGCTTTGCACATTGCCGCCGCTTCGCCTTTTACGGCGAACCCGTCCGGGGCACGCCCTTTCGGGTAAAGATCCAAGCGAATTATACAAACTGCTGCCGCAAAATATACATTCGATGACCCCATAAAATCATATATGCAAATTTTATGGGGTCGGCTCATGGCTATTTTGCTATAGCGGTTAGTATATCAATACTTACGCTTACGAGCAGCTTCGGACTTTTTCTTGCGCTTTACCGAAGGCTTCTCATAGTGTTCTCTTTTACGCACCTCGGCAATAACGCCGTCCTTAGCGCAGTTTCTCTTGAAACGCTTCAGAGCGGTTTCCAGAGTTTCGTTCTTTCCAACACGAACTTCTGCCAATTTTGTTCCCTCCCTTTGCCATACGGCAGAGGATTATGTGTACACATACAATACAACTACTATATTATACAATAAACATTCATATTTTGTCAAGACCTTATAGAAAAAAAGCCGCCAAACTTTTAAAGTTTTTTTTGTTTATTTTGCCGAACAGGATTCTTAAAAAATATTTTTATAAAGCATTTCGTTATAACCAACAAATTAAAGCAAATTTGTTATATCTTTATGTGAATATTAA
>CAMWIR010000105.1 GCA_947174365.1 uncultured Ruminococcus sp. | reverse complement strand
AAATACACGGTTGCGGCTGTTTTCGCTTCTGCCCATGATAAAATAGGCGATCACCGCTTTTTTGCCGCAGGGAGATTTGCCTATAAGGATTCCCCTGCCGTGGTACTCCATGCTGCTTAGTTCCTCTTGGATCGTTTTGGTTATCATTTTTTATTCCTCCTGAATTTTTATTTTAATTTTAAATAAGATTAACAAAATTATACTCGTCATCCTTCGGGAAATCATCCCATGCGCTATGACCTTCGTAAGCACCCACATACAAAACCTTGTTATCTTTGATCTCTATTTCGATTCCATGCTCTGGTTCCCAGCCGCAGGAACCGCTAAGACAATAACCTATGGAATTGTCCTCCGGTTTTTCTACCACAAGATCAAGACATACATTTTTAAGTATTTCACGGGCAGGCGTATCCTCATAGATCGGAACTTTCATATCATACCATTCATCGTCCAAAGATCCGAATGAAGCCATCCACAAGCAATATTTTTTCGCCGCCCTGCAAATTATATCGAGCGTTTCATCCGAAAGGCTGTTCATAGCCCGAGCACATTTTTCGGCATACTCGACAGGTGCGCCATCGCAAATCATCACACTCATTTCACGATCAAAAATGTCGGATCTCACCGTTCCCTCGATACAACGTTCATCCTCATGAAGATTTTCTATCACAATTAATCCCTCCTAAAAAATAATATCCTCAAACCTCGGCGTTACAACATAACTGCCGTCAGAGTCAATTATACCGAACCTGTCATTCACTTTGACAACAGCATAGCCGTCGTCAAAAAAGTCCGATACTTGTTCAAACCGAGGCTCAATTTTCCATTGCCCGTCCTTGTCTGTATATCCCCACTTTCCTTTCTCTTTTGCAGCCGCCAGACCATTCTCGGAAAACTTTCCTGCATATTCATACTGCGGCTTTATGATATAATTTCCGCTGCTGTCAATGTACCCCCATTTATGCCCCTTTCTGACCACCGCAATTCCCTCTGCGGAAAAATCCCTCGCATAATCAAACTGCGGTTCAATAACAAAGTTTCCGATTTTATCTATGTAACCGTACTTGCCTGATTCCTTAACAGCTGCAAGACCGTTAGGCGAAAAGTTTAAAGCATCTTCAAATCTTGGAGCAATAACATACTCACCCGTGTTGTCTATATATCCCCACAGCTTCCCCTCTTTAACACAGGATAAACCCTCAACAAAACCCATAGCATAGTCAAATCTCCGATCAATGACATATTCACCGTTTCGGTCTATAAAACCGTATTTGTCATTTCTTTCTGTTTTAGCAACAGCCAGTCCGTTTTCTGCAAAAGCGCATAATTCATTAAACTGAGGGTCAATAACAAAGGCTCCGTTTTCGTCAATATAGCCGTATTTTCCGTTTATCGACACATTCGCCGTGCCGTCTGCAGCAAAATCCCAAGCGTCGTCGAAGGTTCGGTCAAAAACGTAATCGCCGCTTGAATCTATATAACCGTAACCGTTTTCTTTGCTAACAATAGCAAGCCCGTTTATCCAAAAATCAAAACCGTATTTAAATTTGCGGTCTATTTCGTATTTACCCGACTTATTTATATAACCGTATTTACTGCCGTATCCCGCAAGCGCCAGTCCATTCGGAGCAAAATCGAAAGCTTTTTCATACTGCGGAAAAATAGCATACTCTCCGCTTTCGTTAATATAACCCCATTTTTCGTTTTCGCATACTGCCGCATATCCCTCTCGGAAAAGATTACCGTCTTTTTTGGATCTTTCCGCAGTATTTTCGGCAATTCCAAAACCAAACCGAATAATAAGCGCAACACTTATTGCCGCTCCTGCTATTATCAGAGTATTTATAATCCTTTTTGAATATGGTTTTCCGCTCATCTTAAATATCTCCTAAAAAATCCCCAAATAACACTCGGTCACAAAGGGCAATTCTGCTTTGCCGTCCTTTTCAAATTTATAAAATGCGGTTTGCAGCTCTGCAATAAAGCTTTCACAGCAACTGTCGTCCCTTTTGGGCGAGTAGGAGTGGGAACAGCAATAGCCGAGAAAATGCTCCTCGGTCATATTCACGGTATATTCCTCGGAATAATATTCCATTTCCGAAAAATATTCGTTACGCAGGTAGCTGTCCCCGTCAAAGGCTGCCCCTGTAACGCTGTTGCAGGTGCCTGTATATTTGAGAAATATCCTGTCCCGCTCGGCTATGAGGCCGCATTTGCCGTGATTATTCCATACAACAGCAAGCCTACCGCCGGGGGTAAGAATACGCTTGCATTCCTCACGGAATTTTACCTTGTCGAACCAGTGAAAGGCTGTGGCGGCTGTGATAAGGTCTATGCTGTTTTCGGGAATACCTGTATTTTCGGCAGAGGTTCCGAGGATTTCGGCAAAGGGGGCGTTTTGTATAAGTATTTCCCGCATATCGGGGTTCGGCTCGACGGCGGTTATTTTCCATGGCTTTTGGGCAAGGCATTTTGTGAAAATTCCCGTGCCTGCGCCTATATCCGCCACAGTTTCCGCTCCGGTCTTATCATAAAGCAGGTCGATAAATCCGGAAGGATATGAGGGGCGGAATTTATCGTAAAAATCCGCTTTTCCTGTGAATTTTTCTTCGTTCATTTTTACAGCCTCCTTATGCATTGATTTAAACGGAATTATTTTTTATCAAGATGATCGAATTTTGTAACGTTTTTGTAAAGCCTGTCAAGGGTCGGCTCAAAGGCAAGATAATCCTCCCATGAGCCTATAAATTCAAGGGGCAGATCGTTCAGCTTGCGTATGACAAAATCGCTGTAATGCCTAAAATATCTTTCATAAAATCTTGCCGCAAAGGAAACTGTTTCATCGGACATATCCTCGGGATAAAGCCGTCCGTCACAGTATTCCATAAGAAAATCGATTCCAAGCATTTCTCCCTTTTTCACCTTTTCCGCCGCCGCCATTGCGTCGGGATTTGATCTGTGCATACTGCCCAGCCGGTCACGGCGTATCACCCAGGCAATGAAAAAGCCTATGTGATTGCCTGCATATTTCATTATCTCCTCACGGTCTGTGTCGGTAAGGTCGGCTTCATTTTTACCGTAAAGCTCACAGTAACATTTCATAGCGTCCTCAAAATAATATTCGGCTTTGTCAAAGCAATTGGGTATTTCAGCCATAATACCGCCCGTCCTTTCAATGAAATAGGTCACTTAATAAATGCATTACCGAGTGACCGCACCGATGATAAATAACACTCCGAAAAAGTAAAATACAAGCCCCATTACAATAAGCTTAATACAGGTGATCTTTTCGATAATAAAGCCCTTTTCGGAAATATACAGTGTTTCCTCGCTGCCAATGGGCTTTGGCGCCCATGCTCGCTCTCTGCTTTGATAGAGCTTTGGCTCTAAATTGTCGTAATATTCATAAGTGTGGATATAATAATCTTGTACACGCCGTTTTCTGGTTATGCGCTGTTTTTTTATAACGTCAACCACCGTTGCAATTACCCTGCGGCCGTTTTTTGCGGAAATGATGAGCTTCATGGCACTGATTGTCATAACCGTTCCCATAATAAAGAAAAACAGTGCAAATACAGTCGTTACAGTCGTATAATTTCCCATTTCAGCACCTCTACTTTGCGAAATTTCCACTTGAATACACTGCGGTATTTTACCGCTGCATTGCATATACCGTGCCGATGATAAAAAACGCACCCACTGCGGCAAAAACAATACCTATTATAAGAAACATATAGGTGTTTTCTTTTTCAATGACCTCGTCCTTCTCGGAAATATAGAGGGTTTCCTCGCTTCCGATGACTTTTTTAGCGGTGGTTGCGACCCGGCTTGTATATGTCTTTAACTCGCCGTCGTAATATTCATAAACAGGCGTATAGAACGTCCGCATACGGCCTTTTCTTCCTCTGCGGCGGCTTTCTATAACGTCAACGACAGTTGCCGTTACCTCACGGCCGTTCCTTGCGTCAATGACAAACTTAATGGAAACGGCTGTTATTGCCGCTCCGATAATAAAGAAAATCCCCCCGGACAATATCATTGCCAAAAATTCAAATTCCATTTTTCGCCTTCCCTATGTCATATTTATGTATAATGCGTTTACTCCTCTATGAACGTTATGCCGTTTTCAACCCTGATCTTATCGGCGCAGAAGAGGGCGACCGCCTTTGGCAGTATCTTCCACTCGCAGATCTCCATGACACGCTTTTGCAGTATCTCGGGGGTGTCTCCGTTCAAAACAGGGGCTGTTTCCTGAAGAATTATCGGTCCGCCGTCGCAGACCTCGGTGACAAAATGCACCGTTGCTCCCGTTACCTTAACGCCCTTTTCGAGAACCGCCTCGTGAACATGAAGTCCATAGAAACCCTTGCCACAGAATGAGGGGATAAGGGCAGGGTGGACGTTCATCATTTTATTGGGATATGCCCTGCAAACCGTTTCGTCAAGGATAGTCATAAAGCCTGCGTACACCACAAGATCGGCTTTTTCTTCATCAAGGGCAGACAGCATTGCCTTGCTGTATTCGTGAACATCGGCAAAATCCTTGCGCACAAGCACACGGGTATTTATGCCGTTCTGCTTTGCCCTTTCAAGAGCATATGCGTCCTCCTTGGAGGATATAACGCAGGTGATCTCGCCGCCCTTTATTTCGCCTCTTTTTTGTGCGTCAATAAGGGCTTGCAGATTTGTTCCGCCGCCGGAAACCAGTACAACGATATTTTTCATATTCTCCCGCCTTTCATTAATCAAAAAATCCCTTGCCCTCTGCTCCCGTAAGCTCTTTTGCGCCTATGAAGCTGAAAATGGCTGCCGCACCGTAAAGAATATCCCCTAAAACCGAAAACAGTACGGAGAATCTAAGCAAAGAAGAAAGTCCCGAAACAAACTCAGAGCCTAAAAAATCTTTCGAGGCAACTGCAAGCACAGCCCCGAAAGCTATGCTGACAACAAGGGAAATAATATAAAATATCCCCGCACCCGCAGCGGTTTTCTTCCGTGCACCGCCGTATGCCGCCCAGGACATTATTGCACCGATTATCCCGAAAATATTCAGTGACGGTATCGACCAGAGCAATGCAGCAGACCCAAGCGCCACAGCCACTTTAATCTTTCCCTTTTTCATGTTATCAGTCCTTTGCAGATAGGAAAATTTCCGGGCAATTTTTGCCTGCCCGCTACCATTACAGCTTCTTTATGGGGAAATACATATAGCTTTTGCCCGTTAGCGGATCGGTATGATCGTGAACAGCGCCTGCAAGCGCTATCCCGTTTTCCTCCATATATCTGATGACCTCGGAAAATGTATTCTCATTTTCACACTCCGCACGCAGGAATTCATAACCGGGAATTACCCACTTTGTCCAGCCATTTGGAGGCTGTGCATTATTCTCGCATTCCGCACCTGCAAGATAAAGTCCCTCTTCAAAATTATCCCAGGGCTTAAAGGCGCGTGAAAAATCGGACATAGCTCCCCAGATTCCTGCGATATTTCCGTTCCCGTCTTTTTTTGCAAGGTGTTCTATCTCTCCGAAATGGGAATTTGCCTCATTCCAAAGCCGCTCGATAAAACCCTGCCCGTCATTTGTGGAACCCTCTTTCCCGATAACGGTAAAGGATTCCTTTTTCACTTTTTCAATTTTCATAAAAACTTCCCCACATTTTAACAGTCAAGGAAACGCCCTGACAAAAAGCGTTTCCCCTACGACTTTTTCTTTTTTAACGGATAATAACACCTTCGCTGCCCTCTGCAAGCTCGCCCATAACATAGGCCTCTTCCCCTGCTGCGTTAATGGCGGCAACTGCTTTGTCCGCATCGTTCTTATCCACTGCAACAACCATGCCGACACCCATATTAAAGGTGTTGAACATATCTCTTTCGGGAATTTTCCCTGTTTTTTCGATAAGCTCAAAAATGGGAGGGATTCGCAGGGAAGCCCTGTCTATTACGGCGGTTATCCCCTCGGGGAGAGAGCGGGGAATGTTTTCGTAAAATCCGCCGCCCGTAATATGACTGATCGATTTTACCTTTACATTATCCAGCAGATTCATTATCGCTTTAACGTAAATTCTTGTGGGAGTCAGGAGACATTCGCCGAGAGTTGTGCCAAGGTCGGACTGGTGACGTGCAAGGTTCTGTTCATTAACGCTGAACACCTTTCTTATAAGGGAAAATCCGTTGGAATGAACTCCCGATGAGCGAATGGCAATTACTGCGTCCCCCGCTTTCTGGCAGTATGGGTCGATTATCTTATCCTTATCCACCACGCCCACGGAAAAGCCCGCAAGGTCGTATTCCTCTTCGGGCATAAGACCCGGGTGTTCGGCTGTTTCGCCGCCTATAAGGGCGCAGCCTGCCTGCACGCAGCCCTCGGCAACACCCGATACTATCTCCGCAATTTTCTCGGGGATATTCTTGCCGCAGGCGATATAATCCAGGAAAAACTGGGGCTTTGCGCCGCAGCAGATTATATCGTTCACGCACATGGCAACGCAGTCAATGCCCACGGTGTTGTGCTTATCCATAATAAAGGCTATTTTTATTTTAGTGCCCACGCCGTCCGTGCCCGAAACAAGGACGGGTTTTTCTATGCCTGTCGTGTCAAGCTCGAACATTCCGCCGAAGCCCCCCAGCCCCGACAAAACGCCGCTTGAAAATGTCCTTGCAACGTGAGCTTTCATAAGCTCTACCGCCTTGTAGCCCGCCGTTACGTCAACGCCTGCCTCTTTGTAACTTTCGGAAAAACTTTTCATTATAAATTCAATCCTTTCGCCTAACTAAAATTATGTGATCTTGCTTTGCTGTGTTTATACGCCGATCTTATTTATCTTCATCTCAAACTTATCCTTAGGTATCTCCTTTGGCACGGGGGCGGGATAATTTCCCGTAAAGCAGCCGTCGCAGAAGCTGCAATAGGAATTCTCCGCAAGACGGTTCACCGATTCAACGCTCAGATACCCCAAGCTGTCCGCACCTATCATTTGACAAATTTCGGGAACGGACATTTTGCATGCAATGAGATTTTCCTTGCTGTCTATATCCGTGCCGAAATAGCAGGGATTCATAAAGGGCGGGCAGGAGATACGCACATGGATTTCCTTTGCCCCCGCTTCCCTGATAAGATTTACGATACGCTTGGAGGTAGTGCCTCTGACAATGCTGTCGTCAATAAGAACCACACGCTTATTTTTTACGGTTTCCTTTATAACATTCAGCTTTATTTTAACGGAATTTGTCCGCTGTGCCTGTGAGGGCTGAATAAATGTCCTGCCCACATAGCGGTTCTTGATAAAGCCTACGCCGTAGGGTATTCCCGAAGCATTCGCAAACCCTAAGGCTGCGTCCAGTCCACTGTCGGGAACGCCTATTACAACATCTGCCTCCACAGGGTGCTCTTTCCATAAAAATTCCCCCGCCCGAAGCCTTGCTTTATGAACGCTCGAACCCTCTATCACCGAGTCGGGGCGGGCAAAGTAAACATATTCGAAAACGCACAGTGACGGCTTCGGGGAAATATGAGTTTCTATGGAACGCATTCCCTTTTCGTCTATCACCAGAATCTCTCCCGGGCGGACATCTCTTATAAACTCCGCACCTATGCTGTCAAAGGCGCAGGTCTCCGAAGCAATAACATAGGAATCTCCAAGTCTGCCCACGGAAAGTGGGTGAAAACCCACGGGGTCACGGGCGGCAATAAGCTTCTGAGGGGACATTACCACCAGAGAATATGCGCCCTTGAGCTTTTCCATAGCCCCCTCCACAGCCGCCTCTATGGACGGGCGGGAGAGCCGCTGCTCGGTGATAACGTAGGAGATCACCTCGGTATCGTTGGTGGAGTGGAAAATTGCGCCTTTCATCTCAAATTCGTTGCGCAGTTCAAAGGCGTTTGTGAGATTTCCGTTGTGGGCTATCGCCATATGCCCCTTAACATGGCGCACCACAAGGGGCTGGGCATTGGCACGGTTGGAATTTCCCGTTGTGGAATACCTTACGTGTCCTACGGCAATATTCCCCTCACCCAGAGCCTCGAGAGTGTCGCTGTCAAATACCTCGGGCACAAGCCCCAGGTCCTTGTGAGCGGTAAAAACTCCCCTGTCGTTGACCACTATCCCGCAGGACTCCTGCCCTCTATGCTGGAGGGCGTAAAGTCCAAGATAGGTCTGCATTGCAACATCTGCGGTATGAGGGCTGTATATGCCGAATACTCCGCATTCCTCGTGAACTCCCGACATATTCCTCATTCCTTTCCGTTCCAGCAGTAGCTGCAAAGCTTGAAGCCGGGCAGACCCACGGCTTTTTCCGTGCCCTCCAGAGACTGGAAGCCTATGGACGTAAGTTTCAGTTCCTTGCATATTCTTTCACGCAGGGCTTTGCCTCTCTCGGTTTTTTCATCGATGTATTCATCTATGTATTTTATGCCCTCAGCGCCCTCCAGTTCGTCGATAACACGCCTTGCAATAAGTTCCATTTCCGATCTGCTGCGGGAGAAATTAAGATACTTGCAGCCATACATAATAGGCGGACAGGCAGAACGCATATGGACTTCTTTTGCGCCGTTGGAATATAGGAACTCCACTGTTTCCCTCATCTGTGTGCCCCTGACAATGCTGTCGTCCACAAAAAGCAGTCTTTTGCCCTCAATAAGTTCATGAACTGGGATAAGCTTCATTTTGGCGACTTTGTTTCGCATTGCCTGGCTTTGTGGCATAAAGCTGCGGGGCCATGTGGGGGTGTACTTTACAAAGGGGCGGGCAAAGGGAATTTGGCTGCGGTTAGCGTAGCCTATGGCGTGGGGAATACCCGAATCGGGCACGCCGCAGATGTAGTCTACCTCCGGGAGAGTGCCGTTCTTCATATCGTTTTCCGCCATTATTTCGCCGTTCCTTGTGCGCATAGTCTCTACGTTTACCCCCTCGTAGACCGAGTTGGGGTAGCCGTAATATGTCCACAGGAAGGTGCATATCTTCATATCGTCCCGCCCGGGGCAAAGGGTCTCGCAGCTTGTGGGAGTTATCCGCACTATCTCACCGGGAGTAAGCTCTCTGTATGTCTCATAGCCAAGCTTCTGGAAAGCGAAGGATTCAAAGGAAAAGCACCAGCCGTCCTCCCGTTTGCCGATAACTATGGGTATGCGCCCCCGCTTGTCACGGGCGGCTATTATCCCGTCCTGGGTAAGTATCAGCAAAGAAACAGTGCCCTCGATTTTTTCATGGGCGTATTTTATCCCCTCCACAAAGGAATCCTTTGTGGCGATAAGAGAACCTACAAGGGAACTGGAATTTATCTGCCCGCTGCTCATTGCCTCAAAGCTCAGGCAGCTTTTCGACAGCATTTCATCACGCAGCGCCTCGGCATTGTTGATTATACCGATAGTGCAGACTGCGTAAACCCCCAGATTCGACCGCAGCAGCAGGGGCTGGGGATCACTGTCGCTTATACAGCCTATGCAAAGATTGCCCTCCATAGTCTCCACATCATTTTCAAACTTTGTTCGGAAAGGAGAATTTTCAATGCTGTGAATACTCCTTTGAAAGCCCGATGTCGGGGAATAAGCCGTCATACCGCCTCTGCGGGTACCCAGGTGGGAATGATAATCCGTACCGAAAAATACGTCGCTTATACAGTCGCCGCGGGTTGCTGCTCCGAAAAAACCGCCCATAATAAATCACCTTTCATAGTGTGTTGGGAAATGCCATTGCTGCCGGCATTTCCTATAAGGATTTGTCAAAGTTATCAGCCGAAGATCCTCTTCATCATTTCCTGATATGCTTCCTCAACGCCGCCCATATCTCTGCGGAATCTATCCTTATCCAGCTTTTCATGGGTCTTACTGTCCCAGAAACGGCAGGTGTCGGGGGAAATCTCATCAGCAAGGATTATCTGCCCGTGGAATCTTCCGAACTCGATCTTGAAGTCGATAAGATCAATGCCGTGTTCCTTGAAGAATTTGAGCATAAAGTCATTTACCGCAAAGGCGTATTTTGATATAGCGTCGATCTCATCCTGTGTGGCAAGTCCCAGCCCCAGGGCATAATAATCGTTGATAAAGGGGTCGCCCAAGTCGTCGTTTTTATAGGAAAATTCCAAAGTAGGCTGCTTTAAGGGAGTGCCCTCTTCAATACCCAGCTTCTTTGAAAAGCTTCCTGCGGCAACGTTTCTGACAATGACCTCCAAGGGAACTATCTCAACTTTTTTAACAACAGTTTCCCGCTCGCTTATTTCCTCGACAAGATGAGTGGGAATGCCCTCTTTTTCCAAAAGACCGAACATATAGTTGGTCATCTTGTTGTTGACAACGCCCTTGCCTCTGATAGTGCCCTTTTTCTCGCCGTTAAAGGCGGTAGCGTCGTCCTTGTAGTCAACGATAACATAATCGGGGTTATCGGTGGCGAATACTTTCTTTGCCTTGCCCTCGTAAAGCTGTTCCTTTTTTTCATAGTTTGCCATTTTAAATTCCTCCGTTTTTTGATTTATTTTAAAATAATTTTTGCAATATCCTTAGGCTCGGACAC
>CAMWIR010000104.1 GCA_947174365.1 uncultured Ruminococcus sp. | reverse complement strand
TCTTGATACGACGATACTGGGGACGACCACATCATTCTCAAAAAATTATCTGAAAATTATTGAGAATCTGGGACTGATACTGTTTGTTACCTCGGTAGGCTTTATTGCAGGGGGCAACTTCTTTTCCAGTCTTAAAAAGAATTTCAAGTCCTATGCGCTGCTGTCGCTTGTAATTATTATTTTAGGCGGACTTACAACGGTGCTGTGCATTAAAGTGTTTGGCTGCGGTACTTCAATGGCAGTGGGCTTGCTGTCGGGTGCGCTTACGTCTACTCCCGCATTCTCTTCGGCAAAAGACACGCTGCGGTCGGTTTACAGCGTTAGTTCCGCAGATGTGATCGGATATGCGCAGCAGAACGGGATAACGCCCGAGGAGGCTTCCTCCATGATCATCTCCTCCTTTGAGGATATTGTTACGGTAGGTCACGGCATTGCATACCTTTTCGGGGTTATCGGCGTAGTTCTGTTCGTGCAGCTTATTCCGAAAATTTGCAAGGCTGACATTGATGAAGAGCGGAAAAAGATCTCCTCTGTCGACACGGGCAAGGACAAGTCGGGCGGCAAGCAGCTTTTTGAAATTGACGGCTTCGGACTGGCAGCTTTTGCTATAGCTGTAGTCATAGGCGTTTTTGTGGGCGGAATCAAGATACCCATGGGTTCGTCAAGCTTTTCACTGGGAACTACGGGAGGCTGTCTGCTGTCTGCGCTGGTTACTGCTCACTTTGGGCACTTCGGTGCGCTTAGCATGAAGCCCGACAAGAGAATGCTGGAGATATTCCGCGAATTCGGGCTTATGGCGTTCCTTATCGGCGCAGGTATCCCCGGCGGCGCAAGCTTTGTGCAGTACTTCGAGGTAAGCTACTTCTTCTACGGTGCGCTGATGACGACCGTTCCTATGATCGTGGGCTTTATTGTGGCAAAGTATGTTATCAAGCTGCCTCTCTTCAACAACCTTGGGGGAATTACAGGCGGTATGACCTCCACTCCCGCACTGGGCACGCTTATCCATGTGGCAAAGACCGATGATGTGGCTTCGGCTTATGCTGCGGCTTACCCCATTGCGCTGATCGCTGTAGTATTGGTTTCGCAGTTTATTATTGTATTCCTGCCGGATGCGCTTTCTGTGATCGGTCTTTAAATGACTGAAAAGTTGTAAAATATAAAAATCCCGGGCATACCTTTTGCGGCGTGTCCGGGATTTTTGTTTTTGTAAATTTGAGTTTAACCGACCTTGCAGCCTGTAATCGTAACCGCTGCCACAAGTCGTCCTGTGTTATCGGTAACGTCTACGGTGTAATAGCAGGTGGTTCTGCCGTCCTTTACCATTTTTGCCTCGGCTGTTACCTTGTCGCCTTTGCAGGCGCTAAGGAATGAGATGTTGGTGCTGATAGAAACAACGCTCATTTTTTCGTGATTGGCTGCCACGGCAAAGGCAAAGTCCGCAAGGGTGAAGTACACTCCCCCCATAACGCCGCCCATGGCGTTTTTATGTCGGTTTTCAAGGGTAATTGAGCATTTTGCAAAGCCCTCGCCCACCTCGTCTATCACTGCGCCGTTTTCGGTGGCATAGCGGTCTTTGGCAAATTCTTCCCGTATTTCTTCGATAGATTTCATTTTTATCGTCCTTTCGGTTTTGGATTTTACGGCTCGACAAGCACGCCGTCAAGGTCAAGGCTGCCGTCGGTAATCTTTATATGCAGAGTATGGCTGCCCGAAGCAAGCCCCGTTTTGTAATAAACGCATTCCCTGTAATCTGCGTTTCCTTTAGAAATTGTTTCGAAAGTCCTGTCATCATTGGCAATTTCGGCAGCAAAGCCCTCTGTTTCGGCAACAATGGCAATCCCGCTGCCGCAAAAGGAAATATCCGCTGTGCAGCCGGGGATTCCCTTGGAATAAGTGCGCAGGTAATTTTTAAAGCTGCCCATTATTTCATGCTGCCAGTCCCCCGAATAGGAAACGGCATGATCGGTGTTATTGATGAAATTAACATAGGGAGCTTCCTCCGGGGTGACTTTAAAAAATGTGAAATAATTTTTGTTAAAGCTGCTGTAGAGTGCTCCGCCGCCCGAGGGAGGCAATGGGACTGCCAAAGGCAATTCGCTGCAAATAATTTGGCATAACAGGGTCTGGCGATAGCGGCAGGTAATGATATTTCCCGAGGCGGTAAGGGTGAGAGTGTGCTCCTCGTATGGGTGAAAGCTGTATGGGCGGACGCCGTTTATCATGCCGCCTGCAATGAGCTTTTTGTTAATGCGCATTTCCCATTTGCCGTTTTCATAGAGCGTAAACGCCGCTCCCCATTCGCCCTCGCAGGGGAGGCTGTGGCGGACGCCTATGCCGACAAAGTTATTTTGGGGCTTGCTTGTTTTTTCAAAGCATACCCCTGCGGTAAGGGTATAATTCCACCAGCGGCTGTCCCCGAAACAGGTCACGGGGTCGGGGGTATAGCCCCACTCGCTTGCACGGAGATCATCTGTTATCATTTGCATAAGTACGTTTACGCCGTTTACCTCGGCAACCTCAAATGCGCCCCCTTGATCGGTGGTGTAGAGGGGTTTGCCGCCTCGTGATTCAAGGAAATTTTTCGGATAGTCAAAGTTTTCCTTATAGGGCAAAGGGAAAACCGTGTTCTCGGACGGGTCGGGAAAAATTTCCGAAAATTCGGGCAGATCGAGAGTAGTTATTGTCACAAGGCTGTCGGAGGGAAGGGTGATGTCATAAGTAAAGCTATCGCCCGAATTTGTGGGAGTAATTTCACGGGTCTTTTTCAAAAAGCCGTTTTTGTCTGTTTCCCAGACATACACATTCCCCGAGGCATTTTGAAGTCCGTTTACGGAAACATTATAGGTAATGTTATCTTTAGTTGTATTGGTAAGTACGGCAGAATAATACCCCGCGGAAAAATCCGCTGCGGACAGGCAGTTATAAGTACCGTTCACAATGCAGTGCCCGTCACCGCCGTTTGTTCCGTCGGCAAAACAGCCGCTGTCGATAAAATGCCAGCCTTTTTTGATGAATCTTGCAAAATGCAGCGCCATATAATAGCCGCCGTTTACACGATAATAGCCGCTGTTCGGCGTGCTTGCATTGATAAGCTCTTTATGGCAGTAGCACACGCCATCGTAATAGGCGCTTACGGCAGGCTGAAATTCGTACATAGTCATTCTGCCGCGAGCGTACATGGTTATAATTCGGTTGGCAACGTCCAGCAGGCCGTTTATGCCGCTGAGTCCCGAGCTGTCAAACCGCTTCACACCCTCGCAGTAGCTCATGGGAGGGCTGCCCTCGGAAAACCAAAGGCGTTTGCCGTGGTCTTTAAGCAGCGCTCTTGCGTTGTCGGAGCTGTCGGAGGTGTAGTGGCTGCCGATAATGTCCACGGCATTTCTTACGCCCTCATCGGCGGTCATGACATCAGCTATATTCCAGGTGCCGCACTCATCTGCCGCAACTATTTTGATCCCAGAAAAATCATAGGGCGTGTCCTTATCGGATAAAAGCTGCGATTTAAGGTATTTGAGCCATTCCCCCTCTACTGCACGCTCGTTTCGGTTGCCGCTTATAAGATCGAATTTCAGATCGTAACGGTCATAGGCGGCTGCAAGGTGGGCTTTGTACCATTTATAGCGGGCGGCATAAGGGTCGTCCGCCTCGTCCGTCCATTTCGGGGTGCTCCACCAAAGCATATCAAGTGCAAGGTCGGGGTTAATGGTTTTGGCGTCAGCCGCTATTTCCATGCCGACGCAGCGGGTAATATCGGGAGCTTCATCGGGAGTGCGCATAATGTTCGCTTCCGTGCCCGAGGATGAGTTGACATCACTGCCCATTTCGATTTTAAGGAGAGTAAGCCCCAGTCCCCTGTCCTTATCAAAAAGCAGGTGAAGGATCTCCCAATATTTATCGGGGTGGAGATGCTTATAATCGGGCAGCAGCCTTGATGATCCGTTTGCGCTGATAATGCCCATTCCCTCGAATGCAAGCCCTTTGGTTTGGGCATTGATCTTAAGTTCATGCGATAATGTGTTCATTTTTTATTCCTTTTTAAAATGCGGAAAAATATGATTTTCGGGAGTGCACAGGGCTTCCGACATTTACCGAAAGGTTTATCATCCAAGGAAGATCGCCATAATCCCGTAAATGCAGATCACCCGCGAGGCAAAATAAAGAGCCATGAAAACAAGAGTCATTGCAATGGACGTTCCGCCCTTTGCCCGCAGCAGCTCGGGCGCGCTTTGCGGAGATAATTTCTTTATTTCGGCGGCTTTTTTAACGGCGTGACGGTAGTAAATATAATTAGCGAAAAGCCCCAGCCCCACAGCAAATATACTGGAGAAAATTGAGGTAAGATTATATAGAGTATTGAATGCGCCCGTGTTCAGGTTTATTTCCATAAATTTATTAAACTGCTCGGTAAGGGTTGGAAACGAGGTGACAAACATTTCGTAAAACCGCTTATCGCTAAGGTAGGTTTGCAGCGCCACTGCCACAGACGGCAGTCCCAGCAGAGTATTTACCGCAAAGGCAAGCACTGCCGCCAAGGGCATTTTCCTGTTAGCAAAATAAAATTCGGGAAAGAACAGCGCTATGAAGTTAAGGCTCATTTTAAAATGCCCTGTTTTCATAAGCTTGAATTTGGGCAGATAGTAGTGGGTGTTTGAGCCGACAAATTCGCCCAGGTCACGGGTGGTCACACCGTCCTCATACTCCTCGTCGGGGTTGAAACCGCAGAGGGGGTCGGAGAAGTTTATCATATAGGGGTGCATATTCTCGCTGAACTGCTGCCCGTATTGGGGCGACTGACCGTATTGGGACGAACCGTATTGACCCGATTGCCCGAACTGCTGCCCGGCGGGTGGCGGCGGAAGTTCATTGGTGCTGAAATAATATGCTGTGGGTGCGCCGCAGCGGTCGCAGAAAAGCTGTTTCGGATTAAGGGAATTTCCGCAGCATTTGCAGCGAGCTATTTCGCCGCTTTCAACCTTTTCTTCAATGTCGGTTTTCCAGCTTTTACCGCTTTTGTGAAGTTCGTCATTTATGCATTTGCCGTTTTGCTTCCAACATTCCCTATGGTATGGCGTGCCGCAGTCGGGGCACACCACTATATCATCGTTTTCCTCAAATTTTTTCTTGCAGGAGCTGCATTCGTAGCCTGTATAATCAAACAATTACATTCCTCCGTTCGGATAAGGGGATTTTTATATATTCCTATTATACCACATATTTCCTTGAATTTCAAGAGAATTTGATAGGATTTCATCATTTGAACATAAAATATATTAAGGAGTTGCCGATCAAAGGCTTTTTTCCGTTCGCTGCAAGCGCCTACGCTTTTTAAAATAACAAATGCAGGATCGGCGGCTCGTTTGCGTAATATCTGTTTAAAAAATCGGGAAAATCATTGCCGAGAATATTCACATACGCCTTTATACTGGGGCAAATTTCATATACCTTGCGGCTTTTGCCCACTGCCAGATAGTTGCCGTCATATATCCCTAAAGGTATCAGATAATCGGAAAAATATTCGCCGAAAAACTCCATTCTGTCAAGCTCGTCTCTGACGAGAGTCGGGTCAATTGTGAAAATATATTGCAAATGAGGGAAATATGTATATTGGAAGGTACCCTTTGGAATAAAATGCTTTTTAAACAATTTGCCGCCATTTTCCGCCTTAAAATACCAACCTTTTGGCCCGACCTCAAATCCCCCGAAATTTTTTATAATTTCCAAGGCGTAATCAAATAAAACATAACCGTCCTCTTTCAAGCTGTCAACTGCGGCGTTAAAGTCAAATTTTTCGGGTGTTGAAAAGCAGCGGCATAGCCTGAGCATTTCTATAATTTCGGGATTTTCAATGTTTATAAATCTTGCCTCCTAACAGCAATTATTTTAGAATGTAGCCTTTGGAAATAAGCGCAGAACGAATCTCATTGATATGCTCGTGGTTGCGGGTCTCCATGATTATGCGCAGGTAGCAGCCGTTGATGTCATTGCCCTCCCCTGCCCGCTCATGGTGAATGGAAATAACGTTGCCGCCGAGAGATGCGATAATTTCCGAAACTCCCTTTAGCTGACCCGGCTTGTCGATAAGCTCAATATTCAGCAGACAGTTGCGGCCCGATTTAATAAGACCTCTTTCAATGACACGGCTGAGAATAGTAACGTCTATATTGCCCCCCGACACCAGGCAGATGACCTTTTTGCCCTCTATTTCGGGTATCTTATCGAACATCACCGCTGCCACGGGCACTGCTCCCGCTCCCTCGCTGACCAGTTTCTGTTGCTCCATAAGGGTAAGTATGGCGGAGGAAATTTCATCGTCGGTGACGGTGACAATGCCGTCCACATATTCCTTGCAAAGATCAAAGGTATGCTCTCCAGGCTCTTTTACCTTAATGCCGTCGGCAATGGTGGCGACCTGCTCCAGCTTTTCGATTTTCCCGTCCCTTTGGGAAACTTCCATACTGGGCGCGCCTGCTGCCTGAACGCCGTAAACCTTTATTTCGGGCTTGAGCTTTTTCAGGGTAAAGGCAATGCCCGAGATAAGTCCGCCGCCGCCTATAGGCACTACGACAGCCTCCGCTTCGGGGAGCTGCTCGAGCAGCTCCAGGCCTATTGTCCCCTGACCTGCAATAACATATTCGTCGTCAAAGGGGTGGATAAAGGTGTAGCCCTTTTCGTCCCGCAGGCTTATGGCTTTTGCATAAGCGTCGTCGTAAACGCCGTCCACAAGGCATATTTCCGCACCGTAGGAACGGGTGGCCTCTATCTTTGAAATTGGGGCGGAGTCGGGAAGGCAGATGACCGATTTTATTCCGTTTCTTGCAGCGGCAAGCGCCACGCCCTGAGCATGATTTCCCGCACTGCAAGCGATAACTCCTCTGCTTTTCTCCTCGTCGGTAAGCTGAGAAATTTTATAATATGCGCCTCTTACCTTAAACGAACCCGTTACTTGCAAATTCTCCGTTTTAAGATAAACGCTGCATTTATCGGAGATTTTCGGAGCGGGGATCAGATCCGTTCTGCGGATTACCTCCTTTAGCTTGTATGAAGCGCTGTAGACCATATCCAATGTCAGCATTTTTATACACCCTTTCTAAAAAATTTTATCTCTTGCTTCCTGCCTATGAAATTTCTTGCCTCTAATAGAAAAAGCCCCCCTCTTTTTCAAGAGGTGAGCCAGCCCACGTTACCACTCTTGTTGCAGATAAAAATATCTGCCGCTCGTTTTTCCGCATGAGAACAGAAACTCTCTGTAACGGGAGAATCCCGCTGCCGCTTAAAACGGTTTACGGCGTAAACCAATGTTCGGCGGCAAAGCTCGGGGGTGATGGGAGTTATCCGTGAAACCGCCTGCTTTCACCAAATGCAGGCTCTCTGGAAGATTCACTATGCGGACTATCCGTCCCCGTCGGCGCTTTTTTCACAATATCTATTTTTAATTATATACTGTTTACAGTATTTATAAAGCAATGTTTGTAACTTTTTTGTGAACGTTTTTAAACAAAGGAAACTAAGGAACTGCTGATTAAAGGTTTTCTCCCCGCCTGCGGCGGGGAGAAAACCTCGCCAAATCGCCATTTAACAAACGGAAAAATTTTTAAGGAAAAGCTTTAATCAGTGCTTCCCTAAATAAAGCAAGGTAATTATATTGAGCAATTTTCGGAATTATAAAAAGTGTTCATGTTTTTTATGAATTGCAAGAAAATTTATTACGTCTATTGACATTTAAAATTTAATATGATATAATGAACTTACAAAAGTTAATATCTGTTCTCATAAATTCGGCTCATGAAGGGGGACACCACCAAGGGTGTCTGTTTTCGTGTGCTTTTTTTCGTATGAAAGGAGGATTTTTATAATGACGATCATTAACGGAAAGCCCGAAGCAGAAGCGGCAGGGAAAAATTTAGCGGATTATTTAAAGGAAAAGGGCTACCCCGAGGCGGGAATCGCTGTGGAGATAAACGGCGTTATCATTAAGAAAAGCGAATACCCCGGGAGGGTAATTGACGGGGAGGACGTTATCGAGATAGTTTCCTTTGTGGGGGGCGGCTGATATACTGCTATGTAAACCGATAAAAATTATGAAAAGGATCTGATAACATGAAAGAGGATAAGCTTATTTTAGGCGGACATGAGTTTGAGTCACGGTTTATTTTAGGGTCGGGGAAATATTCGCTGGAGCTTATTAAGGCCGCCTGCGAAAATGCGGGGGCGGAGATAATCACACTTGCTTTGCGGCGGGCAAACAGCGGCGGTGCGGCGAATATTCTTGATTACATTCCAAAGGGAGTGACTTTGCTGCCCAATACTTCGGGGGCGAGAAATGCGGATGAGGCGGTGCGGATAGCACGGCTTTCACGAGAGGCGGGGTGCGGTGATTTTGTTAAGATAGAGGTCATACGTGACTCGAAATATCTGCTGCCCGACAACGCCGAAACGATAAAGGCAACGGAAATTCTGGCGGCGGAGGGGTTTGTGGTGCTGCCCTATATGTATCCCGACCTTAATGCGGCGAGAGACCTTGAAAATGCGGGTGCGGCGGCGATAATGCCCTTGGCTGCGCCTATCGGCACAAACAAGGGGCTGTGCACGAGGGAATTTATCCGGATAATTATTGAGGAATGCAGCCTGCCTGTGATAGTTGACGCAGGGATAGGAAAGCCCTCACAGGCGTGCGAGGTCATGGAAATGGGGGCGGCGGCGGTAATGGCTAACACGGCTATTGCTTCGGCGAGGGATATCCCTGCTATGGCGGAGGCGTTCGGTGCGGCTGTTAAAGCGGGCAGAACGGCGTATCTTGCGGGGCTGGGGGCTGTGAGAGATGTGGCGAGCGCTTCGTCGCCGCTGACGGGATTTCTGGGCTGACAGAGGCAAGCGGTTTAAGAGGCAAGAAGCAAGAATGTTTTTTTGCTGCGCCCCGAATTTACAGAATGCTTGCATTTCCTGCATTTAAAGAAAAATGCAGGAAATAAAATAAAATATAAATTTTTCAAATCGGGTGATAACATGGAAAAAACAAACCACATGGAATATCTTCCGGGCATGGAAAATATCGGCTCGGAAATTCAGAATAAGATCATGGAAATGACAGCCTCTTTTAACAGCGGCGATTTTACGGAGGAGGACGTGTGCAGGGCTTTGGAAAAGGACGTTTGCAGCCCTCGGGATTTTATGGCGCTGCTGTCTCCTGCCGGGGAAAATTTTCTGGAGGAAATGGCTGTAAAAGCACAAAAGGAGCGCACTGCCCATTTCGGGAATTCGGTGTATATGTTCACTCCCCTGTACATTTCCAACTACTGCGAAAACGGCTGCGTTTACTGCGGCTTTAACTGCAAAAATAAAATAAGGCGTGCACGTCTGAATGAAGCGGAGATACGTGCGGAAATGGAAAATATTGCCGCTACGGGGCTTACGGAAATTCTCCTGCTGACGGGGGAAAGCAGGAAATATTCCGATGTGGAATATATCGGGAATGCCTGTAAGATAGCTTCGGAATATTTCAAGCTTGTGGGACTGGAAATTTACCCTGTAAACTCGGAGGAATATAAATATTTGCACGAGTGCGGGGCGGATTTTGTGACGGTTTTTCAAGAGACCTACAATCCCGATAAATATGATGTGCTTCACCCTGTGGGCAGCAAACGTGTTTTCCCTTACAGGGTAAACACACAGGAGAGGGCGGTCATGGGAGGAATGCGGGGCGTCGGCTTCGGGGCTTTGCTTGGTTTGGACGACTTTCGGAGGGACGCTTTTGCGGCGGGGTATCATGCATATCTGATACAGAAAAAATATCCTCATGCGGAAATTGCCCTGTCCTGTCCCAGACTGCGGCCTACCAAATCCGACGGGAATATTAACCCGGGAGATGTGGACGAAAGGCGGCTTTTGCAGATAATATGCGCTTACAGGATTTTTCTGCCCTATTCGGGGATAACCGTTTCCACGAGGGAAAGGGCGGAGTTCAGGGATAATGCTATGAAAATTGCGGCGACGAAAATTTCCGCAGGTGTTGATGTGGGGATAGGGGGACACAGCACAAGCGAGGACAAGGGTGACGGGCAGTTTGAGATATCCGACCCGAGAAATTTTGATGAGATATACCGTGCGCTTTCCAGTAAGGGCTTGCAGCCGGTAATGCATGATTATATTTATGTGTAAGGTGATCTGCGTTACCTGCCGGGGGCTGGCAGGAGACGATTTTTTGGGGAGAATGGAGAAAATTTGCGTGGGGGAATGTGTTCCGGACAGGGTGATACTGCGGGAAAAGGATATGAGCCGTGAGGATTATTTTTCCCGTGCAAAAGGGGTTTTGTCGGTGTGCGGGGGCGTGCCGTTGTCGGTGCACAGTCATTTGGATATGAGGGAAATTTCGGGGGATATTCATTTGAGTTTTTCGGGCTTTATGTCGGGTGAATTTCGGAAAATAGAGGGAGATTTTGATGTTGTCGGGGTGTCGGTGCACAGCGCTTCCGAGGCGATGACTGCCGAAAAATATGGGGCGGATTATCTTATTGCGGGACATATTTTCGCCACCGACTGCAAAAAAGATGTGTCTCCGAGGGGTGTGGATTTTCTGAGGGAGATATGCTCTGCCGTGAATATCCCCGTTTATGCCATTGGGGGGATAACGCCCGATAATGCGGGACTTTGCGCTAATGCGGGGGCGGCGGGAGTGTGCGTGATGTCGTCGCTGATGAGG
>CAMWIR010000103.1 GCA_947174365.1 uncultured Ruminococcus sp. | reverse complement strand
ACTCCAAGTCATTCCGCCGGTCGAGTAGCCGTAAATATAAGCGTTTCCCGCCTTGTCGCAACCAATGTCGCTGATGTCTCCCGAGTCCTTGATATTGAATTTTAATTTAAAGTCACTGCCCATTACCATAATTTCGTTCCAGTTTCCGATAATATAATTTTTATTGCAGTCAATACCGAAATATGCCGCATAAAATGAATCGTCGATCTCCGAGGATACGTCCGTTTCGGTAATGTTCCCGCCGTCCAGGTCGGCAGTTTTGATAAGAAAACGAGATTGTTCGCCTTCGTATTCCTCGGCCAGCCAGCAGAGCTTTCCCTCCGCCGTACAGCAGGGATTTGTCATCCTCCCCTCTCCTGCCGAAAAAGCGGAAAATCCGCTGCCGTCAACGTTTACCGTATTAAGATAATATTCGTAATACCCCGCCTCTTCATCGGGGGAATATGTGGATAAAAAGCAGATCTTGCCTGTACTTCCTATGCTGCAATAGCCTGTAATGTCGCCCTTTATTTCCTCGGAAATTTCCTTGGAAGCAGCTCTGTAAACATACTCCGCTTTTGGCTTCTTCTCCTCTTTTCCACCGCAGCCAGGCAGCCCTGTCATAAATGCGCAGGCAGTAAAGAGGGCTGTTATTTTTTTGATTTTTACTTTCATATGCGTTATCTGTCCTTTCATTTTTTGCAAGTTTATTCAATTCTTCACTCGAGTGATTTTATTCTATCATATTAGAATTCGCTTGTCAATAATTGTAACCGAATGTTGTTTTATTATAATAGAATATTGTGGGATTGCCTAAAAAAATAGTGATTATTTTGTTAATTTTCCCGATTATGTGCATTGAAAAATATAGGAAATTATGGTATAATTATTTAATAGAACTTTTATTCAACATTAAAAGGAGCAAACAACATGAATATCAAAAAAACGACCGCAGCAATTCTCTTAGTGCTGACATTTTCCGCTTGCAGCGAAGCAGATATTGCAAATGAAGAAACGGAGACCGCAGCCGCCCAAACGGAAACATCAAGCACCCAAACGGAAACTACGACTACAATCACCGAAGAGGAATCTACTGCCGATACCACCGCCACCGAGCAGATGACAGCGGAAACAACACACACGACCGAGGAAACACCGTCGGAAACGGAAGAAAAACGCCTGAGCAGGGAAGAAGTATACGCTTACTTTGCAAAAGAACATTATAAGTTTGAATTCAGCACGCTGTACATTGATATGAATGAACATTGGGACGGACAAGACCCGCTGGCTCATATAGATAAGGATTACCTTAAATATATGTCAAATCTTTATCTTGAAAACGTAGGCAGCAGAGATCTGAGTTTCCTTGAAAAATATCATTTTGGTGGGCTTACTCTTGAACGCTACAGCGGAAATGCCGATTTCAGCTTAATGGATTTCAAAGAATTAGTTCTTGACGATTACAGGGGCGGCGATATGACTTCTGTTTTCAATATCACATCAAAAAAAACTTCAGATCCTGATTGGCTGAGATTTACAAATTACAACGGAAATGAGAATCTGAGCTTTTTGTCCCATATGGACAATATTACCTGCCTGAGATTCAACTATTTTGACGAAAGAACAGATTTCGGATTCATTTCCGACTGCCCGAATATTGTAAGCCTTTTTCTCAAAAACGAAAGAATAGACGCCGATAATCTGGCAGAGGTACTGAAAAAATCCAACATTAAAAATTTGGGTATCACTGTTGAGGAATACTCTTCGGAGGACGCCGAGTTTCTTATGCGTACTGCACATGAATATGACAGTGCAGTATACTATGGGAACGATGATGAACCCTGGGATTCCAGAAGAGACCTGCAAAATCATGTGTTTTTTTTCACCAATTTATTTGTGGATACCGAAGCCGCAGCAGATTGGGAGGATTGGGATTGCCGATCAAATGCCCATCAGATCTGGAAATATCACGGCAGCCTTATAAATTCATTCAGCAATTATACCGAGGAAATGCAGCAAATAAATTCGGTTGAGATACTTAAAAATGTTAAAGGAACTTATACTCCCATACCCTTTGCTGACGGCAGCCTTGTTTATGAAATTGATTTTGCGCTTGGTGCAGGCGAAAGCTCGGATTTTGAGATAACGGAGGAAATGTTTCCCTTCAGCAAATGCAAACCGGGAGTTTACAAGATAGTGTTTAATTCAGACAGTCAAAGGTTTGAACAGCCGTTTGCAATATGCTCTTCGGACATAAGCTTTCTGACAGATGAACAACAGGAACTACTCGATAAGGGCTGCGAGATCACCGCTCAATATTTCGGCTGCTCCACATATATGTCGCAGGAGTATGCGGATACTCATACGGCAGAGGAATTTCTTGAAAATCTATATCCTGCCTACACCCGTGAATATGCTTATTCAAAATCGCTTGGCACGTACATTGACAAGAACGGAAAGCTACAAGCCGCATTCGGCGACAGGGGCGGCGATATCTCTGTTTGGGATCATTTCTTTATGTCCTTATATTCCGATGAAAAGGAAGTTCTTTTCAAAAATTTTGTTATCCATGGGCATACGGACGACCCCTATTTTATATGGTTTGAAGAATTTACTTACCACATGGTAAAAACCGACGAGGGCTGGCGGTTCGACAAATTTCAGCTCTGGTATTAACAGCACCGCACTGTAGTCTCCGAAAGGAATGATACATTTATGTCCCCAAAACTGAAAACAGTATACATATGCTCCTCCTGCGGCTACGAATCCTCAAAATGGAACGGGCGGTGTCCCTCATGCAAGGAATGGAACACATTCGAGGAAGATGTGGTAGACGTCTCCCCCGCCGCCAAAACCACCGGCAAGGCGGTAAGAGCAACGGGCGCAGAGCTTAGCGCGCTTAGCTGCTCGGACAAGATCAAGACCCTTGATGAGATCACCGCAGAGGACGAAATTCGCTACTCCACGGGAACGGGAGAGCTTGACCGTGTGCTTGGAGGGGGGCTGGTAAAAGGTTCACTGGTGCTTTTGGGAGGCGAGCCGGGCATTGGCAAATCCACTCTGCTTTTGCAGATTTGCAGCTACTTCGGAAAGGAGCACTCTATTCTCTATGTTTCGGGAGAGGAAAGCCCCAGACAGGTAAAGCTGAGAGCAGAGCGGCTGGGTGTCAACACAGGAAATCTGTATCTGCTCAGCGTTACCGACGCAGAATCCGTATGCGCCACGGTAATGGAATCCCGCCCGGAGATAGTAATAATCGACTCCATACAGACCATGAGCATAAAAAGCGTTTCCTCCACCTCGGGAAGCATTGCCCAGGTAAGAGAATGCACAAATATGTTTATGCATTTGGCGAAGGATCTGGAGATACCCATATTTCTGGTAGGTCACGTTAACAAGGACGGCGCTATTGCAGGACCCAAGGTAATGGAGCATATTGTGGACACTGTGCTTTTCTTTGAGGGCGACCGTCACCAGAGCTACAGGCTGCTGCGGGCGGTGAAAAACCGCTTCGGATCTACCAATGAGATAGGCGTTTTTGAAATGCAGGACAAGGGACTGGAGCAGATAGAAAACCCCTCGCTGATGTTCCTTTCGGGGAGGCCTGCAGGAGTGTCGGGAAGCTGCGTGGGCTGCGTTATGGAGGGCACCCGCCCCATTCTGGCGGAGGTTCAGGCGCTTGTCACCAAAAGCGGCTACTCCGCTCCCCGCCGTACCTCAACGGGCTTTGACTTTGCCCGCCTTGCCATAATCATTGCGGTGCTGGAAAAGCGGGCAGGGCTTTTTTACGGCACGCTGGACGTGTTTGTGAATATTGTCGGCGGCTTCAGACTGGACGAGCCTGCGGCAGACTTGCCTGCGGCACTTGCCCTGTACAGCAGCCTTATGGATATACCCGTAAACGAAAAGCTTGTCAGCTTCGGTGAAATAGGTCTGGGGGGCGAGATCAGAAGTATCTCAAGTGTTTCCCAGCGGATAAGCGAGGCTGAGCGGCTGGGCTTTGAAAAATGCATTATCCCGAAAATGTCCCTGCGGCAGATAGACCCGAAAAAATATCATATAGGAATTGTGGCGGTCTCCAATGTAAGACAGGCTTTCGATTATATCAGAAAGGATCATGAAAAAAGACAGCAGGGAGCAATTGACAATAATCAATAATTAAAATACCACGAAGCAATAGAATTTAAGTAACGCAAGCAAGAATAAAAAAGTAAAATGCACAACATATCCTCCTGCTTCCTGCCTCTGATTTTCTTGCTTCCAAAAGGAAAGGACGATAACCTACAGTGGCAAACAAAACAGTTGAAATTTTTGAAAATGCGCCCGTACCAAAGGCAGTACTGGTGAACATTATCCCCTCGATAATCAGTATGCTTATGGTACTGGTCTACAACCTTGCGGACACATTTTTTATCGGTCAGACAAAGAACGCCTACATGGTGGCGGCGGTGTCGCTTGCTACTCCTGCTTTCCTGCTGTTTATGGCAGTGGGAATGCTTTTCGGGATCGGCGGTACCTCCCTTATTTCCCGCCTTTTGGGAGAAGGAAAAAACGAACGTGCAAAGCAAAGCTGCGCATTCTGCTTTTACACCGGGCTGGCTGCGGGCATTATCGGAATGCTGATAATTTTTTTCGGCGCAAGACCTGTGGCAAAGATCGTCGGTGCAACTCCGGACACCTATGATTACGTGGTGGAGTATCTGCAAATCGTGGCTTTCGGCATTCCCTTTCTTGTAATAAGCAACGCATTTTCCTCCATTATAAGAGCCGAGGGCAAGGCAAGCAAAGCCATGGCGGGCATGATAATAGGCAACCTTGCAAACATTATATTAGACCCTGTTATGATACTGGGGTTGGGCATGAACGTAGCCGGAGCGGCTCTTGCCACAACCATAGGAAACGTTCTCAGCGCAGGATTCTATATTGCCCATTTCCTTATGGGCAAGTCTATGCTGACTATTTCCCCGAAATATTACAGGGCAACCGGCGGAATTGCCATGGGAGTTTTTGCCATAGGTATCCCCGCATCCCTTAACAGTATTCTCATGAGCACATCCAACATTATCGTCAACAACCTTATGAAAGACCACGGGGATATGGCTGTTGCCGGACTGGGAGTTGCAATGAAGGTGAATATGATCGCTGTAATGCTGCTGATTGGTCTCGGCACGGGGATACAGCCGCTGCTTGGCTACAACTTTGGCGCAGGCAACAAAAAACGGTTTATGTCCATACTGAAATTTTCGCTGATACTTGCCATATCCCTCAGCCTTGTGATGACGATGATATGCTACATGGGTGCAGGACCTATGGTAAGCGCATTTCTGGAGGATCAGAGCGCCTTTGACTACGGCATGAGCTTTGCAAGGATATACATATATTCGGGGCCTATTCTTGGTGTGCTCTTTGTAATGATAAACACCATTCAGTCCATGGGTGCTGCCATTCCCTCGCTGATCTTGTCGGTGAGCCGTCAGGGGCTGCTGTATATTCCCGTGCTGTTCACCTTTAACAGAATTTACGGATCGGCAACCTCACTTGCCGCCGCTCAGCCAGTTACCGATTATCTGGCAGCAACGCTGTCGATTATCCTTGAAATAATAGCGTTCAAGAAATATTTTAAGGATAATGAGATCACGAAGCAAATGGGTGGAGAGGATTAAAAAATTCGCCTCTCCCCTGCCCTGAGCAATTATCCGATAAACATAAAGAAACATTTTCCCGAAAGGATATATGAAAAATGATTAAGCTTAAAATTCCCGCCACAAGCGCCAATCTGGGAGCGGGCTTTGACGCACTTGGTCTGGCGCTGACCTTTTACAATTATGTTGAAATGGAGGAAGCGGAGGGCTGCTTTATTTCCTCCTCGGATAACTGCCCCATTCCCACAGACCCGTCAAATCTCATTTACCGCACCGCAGAAACCGTCTACAACATCTGCGGCAGGGATTTTAAGGGACTGTGCATAAAGCAGACAAACAACATTCCCATGGCAAGGGGACTGGGCAGCTCCAGCGCCTGCATTATCGCAGGACTTGTGGGGGCTAACACTCTTATGGGTAATCTTCTGAATCCGGATGAACTGGTGAACCTTTCAGCACAGATTGAGGGTCACCCCGATAACACCGCCCCTGCGCTTTTAGGCGGCATTGTCACAGCTGTGTTTGACGGCAAATGCGTTCATTGGGTAAAGCAGGAGGTTTTCACCACTTTGAAATTTATTGCGGTTATCCCCGATTTTGAGTTAAAAACCGAGGAAGCAAGAGCTGTTCTGCCAAAGGAAATTTCCCATAAGGACGCTGTTTACAACCTTTCAAGGGCGGCGCTTTTTTCCGCCTCGCTGCTTACGGGAAAATATGAAAATCTGCGGACGGCAATTCACGACAGACTGCACCAGCCCTATCGAATGGAGCTTATTCCTCACGGGCGGGAAATTTTCGACATTGCCTATACCAACGGTGCATATGCGGCTTATCTCAGCGGCGCAGGTCCTGCCCTTATGATGATCGCCCCCGGTGAAAATAAATTTTTCAAGGGCAAAATGCGCTTCGCTCTGGACAATATGGGGCTTGGCAGCTGGGAGGTTATGGAAATGCATATTGACAATAAGGGAACGGATGTAAGCGTTGTCTGACCCATTTTTTCTTTGTTGCTTTTGAATATCGCAGAATTTTTTATAGCAAATCTGCAATTATTATAACATAACGCAACAAAATTATCAACCATTATCGGATAAATTTTTTATGAATATTTAATTAAAGTCCTGCTTATAATGGGGGTCAAAAATGAACTGTACTGATATACTGAAAAAATATTTCGGATATGAAAGCTTCCGTGAGGGGCAGCAGCAAATTGTGGAGAGTATTCTTTCCGGACGTGACACGTTGGGGGTAATGCCCACTGGTGCGGGAAAATCCATTTGTTATCAAGTCCCCGCACTTATGCTGCCGGGGATAACACTGGTTATTTCTCCGCTTATTTCTCTTATGCAGGATCAGGTAACGGCGTTGGTGCAGACGGGAGTCAGGGCGGCATATATCAACAGTGCGCTGAGTCAGGGGCAATTAAGTGCAGTCATGCAAAATGCCCGTAACGGCGTTTACAAGCTTATCTATGTTGCGCCGGAAAGACTGGATTCGGATTATTTTTTAAACTTTGCAAGAAATGCGGATATTTCCATGATAACCGTGGACGAGGCACACTGCATTTCCCAGTGGGGGCAGGATTTCAGACCCAGTTATCTGAGCATTCCGAGGTTTGCGGAGGCGCTGCCCAAAAAGCCCATTATGACAGCATTTACCGCCACTGCCACCGAGCGTGTAAGGGAGGATATATGCGGAATATTGGGACTTCGTGACCCATTCACTCTTGTCACGGGCTTTGACAGGAAAAACCTTTATTTTGAGGTGCGCCGTCCCTCGGATAAAACTGCCGATCTTAAAAGTCTTGTGAAAAAATACGCCGATGAGGACAGAAGCGGGATAATTTACTGCTCGACCAGGAAAAATGTGGAAAATCTTCACACCCTTTTAAAGGATTCGGGATACTCTGTCTCACGGTATCATGCGGGACTGAGCGAGGGTGAACGTGCGAAAAATCAGGAGGATTTCATTTACGACCGCATTAAAGTGATGATAGCCACCAACGCCTTTGGCATGGGCATTGACAAGTCAAACGTTACCTTTGTTATCCACTTCAATATGCCCAAAGACGTAGAGAGCTATTACCAGGAGGCAGGGCGTGCGGGGCGTGACGGCTCACCCTCGGACTGCATTCTTTTATACAGCGGACAGGATGTAGTCACAGCGAAATTCCTCATAAATAAAAGCTTTGAGGAATCGGAGCTGCCCACAGAGGAAGCGGAGGTTGTCAGGCGGCGTGATTTGAAGCGGCTCAGCGATATGATATTTTACTGCACGGGAGCAGACTGCCTGCGAAGCTACATACTTAAATATTTCGGGGAAAAGTCCCCGAACGAATGCGGCAACTGTTCCTACTGCTGCTCGGATTCGGGGCGTGAGGATATAACGGTTGACGCACAAAAAATAATGTCCTGCATTGCAAGGGCGGGGCAGCGGTTCGGAATGTCGGTCATCTGCGACACGCTGAGGGGTAAGAAATCGGAAAGGCTGACCGAGCGGGGACTTGACAAGCTGAGTACCTATGGCATTATGGCAGACTGTCCAGAAGCTCGCCTGAAGCTTATCTGCGACAAGCTGGCGGTAATGGGATATATTGAAAAAACAGAGGGGCAATATCCTGTTTTGCGGCTAACAAAAAAATCCGCTCCCGTGCTGAAGGGCATGGAGAAGATAACCGCAAGACTGCCCCTGACGGCCGAAAAGAAATCCGGGACAACGGCTGTTTATACGGTAAACAGCGAGCTGTTCGAGCAGCTGCGTGCGCTGCGGCGAAAGATAGCCAAGGTGCAGAGTATGCCCGATTATGTGATCTTCACGGATATGGCATTGCAGGATATGTGCCGACGTCTGCCCTGCACGGAGGATGAATTTTTAAAGGTAAGCGGCGTGGGTGAAGCGAAGCTGGAGCGGTACGGCGGTGAATTTATTGATGTGATAAGAAAATATGTGGCGGAAAAATCTCTCGAACCCGTAATGATGACCGGGAAGTTTCCGAGCCGCCGTTCGCTGAAAAGGGAGGAGGACTTAAAGAGGGGCTGGGAGACTATCTGCGAAAATTCGGGAAAGATCCGCATAAACGACACGGAAATCACCATAACCGCATTTGCAGATCAGATAATTTCCGACACAGGGGCGGAGGTGGCGTCTGTTCCCATACGCAAGGCGATCACCGACTGGCTTATTGCCGAGGGACTGCTGACGGAAACTAAAGATGAGCATAATCATTCGTATAAGGCAGTAACGAAAAATTCGGCGGAGGTGGGGATATATCAGGAATGGGTAACGAATGCCTCAGGACGCCGTTACATAAGAGTCCGCTACAAACCCGAGGCACAGCAGTTCATAGCGGATAATATTGAAAATATAGAGGTTTTTGCGCTGGAGCAGCTGAAAAAATGATCAGCTCTCCCCTGCCGGCGCTTTTGTTTCTTCGATTTTTTCTTTTTTTGCAGGTGCAGTTCGTTTGGTGTAAATGACTGCCGCAAGGAAAAGCAGCCACAGTAAAATTCCGTTTCCTTCATCGACAACAAGCAGGAAAATAATCGGGAGAATGAGGAAAATCACGGCGGGTATGAATAACTTCCCCTTTCGCATAAAGGCTATGCCGAAAGCCGCCCCCGCTATGCACAAAGCTGCCTCAATGAACATTATCCCCACCGATAAAAGCCCCAAAGTTGCGGACAGGGCGTTTAAGCCCGGCAATTGGCTGTCGGGCGTATTCATAATAGCTTTAAGCTGCGGAATGGAAATACAGGCTGCAGTGATATAGTAAACTCCCTTAGCGGCGAGAGCTCCTCCAAGCACGGTACAGGCGGCTTTAAGGCTGCGGCGGACTGTCAGCATAGTGCCGCAAAATAGCATTGCCAATGCAGTAATGCTGTCTGTAACAATGATACTTATAAACTGTGTCTCCGAGCCGAATCTTGCAGCTAATGAAAAAATCCCTACTGCTCCCCGCAGACCCAACAAAAGCAGGATGATCCCGATAAATTCCGACGTTTTTTTGTTCATATGCGCTCTCCCCTTTTATTTTTTTGTACCTTTTTTCTGCTTTAAATAAGACTCTTACATATATACGTTTGGGGTAGGACTTTTTTATGGGATATTTTCAACAAATTTCATGGAATTTATTTGTAAAAATTTCCGATACGGAGAATTTTCTTTAAAATCTCTTGACAAACGCTCAAAAATAGTGTATAATATTTCCATAACTTATGCCGCTGTGGTGAAATCGGCAGACACAAGGGACTTAAAATCCCTCGGATTAACCTCCGTACCGGTTCAAGTCCGGTCAGCGGCACTGTTTTCATCTCCGCAAAGCCCGTAGAATAGGGGTTTGCGGAGATGATTTTTTTCATAAAAACCGTTTTGACCGCTATTTGACCGCTATTTTTAAAATAATGTTCATTGACCGCTGCTTTTCAGGCTAATGGCATTGGCAACAGTGTCCATTGCTCTCGCCTGTGCAGTTTGGAATGTATGCGCATATATCTGCAAAGTCGTTGTCGGTGTGGAGTGTCCCAAGCAGCTTTGAACGGTCTTGACATCAATTCCATTGGATATAAGTATTGAGGCATGAAAATGTCTGAAACTGTGGTTGCAAACATATCGCATACCCGTCCTTTCGCAGAATTGCTTGAAAAAGTACCCCGGAGCTGTTCCGTCCAAAGGCAAACCGTTCCATTTGGTGAATATCCTGTCCGTTTCCTGCCACTTACTCCCGACCTTGTTTCTTTGCTTGTCCTGTAAGTCACGCCAGTGCAGGAGAACATCAATAACCTCATTGGGGAGTTTTAAGGTACGGTAGCTTGTTTCGGTTTTGGGCGTTTCAGTGTATGTACCGCCTTGTGACTTTGAGTAAAGCGACGTTCTGTTGATCGTTACCAAATTGGTATTGAAATCAATATCTTTCCACTCTAAGCCGAGCAGTTCACCTCTGCGAAAGCCTGTGTAAATCGCAAGTGTGTAAAACAGAACATACTTGTAATTTTCCTCAGGCTCTTTTTGAAAAAGGTCAAGAAGCTGCTGAATTTCCTCCAAAGTATAGACTTCACGCTTTTCACCGTCGGGTTTTGGAAGCGTTATCGCCCTGCAAGGATTATTCTGCAAAAGCTGCATTTTTATCGCATAATCGAAAATCGTTGAGATCGTTGAGATCATTGAAATATGCAGCTTTACCGTTTTTGCCGAAAGCCTGCCATTGCGCTTGT
>CAMWIR010000102.1 GCA_947174365.1 uncultured Ruminococcus sp. | reverse complement strand
AATTTTCTGTTAATTTTTGCTTTTTTCTATTGACTTTTCATAGCTGGTCTCCTTTTCAAATATCCTCCGAAAAATCCCGTATCATAGGGCTTTCGGACAGCCCCCAAACGGGAAAAATTTCCTCATAAAAATATTATACCACACCTTTGGGAATATTTCAAGAAAACTCTTGCAATTTTTTCAAAAAAAGGTTATAATATTCTTGTAGGAAAATTTAAAAAAACGGAGGTCAAAAAAATGAGTTACCAAGTAACACCAGACACGATTATCGGCGATATCCTCGACAAGGATCCCGACACTGCCCCCTATTTTCTCGAAATAGGAATGCACTGCCTTGGCTGCCCCGCGTCCCGCGGCGAATCCATTGCCGATGCCTGCGCAGTTCACGGCACCGACGCCGAAGCGCTTGTGGCAAAGCTCAACGGGCATTTTGCAGCTAAGTAAACGTGTCTGCCGGACAGGCTTTGGGATATTTCCTCAAAGCCTGTTCATCGGTGTTTTCCGCTTGATTTTCCGAATTTATTAAAATTTTTACTGTAAATTCTTTTGAAGTTCACTCGAAATTTTCTTGCTTTTTTGCTTTGACATTTTTAAATTTCACCCGAGATACTCTTAAATTTTCGCCTGAAAATTTCTTGGATCTTCATTTGGCATTTGCTTGAATTTTCACTGAATTATTTGCGGACAATTTCAAAAAATCCGCCTGAAAAAACGGGAGGTCTTATATGAAACTTGACAGCCGCCTTGCCCTCTGCGCCGACATGGTGCAGGGCGATTACATATGCGATATCGGCACCGACCACGGCTATCTGCCCGCATACCTCCTGTCCACGGGCAAATGCAGCCGTGCTCTTTGCTCCGATATTAACCCCCTCCCGCTCGGATCGTCCGAAGAGAACCTGAATAAAGAGGGCGTTGCCCATATGGCTCAGTTCCGGCTTTCAAACGGCTTTGAAAGCCTTGATATAACAGGCGTTACCGATATCGTCATAGCGGGCATGGGCGGAGAAACAATAGCGGAAATTTTGTCAAACGAAAAATCCCGCTGCCCCGCAAACTTCATTTTGCAGCCCATGTCACGGGCGGAAATATTGCGTGATTATCTCGCCGCAAACGGCTTTGAGGTCACAAGTGAAAGGGCGGCGGTCTGCGGCGGATTTGCCTATGCCGTAATGAGCTGCAAGTTTACGGGAACGCCCTACATAATATCCCCCGAACGCCGTATCACAGGGCTTTTATCAAAAGACGACCCCGCTTCGCGAGAGCTTGTTTCAAGGCAAATTTCACGAATAATATCCGCCGTCCGCGGGCTTATAAATTCATCGGATATGACCCTGAAAAGCAAAGGTGAAAACAGCCTGTCACTGGCGGAAAAAATCCGCTCCGACTGGGGCTTTGAATAATAAATAAAATGCATAATTTCCCGTGCATATCCCCTCACCAAAAACAATACCGAAAGGAAAATTTTTTATGATAATTGTCAAGGATATTTACAATGAAATAGATAAGCGCGCCTCTTTTGATTCGGCGGAAAGCTGGGATAACTGCGGCATTCTTGCAGGCGACCCCGAAGCACCGGTCACCAAGGTTATCACCGCCCTCGACATAACAAAGGAAGTAGTGGAAGAGGCTGCTCAAAAGGACGCAGAGCTTATCGTAAGCCACCACCCCGTGATCTTTCACCCACTGCATACCGTGCTGCAAACCACCGTCACGGGAATGCTGCTGCAAAGGGGGATTTCCGCCATATGCACCCACACCCCCTTTGATATGTCACCAAGCGGCATGGCAAAAGGGCTGTTTGACATTCTGGAAGAACCCCTGGGGCTTATTCGTTCCTCTGAAGAACCGCTGAAAATAACGGGGGAAAATTTAAGCATAGGAAAGCTTTACCGTCTGCGTGAGCCATTGTCTCCCGAGACTTGCGCGGGGCGGCTGAAGGAGGCTCTGGGCTGCAAATATGTGCGCTTCTCCCGAGGGGGAAAAAATATGTCAAAAATTGCGTTATGCTCAGGCTCGGGAGGCAGCGAGATATCACTTGCCATGGAAAAAGGAGCGGACGCTCTCATCTCCGGAGACTTCAAGCACGACCAGTTTATCGACGCATTAAACAGCGGCTTTGTATTGTTTGACTGCGGCCATTTCCATACCGAGCGTATCTTCGCAAAGCTTATGTGTGAAGCGCTTTCCGAGGCATTTCCCATGCTGGAGGTAACAGCTGCGGAAAGCTGTACCGACCCCGTGGAATATGTGTGAGAATTTTG
This sequence comes from uncultured Ruminococcus sp., assembly GCA_947174365.1. Taxonomy (GTDB): domain Bacteria; phylum Bacillota; class Clostridia; order Oscillospirales; family Ruminococcaceae; genus Huintestinicola. The sequence continues at coordinate 8,575 of CAMWIR010000102.1, read as the reverse complement.
CCAAACGGCAGGATTACAGTCGGCAGATGTGCATGATCTCCCCCAATTCCTCTTTAAATTATAGCATATATTTTCTTATACGCCAATAGCCCAACGCAAATAACATCAAATATTTTGCAAACTTTGTGGTATTGTACAAGTTCTGCAAAAACATTTATATATTTTTCTCTATGCAAATTTATTCCCGACTGACGATCCGAAAAAATCCTTCAGGATAATTTCTCAAGAACAAAAAACGGAGTGCAAAAAAATGCTGAACATTTTATACGGCCTTCCCAAAACGGGCAAATCCTACGCCATGGCAGAGCAGATCAGGGACGAGATAACAGCAGGCGGGAAATGCCTTGTAATTATCCCCGACCAGTTCACCTTTGAGTATGAACGTCTGCTTTACAACCGCCTGGGTGCGGGACTTTTCAACGGCGGAAACTTAGAGATACTATCCTTTTCCCGCCTTTCGAGATTTGTTTTCGAGCGCACTGTCCGCCCCGACCTTGAGGGGGCGGACCTTACCGCAAAGCTTGCGGTGATGTTCATGTGCGTCAAAAAATCTCTTGCCGACGGTTCGCTGGTCTACTTTAAAAAGCAGGCCGCCCGCCCCGATTTTGCAAAGACGGTAATGACCATGACAACCGAGCTTATCCACTCGGGAGTCACCCCCGAGATACTGGGCGGGATCGCCGATAAAGCCGCACGCAAAAAGGGCATGAACAGCGCCGCCGAAAAGCTTTCCGACCTGCACATTCTCTACTCCGCCTATGCAAAGCGCCTTGGCGAGCTGGGACTGCGGGACAGCGCCGAGGACACACGCCTTGCCGCAAGGGAAGCGGAAGCGGCGGGACTTTTCGAGGACATGAGCGTTTACATAGACGGCTTCAAAAGCTTCACGGGAGATCAGTACGATATGCTTTCCGCTGTCCTGAAAAGCGCTGCGGGACTTACCTTCTGCGCCACCGCAAAGGAGCTTTCCTGCCGCAGCGGAAGTATGTTCGCCCCCGTTTGCGAGACCGTTGCAAGGCTTATGAGCATTGCCGAAAGGGCAGGGCGGAAAATAAAAACAACGAAATTTGAAACGCCGCATTTTGCGTCTCCTGCCCTTGCTCATATGTCCGAAGCGCTTACTTTGCCGTTGGCGCCGTTCCCGAAGTCTGCAAATATTGATGAGAAAATGCAAAAAGATGTTACAATAATTTCTGCGGAAAATATCCAAAAGGAATGCGCCTTTATCTGCTCGGAAATAAGAAAGCTGCTGCGTGAAGATAACACACTGAGACCCGGTGATATAGCGGTTCTGAGCCGCACCATGCACGACGATATCTCACTTCTGGAGTCATATTTTAACCGTTTCGAGATCCCCTATTACAGCGACAAAAAGCCCTCGGCAGCTCACAAGCCTCTGACCGTTGCAATAAACGCCGCACTGGAGCTGGTAGCTGCCAAAATCCCCGATACGGAGGCGATCCTGCGGCTTGCCAAGACACGCCTTACCGACACCTCTCCCGATGACAGCGCATATCTTGAAAATTACTGCTATATCTGGGATATTGACGGAAACACCTGGAACGAGACCTTTCCCGACGAACGTGCGGAGGATATCAAAAACCGCCTGCTCGCCCATATTTTGCAGCTGAAAAAAGACGCCCGCAAAGCTCCTACGGGAAAGGGAACAGCTGCTGCGCTCCGAAAATTTATAGCCCGTTCGGGTATCGAAAAACGAGCCCTTATGCTGGGAGACGAAACCGACGGCAGGGAAAGCCGAAGAATTGCCGAGGAAACGGAGAAAATTTTGCTCTCGATCGAACGTGCCGTTCCCGAAGAAATTTCCCTGTCGGAATTTCGGGAAATTTTCGCTTTGGCAGCAAGCAGCATGACCCTTGCCAGTCCTCCCGTAAATCTGGACGGCGTTCTTGCCCAGCAGTCGGACCTCGCCAGACTTTCGGAGGTGAAGATCGTATTTGTAATGGGGGCGGGAGATGGGATTTTTCCTTTCTCCGTCAGCGACAGCGCGACCTTTTCCGATAGGGAAAGAGAGTTTTTCAAAGCCGAGGGCAGCGACCTTACCGGCAATATGAAAAAGCGTGCCGCCGAAGAAAAATTCAACGCCTACAACGCTCTTTGCAGCCCCTGCCGAAAGCTGTATATTTCCTACCCATGCACTGCCGCTGACGGCAGTCCCGCACAGCCCTCCCGCCTTATTTCCGAGATCATGGCGGCGCTGCCCTTTTGCGGTAAGCTTTCGGCAAACGACATTCCCCCCGAGCTATACTGCTGTACCCCCATGGCAGCATTCAGAACGGCAGCGGAGCAGGCGGATACCGATCCTGTTTTCTACAACTCCGTCAAAGCTGTTATAAGGGATTTTTTCCCCGAATACAACGGACGTTTTGAGTATCTGGAGGATATGAGAAGCAGCCCTTCCTCCCGCAGAAAAATATCCGCTTTTGCCGCAGGAAAGCTGGGGCTGCCGAAGGCGGAAAACGGCGCTGTGAAAATTTCCCCCTCGGCGATCGAGGATTACATAAGATGTCCCTTTATGTATTTCGGGAAACGTGTTCTGGGGATATCATCGCCACAAAAGCAAAACCTTTCCCCCATTGTCTGGGGCAATGTGGTACACAAATGCATGGAACGGATCATCAGCGGAAAAGCGTCGCCCAAGGGCAAAGGCTTCATGGAAATGACCGAGAATGAAATTGCGGAAGCGACCGGCGCTATCGCCGAGGAATACAAGGAAAAGCACCTTGAGGGAAGCTTTTCAAAATCCCCCGATTTCGGGATATTTTACGAAACGCTGAAAGGAAATATCGTGCGTATACTGCTGCACGCACAGGCGGAATTTTCCGCAGTTAAATTCACCCCCGCCGCCTTTGAGGAGAGGGTCTTGCAGAATGTTGACCCGGGCGGAGAGCTGACGGGAGCTAACGGGAAATTTCCCGAAATTTACCTGTCGGGAATATGCGACAGAGCCGATATTTACAGCACCGAAAAGGGGAAGTATCTGCGGATAGTAGACTACAAGACCTCGGGCAAAAAGCTGTCAAGAGAGCTTATCGAAAACGGAATAAACCTGCAAACGGTGCTGTATCTTTCGGCCCTTGCCGATCGGGGAAAATTTGCGGGGGCTATCCCTGCGGGAACATTTTATTCCCCCGTTCTTTCAACGCCTCCGCTGAACTCACGAACTGCCGACAGATCGGAAATTGCCGAAAACATTAACAAACGCCTTGTTATGAACGGATTTATTTTCGGCGAGGACGGCATTCCGAAAGCCATGTGCGCACGGGACAAGGAAACTCCCGACAGCGCCGTATATGCGGAGGGCGAGATCCTTACCGCCGGGGAATTCAAGGAGATCATTCAAAAAGCCCGCGGACATATTATTGAGGTTTGCAAAGGCGTTCTTAGCGGTTCATTCCCCGCGTCGCCTCTGCAGACCGAGAAAAATCCCTGCGATCACTGCGATTTTAAGGATATCTGCACCGGGTCGAATGATCCGGAAAGAAGAAATATCAAAGTCGGGGCAAAGAAGAACTCAAAATAATATTACAGACTCCGTTTTGCGGGACTTATAAGCTTATAATTTTAAAAGTTACCGTGCCGCCGGGCGTTACAGCTCTGCAATTTGGGATTCGGGAAAGGAAAAATTAAATGAGCGATAAAATAAACTGGACAAGCGAGCAGTCCGCTGCCATAAGCGCCAAAGGGCGTGCAGTGCTGGTATCGGCGGCAGCGGGCAGCGGAAAAACCGCCGTACTGGTAGAACGGCTGACCCGCTTGCTGACGGATATGCAAAACCCGCTGCCTGCGGACAGCATTGTGGTGGTGACCTTTACCAAGGACGCTGCCGCGCAAATGAAAACGAAGCTTACAAACGCCTTGAGCAAGCGCCTTTGCGATGAGGATACGACCGAGGAAGAGGCGGAACACATATCCTCGCAGCTTGCTCTCTTGCCCTCAGCCAATATTTCCACCATTCACTCCTACTGCTTCAGACTTATCAGAGAAAATTCGGGACTTGCGGGGGTCGATCCCGCCTTTGCCATAGCGGACTCCGACGATGAAAAGAATATTATTTTAAAAGCGGCGGAAAATGCCTTTGAAAAATACATAAAAAATTCTCCCGAAAAAATGAAGACTCTTACCGACTTTTTTTGCAGCGGCGAAAAGAATATCGAAAATCTGACGGACATTATTCTGGAGCTGCGGGAAAAATATCTTACCCTGCCTTTTCCGCGGGATAAAATGGACGGGCTGGTGAAATATTACAAGGAAAATTCGGTGAGCTTTTCCCCGGGAAAAGGAGTTGCGGCGGATTACCTGAAGCTGGCGGCGGAGCGGCTGGAAAGCGCCGCCGACGCTGCAAAAAGCCTGTCGGCATATCTTGAACACGTTAAGGAAGATCTTCCCGAAAGCGAAAGGGAAAACGACAAGCTTTTAAAAAATATAGCCGCGGCGGCGGAAACGGCGAATGACGATTATTTTCTTTTAAAAAAATTATCGGATAATCTGGCCGAGGAAATTGCGGAAATTTTCGCGGGACATAAAAACACCTGCAGTCTGTTTGATCCTCCGACGCCGATCGAAGCGGGCAAGGAAAAGACCGATAAAAAAGGCACTGTTACATATTCCAAGAAAACGATCCCCTCAATAAAATATGAAAAGGACGGCAAGGAAATTGACATAAGCTCAAATGTAAAGGAAGTGCGAAAGCTCTATTACAAGACCGCCTCGGAGCTTTACGAATTTCTGAACACGGGCGCTTCTGCGCCTGCGGGCACACCCCTGCGGTTCACCGAGGAGCAGATAAAAAGCGATTACAAGAAGCACGGTGAGATCCTGGAGCTGCTTTTTGAGCTGCTCAAAGAGGTTATGGACAGAGAAAGCGATCTTAAAGCGGAGCGGAATGTGCTGGGCTTCAGCGACGCCGAACAGCTGACCTGCAACCTTTTATGCCGCAAGGACGGGGAAAATATCCTGCCCACGGAGACGGCGAAAAATATCTCCGACAGCGTAAATATTGTTATGATAGACGAATTTCAGGACTCCACGGAAATTCAGGAGCTTATTTTCAGAATGCTAAGTAGGGGCGGCAGCGCTAAGGCACCGGGCAGTAATTTCTTCGCGGTGGGAGATGTAAAGCAGTCCATATACCGATTCCGCAGCGCAGAACCGGGGCTGTTTATGAAAAGCCTTAAAGAAAGCGTGCCCTACGGCGATAAGGGAGAAACTCCCTCTCACATTCTGCTGCGGAGGAATTTCAGAAGCAGGCAGCCTGTAGTGGACTTTGTAAACAGATTCTTCACCGCCGTAATGAGCGAACGGCGGGGCGGCGTGGATTACGGCGAGGCAGACAGCTTGGTTTGCGGCAGAGAAGCCCTGCCGTGCAGCGAATTTCCCGCCGAAATTATTGATATTACAGATGAATATGCGCATGATCGGGCAAAGGCAAAAGCAATCGCCGCGGCAAAGAAAAAAAGCAAGGAAAATTCGGATACTACCGAGAATGAGGATACTGAGGACAGCGCCTCCGAAAAGCTCACATCGGAGGATTTCGCGGAGGCCGAGGCTGCTGCGGTGGCGGCAAGAATAAAGGAACTTATTTCGGAAGATCCCGAAGCGAGGCTCGGTGATTTTTGTATACTCAGCCGATATTCCCACTATTTCCCGATCCATGCAAGGGCGCTTAAGGAAGCGGGACTGCCGAGTGTTTCTCCTGCAAAGACCGACCTGCTGGAGACGGGAGAAACATTGGCGGTGATAAATCTTCTGCGGGCAGTGGACAACCCCTGGAAGGATGTACCCCTGATGGCTGCCATGATGTCGCCCTTGTTTATGTTCACGGCGGAGGAAATGGCGCTGATACGGCTTTTGGGTGGCAATGAGGAAGGCGGCAGCCTTTACGGCAGGATTGCAAGCGTTGCCCAAACGGGAAACGCAAATGAAAATACTGCGGACGCAATAAGACAGCGCTGCATAAATTTCCTGGAAAAATTCGGAAAGCTTCGGGAATACGCCCTTACTCACACATCTCGGGAAATGATCCTGCATATTTACGAGGATATGGACTACGGTGCTGTGACAGCCCGCAGCGAGGGCGGCAGAGAAAAATCAAAAAATCTTGACGCCCTTGCGAATGCTGCGGCAAATGCCGACAAACGGGGGGACGGCTCTGTGGCCTCCTTTGTGCGCAGGATCGAGGCCCTCAAAAACAGCGGCAGCGGAATGCCTGTGCAAACGGCAGTCGGAGGCGGGGCTGTGGTAATTCAGACTATCCACAGATCAAAAGGGCTGGAGTACCCTTATGTGTTCCTTTGCGGCACGGAAAAGACCGTTCATGATGCCCGGAGCGCCGCCTGCTTTTACCCGACGGCAGGAGTGGGGCTGGATATCACAAGGGCAGCGGAAACGGAAAATAATTCCCGAGAGCGGCTGCGGTACAAGACTCTGCCCTCCTGCACGGTAAAGGCAATGAAGCAACGCTCCGAAAGCGATGAGGATATGATGCTGCTTTACGTTGCGCTCACCAGAGCAAGAGAACGGCTTTTTATTACCCGCCGCAAGGGCAGCGGCGAAAGCAAAAAAAGCATAGTCTCCGCGATTCTCTCCGAGGGAGCAAGGCGCTGCGGAGAACCCAAGCGGGACTGCGCCGCAATTGCCCAAAGCAGCCTTGCGGATATTATCGCCTCGGGGCTTGCGGAATTTGGATTTTCAAAGGAAATTTCCCATTATGACCCCATTGAGGGCACGCTCAGACTTAACATTCCGAAAAGCTCCGGGGCTGTGGACAAGGAAGCTCTTCCCGATGATACCGATAAAGAATTTGAAGAGGAAAGCAAAGGTAAGGAAGCTGCGGAAAATATTGACTCCGAAATTTACGAAACCGTTGCAGGTCTGCTTGAAATCCGATCGGGAATTTCCTATGAACCCATTCCCGCAAAGCTGACGGTAAGCCAAATTGCAAAAAAACGTGAAACGGCTTCGGAGAATGTACCGCCGCAGCCCGTATTTACGGAAATAATTGAAAAGGATAACGTTCCTTTTGAGTTCCCGGAAATTGACAGCTACGACCCGCAGACCGAGGACGAGGAGGAAATTATCCGCCCTGTCCCGGGAAAGCTCACTGCCGCCGACAGAGGCAATGCATATCACGCATTTATGCAGCAGGCGGATCTTTACAGGCTGCACAATGCGGGCGACATAGAGACGGCGATCGTGGAGGAAATAGAAGCACTTGCCCATAAGGGCGTTGTTACCGAGGCTCAGGCGGAGTGCATAGACCCGAAGATCATCGTAAAATTTACCCGAAGCAGGCTGTTTTCCCGAATGATGAAAGAGGGGGAATTTATGCGGGAAAGAAAATTTCTTGTAAAAATTTCCGATTTAGGGCTTGACGATAATGATTTAAAGGTTTATAATAATACCGAGGGGATGTTGCAGGGAGTTGCCGATCTTATCTTCAAGGAGGGGGACGGCTATGTGCTCTGCGACTACAAAACCGACCGAAACGCATCTCCCGAAGTGCTGGTAAACCGCTACAGTCGACAGCTCAGGCTCTATGCGGCGGCATTTTCCCTTATTCTGGGCGCTCCCGTCAAGGAGGCTCTGATATACTCATTCTCCTTGGGTGAGGAGATCAATGTGAAGCTGTAAAACAGCTGTGTTACAGATTTTTCGCCTCTTAATTTCAAAATATATGATAAAGGTGGTTATTTTTATGGATCAAAGAAACGCTCCCCGCAAAAGCTCATCAAGACCCGTGCCCGCAGCGGCGACGCTTATGGCGGCTCTTATTCTGGGAATTTGCCTTATTATCTCCGCAGCGATAATAAGCGGTTCTCTGAAAAAGCTGACAACGGCAGTGAATGAAAAGGATTTTGCTTCCACTTATTCTTCACCCTCAAATCTTACGGTAAAGCCCGAAAGCACTGATTATTTCACGGCAGCTGAGGCGGCTCAGTACCTTAAAATAACCGAATCCGAGGTTAAGGCTGCCATTACAAAGGGCGAGATAAGCGAATACATCAGCACGTCGGCAGGTTACTCCATTTCCAAAAAAGCCCTTGACGAATACTTTTCTAACAAGGCATATGCCCAGCTTCTGAATGACAACAGCGCAGGCGGCGAAGAATAATCGGAAATTGTCGGTTTATCGGGATATGCGTGGGAATTTGCAAGTTCCCGCGGGATCGTTTTTCGGATATTTCGCGGCTTTATGATTTTGTGCAATATCAACAATAAGTTAAGCGTTATCACTTGTAAAATTGTAAAAAAGATAGAAAAGCAATAAATTTCCATTTACCGATTGACAAAACATCAGAACGGTGGTATAATAGAAAAGTACGAAAAATAAAGCAGAGCAGCTGCTCTCACCCTGCCGCATTTTTAGAGCGCGCACGGGTCAATAACTTCCTTTCATTAACCGCTTTCTTTGTTCCTTTGCGGTAGTAATGAGTTATTGTCGGCAGCGCTTTATGTTCTGCCGAATTTTATTTTTACAAAATATCAACGGTAATACGGGGGTGCTCGCTAGCTAACAAAGACAGCAGCAAGGAACTTCAGATCAATGAGGCTATCT
>CAMWIR010000101.1 GCA_947174365.1 uncultured Ruminococcus sp. | reverse complement strand
CGCAATATCGGAGTATTCTGCTGCGGATGCCGCCGTTACCGGCAAATGAGATACGCTTGATTTTGCTTATTATGGGCTTTTCGGCGTGAATCTGAAGTGGAACCGTGACGGAATATATTCCGCCGCCTTCGGAAATTTTCCTGAGGGCGGCTTTTTTGACGTCCCGGCACTCTAAGGAATATAATACATAAAAACATTTTTATTTCGGGAGGAGATTATGAACAGTTTCAACACATTGATAAAGCATTTCAAAGAGGATATCCGCTCGGTAAAGCGCCGTGACCCTGCCGCAAAGAATACTCTTGAGATAATCCTCACCTATTCGGGGCTGCACGCAGTGGCAGCGTACAGGGTATCCCACTATTTCTATAAAAAGAAAATGTACCTTACAGCAAGAGCGATCTCCCAGATCGCAAGATTTTTCACAGGCATTGAGATCCACCCGGGGGCGAAGATCGGCAAAGGTCTTTTTATCGACCACGGCATGGGGGTTGTTATCGGCGAGACCACCGAAATAGGCGATAACTGCCTTATTTATCAGGGCGTTACCCTAGGAGGTACAGGCAAGGACAAGGGCAAGCGCCACCCGACTCTCGGCAATAACGTAATGGTCGGGGCAGGGGCAAGAGTGCTTGGACCTTTCAAGGTAGGCGATAATTCCAAGATAGCCGCCAATGCAGTGGTGCTGGAATCAGTGCCGCCGAATTCCACAGCCGTGGGCGTTCCCGCAAGGATAGCAAAGCTTAACGGCAAAAGAACAACCGAGCTTGACCAAATTCACATTCCCGACCCGATCTCCCAGGAGCTTTGTATTGACAGAATGAAGATCGAAAGGCTTGACAAGCGTATCTCTCAATTGGAAAAGGCGCTTGATAAAAATAATGAAAAATGATACGGGAAACCAAATGCCACGATAAATAAATCAGAAATTCACGAAAGGAAAATTTAAAATGCAGCTTTATAATTCACTAACTCACAAAAAGGAAGAATTTATCCCACGGGAGCAGGGAAAAGTCAGTATGTACACCTGCGGCCCTACAGTATACCACTTTGCCCATATAGGCAATCTGCGCAGCTATATTATGGAGGACGTGCTGGAAAAATATATGCGGTTTTCGGGACTGAACGTTAAGCGGGTAATGAACATCACCGACGTAGGCCACCTGTCAAGCGACGGCGACACGGGAGAAGATAAAATGCTGGGGGGCGCTGAGCGTGAGCATAAAACCGTCATGGAAATAGCGGATTTCTACACCAAAGCATTTTTCGAGGACTGCGCAGCCCTCAACATCAAAACTCCCGACGTCGTTACCCCCGCCACCTCCTGCATTGATGAATTTATCCGTGTGATCTCCGCCCTTATTGAAAAGGGATATGCCTATGAGGCAGGAGGTAATATTTACTTTGATACCTCCAAGCTTTCGGAATATTATGTTTTCGGAGACTTTAACGAGGACGATCTGGAAGTGGCTGTGCGTGAGGGCGTTGACGCCGATGAAAACAAGCGTAACAAAACCGACTTTGTTCTGTGGTTCACCAAATCCAAATTCGAGGATCAGGAGCTTAAATGGGAAAGCCCCTGGGGACTGGGCTATCCCGGCTGGCACATTGAATGCTCCTGCATCAGCATGAAGCATCTGGGCGAATATCTTGACCTCCACTGCGGCGGCATTGACAATGCATTCCCTCACCATACAAACGAAATTGCACAGAGCGAAGCATACCTGGGGCATAAGTGGTGCAATTACTGGTTCCATGTTCATCACCTTAACACCGACAAGGGCAAAATGAGCAAATCCAAAGGGGAATTTTTGACCGTTTCCCTGCTCAAAAGCAAAGGCTACGACCCGCTTGCCTACCGCTTTTTCTGCCTCCAGTCCCACTACAGGAAATCACTGGTATTCTCCTATGAAAATCTGGACAACGCCGCACGGGCTTACGAAAAGATAATCACTGCCGTTTCCAAGCTGACCGATTCGGGAAATTCCGATGAAACAGCCTATAACACCCTTATGACAAATTTCACCGCCGCCCTTGATAACGACCTTAACACATCACTTGCGGTCACAGCCCTCTATGACGTGCTGAAAGCCGACACCTCGGATTCCGTTAAGCTAAAGCTTATAGAGGAATTTGACAAGGTGCTGGGGCTTGACATTATTCTCCATGCCAAAGAACTGCAAAGAAAAAATGCCGAGGCGGAGTCGGACATTCCCGCAGAGATAACCGCCCTTGCCGAGCAGCGCAAGGAAGCCCGCAAAAACAAGGACTTTGCCCTTGCCGACAGCCTGCGTGAAAAAATAAGCGAGCTTGGCTACATCATTGAGGAGACCCGTCAGGGCACAAAGATAACAAGAAAGTAAGGAACATTCCATGCAGAAAAAAACAATTCGGGTAAGCGGGCGTTCGGTTTTTATATTTCTCTTTCTGTTAATAATCGCAGTTACGGGATTTATGTTCATTCGCGCCTATGGGGTAATGCAGGAGGGAAGCCCCACGCCGCTTACCGATTATGAAAATATTGAGCTTATCCAGTTTGCCCCCCTTGATAATACGAAAAAGGCGGTAATTTCCACCACCGCAGGGGATATTACGGTGGCGCTCTTTGAAGCCGAAACACCCGGAGCTGTGGATATTTTCACAAGCTCCGCCGAAAGCGGTCTGTATAACGGTCTTACCGCAGGGCTTTACGAGCAGCACACCGTATTCACTCTCGACGTACCGCCCCGTGAAAATGTCTACACCATTGAGCTGCACAAAAACCTCTGGCCCTTTAAAGGAGCGCTCTGCATGAATACCGAGGGGGATATCATCTTCATCAACACTATCCCCTTCACCGATGAGGACAGAGAATATCTTTCTGCCGAAGAGGGTGAGCTTAGTGAAGTCCGTTCGGCATTTCTGGAGCAGGGAGGCGTTCCAAACTATTCGGGGCAGTATGCGGTGTTCGGACAGATAACCGAGGGAATTGATGTTATGGAAAAAATCGCAAATGCCGATCAGGCGGCAGTCATTACCGTAACAGGGGTCAGCCTGTATGAAGAAGAAAGCAACAAGACTCAGCCTACCGATTGACCCGAATACTTTTCTCATAGCTATATTTAACTTATACGCTCGATATGCGGCAGGTTTTTCCTATATTCCATTACAAAAAGCGACCTCCAAAAAGGAGGCCGCTAAAAAATCTTTTCACAAGCAGCATCAAAACCCCGCTGCTTTTTTCCCCCTAAAAATTACAGTTTTCTCTTAACTTCCACAACCTTGCCGAATATCTTAACACGCTCGCACTCCTCGCCCTCAAAAACTCTGGGAGGGTAATAGGGATTCTCGCTGATAAGCTCGACCTTGTCACGATACATATATATTCTCTTAACAACTCCGTCCTCGCCGTCAATGATAACAATGCCGTAGTCGCCGTTTTCAACAACATCCTGGCAGCGTACAAGCACCAGGTCATTCTCAATGATAAGCGGCTGCATGGAGTCGCCTCTTACTCTCAGATAAACATAGTCAAATCCCGAACGGATCATCTCAGAAGCTGCCAGCTCATAACCCTCCAGGTAATCCTCGGCATAGCAGGACAAGCCTGCGGCAACCTTGCCAATAATGGGAATATTCACCATAGAGGTTACATCAAGAGGCGTAGCATTCTTGGGGATCTGAATGCTGGCTGCTGTTGCCTGGGTCTCCCCTGTCAGTTCCTTAACGCTTACTGCCATTGCCGAAGCCATTGCGCAAAGTACTGCATATTTCGGGCGGCTAATCTTGCCAGCTTCATAGCGCTGGATAGTGGAGGCAGCAACGCCGATACGGCTGCCAAGCTCTGCCATTGTCATTTTAAGGCTCTTGCGACGGCTTTCGATTCTTTTACCCAATGCAACAAGTTCTTCATTTGTCATAATTTTCTCAAACCCTTTCAGAAAAAATTTAAAAGTCTTTAACAGCCTGCCCATACACAAATTTCACTTTGAAAACGTAAGCAAAATCCTTCACCAAAAACCATAAAGTTAAGTTTTCGGCTCGAATTTTGCACATTTTCTGCGTGGAATTGGTGTAGACTGTCCGATTTTAAGGGATACAAGCAGCAAAGGCGCAGACCGTAAAATACCGCAAAATTCGTGTAAAAACTCACAATTTTCGCTCCGCAAAAACTCCCCTAAATATTCCATAAATCATTATATCATATATTTTTTATTTTGTCAAGCGTTTTGCAAAAGTTTTTTCGATTTTTTTTCGCAGTGGAAAAAACGTCCGAAAACAAAAAAATCGGAGGCAAGAAGCAAGATTATGGTTGTCCTTTAAAAATAACAGAACATTAACATATTCTTGCCCCTTGCCTCTTAATATCTTGCCTCTACTCGCTCAGCTCTGCATTATACCGAAAATGGTCAGCGCAGTTTTGTCGCTTCCTTCGGCAAGCTTTATCTCAACGGTATGCTTTTCGGTTTCCTTGCCAACTATTATCTGCTGAGTCTCGCCATAGTTGCCCCAGCCGCCCGCAAAATCAGCGTCAAGTGAGCCTTTGCGCTGTCCGTCTACCAGAACATCATATTTGCCGCCGTTGCCGTCCACCTGCTTTAAATAGAAGAATCCAAGGCATTGGCACTCCGTTTCAAATTTCAGATAGCCCTCTTCCTCGGTAATTAAATTGTCCGGGAAAAGATCGGCATAAACCTTGCTTGTCCCCTGCTCAAAGCCGCTTATTTCTTCGGGAGTGATTTCCGAAGCACCAAGCATTTTGGCATTTGCATAATAATCGGCAGTGTAAGCCTCGGTATTAAAGGAAAGATCAGAGGTGTCAATGCTGTCCCGCTCTTCATAGACCCCGTCCAGATACCTTGCCAAAAGCTGCCCTATAAGCCCGTGACCTGCATCATTGGGGTGGATATTGTCGGGAGAGATCATCTTCCAGTCCAGCGTGCCCGCAGCAACCTCGGGATATACTATCTCCCTGTAGCTGAGCATTGGCAGGTCGTAAGCCGTACCTATCTCCCTGTGGACCTCCTGCAAGCTCGTACCGTTATCCTGAGTTGTGAACAGAAGAATAACAGCAGGCTGTGAAGAACTGTTTAATATCTTTCTTACAAGGCTGTCATAAGAATATTTGTTCATCACCTTGTCAGTATCGTTTACGGAAAACTCCACGATGACCACATCAGGCTCGGCGCTTAAAAGCTGCTCGTCCACACGGTGAACTCCAAGGTAGGAGTTAGTGCCGCCGATTCCGGCGTTCACCCCGGTGACCTGGGTCTCGGGGAATTTTTCCTGCCAATAGCTAAAGAAACGTTCCGCATAGCAGTTTGCGTGGCTGCTTGCAAGACTGCCCTGTGTAATAGAGCCGCCTATTACGCCAACGGTAATATCCTCGCCGTTTTCCGCCCGCTTCATAACGCTTGCAAGCCTTGCCTTGTTGCCCTCGTTCAGCAGCGCCCTTTCATACATCACATCGGTAACACCCGCCTCAAGATCGACAGGCTCGGTGGGAACTGCCTGAGTTGTAATGGAGACCTTTGTTTCGTCCGCAGGAGCGGTTGTTTCGGAAGCCTCGACAGATTCGGTCACATTCCCCGAAGCGTCCTCATTTCCGCCGTTGCAGGCGCTTGCACACATACACATAACAGCTGCCAGAACAGCAGCAGAAATTTTTTTACAATTGAGCATAATTCAGCTATCCTTTCACATTAACATTAAAACTTTTTATGGGACATTCATTTATACAAACAATGTCAGCCCCGGAAAACCGACAGCAGGCATTTATCAGCCAAGCCTCAGCATTTCATCAATGCACCGCCGTGCACTTTTTACAGTGTCATCATCAAGAACGATCTCTTCTCCGTCAACACCCTCCAGACAGTGCAGCAGATCGGGCAAGGTGGTTATCTTCATATTGTGGCAAACGCAGTCCTTTGAAAGAGGGAAGAAAAGCTTTTCAGGAAACTGCAATCCCAAATGCGCCGCTATGCTGTTCTCCGTACCTATGATAAAAGACTTTGCGGAGGATTTTGCAGCATAGTCCATTACCTCGGTGGTGCTTCCCGCAAAATCCGCAGCCTCAACCACCGCAGGCTGGCACTCGGGATGAACCAGCACCGGCGCCCCCGGGTGCGCCGCCCTTGCCTTTTCAATATCCTTTACCGTCAGCCTTGCATGAGTGGGACAGCCGCCGCTGATAAGCTTGAAGGTCTTTTCGGGAATTTGCTTTCTCACATAATCCCCCAGATTGCAGTCGGGAATAAACAGAATCTTTTCGGCGTCCATTTTCCTTATTATATCCACTGCCGAGGAAGATGTCACACAAACGTCGCTGAGAGTTTTTACCTCCGCCGAAGTATTCACATAGCAAACAACCGCATGGTCAGGATACATTTCCTTTAACTGCCGCAGCATTTGCGGGTCGATCTGATCCGCCATAGGGCAGCCCGCCTCGCCTCTGGGCATTAATACCCTTTTCTGAGGGGAAAGGATCTTCACCGTTTCCGCCATAAACCGCACGCCGCACATTATCACCGTGCCGCATTCCGACTTCTCCGCCTTTCTTGCAAGACCGAACGAATCTCCCGTAAAATCCGCAGCCTCGATAATATCCCCCGACTGATACGCATGGGCGAGAATGCATACATTCTTTTCCTTTTTCAGCTCACGAATGCGCTCCTGCATCTGATGTATATTCATAAATCAACCTCCCGGATAATGGGTCGTAAAAACCGCTGCACACCCCTGAGTTCAAACTCTTTATTATACCATGTTAAATCGGTGTTTCCCTGAAGCGGTAAATTATACATAAGTTAATTATAGCATATTTTAATATATTTTTCAACATAATATTTCCCTCTAAAAAGCTAAACTTTTAATAGCCGCCTCCCTTGCTTTTGTATATTTTTTACAAAATACTGCATTTCACCCATTCACAAAAGCAGGTCAGCGTCATAAAATATAAGGGATAATGTTATTCAATAACAGGGTCGTACTTAGGATAAACATATCCTTGTACTGTTTTTTCGATGGTATGTAACACCGAAAATTTGCCTGTGCCGATCTATTCCCCGAAAGGAGGAAAAATGTCAACTCTTGAACTTACTATTGCCATAACGGCAGTAGCCAACGCCATAGCCTCCGAGATACCGAATGACGGCGAGCTTGCTGTGCTGTCCGCTGTAATAGGGCAGCTATCGTCCACCCTTGCAACCATTGCCGCCTCCCGTTCGTCTAACAGCAGTACGCCGGGCGATGCATATATACATTCATTATAAATTCATATTCGGGGTTGATGGTGTGGATCATTAAAATAAGATCAAACCGGTCTGTAAATTTTTACGGATCGGTTTGATTCTGTTATACACTCCCCTGTCACGCTGTTTATAATAAATTTTGAGTATCTTAATAATGCTGCGCAGTGAAAATTTAAAATAACGCTGTATTAAATTTTCCAAAAAAACAAGTGAAATATTCCGAATTTTAAACGCATAATTTCTCTTGACATTTTTTCGGACGTATGCTAAAATGAAAATATAAAAAATAAAAGGATAAATGAACTATGAGTTTTACTATATCGGATATTTACAAACCGCTGACATCAGCGCCTTTCCGAAATTCGGATAATTACAGAGAATATCAGCCGTGCAGGGAGCTTATGCCCTACATCCGCTGCTTCTGGAGCGCCGATGTAAAATGCGGAACGGCCGGACCCACCCTTGTAATACCCGACACCTGCACCGACATTATCATTGATGTAAACAATGAAAACAACAGCACCTACTGCGGTATCAACGACATTCCCTTAGTTTCATCATATGACCCGGAAAGAGATATTTCCACCTTTGCCATAAGGTTTTACTGCCACAGCGCAGTGCTTTTCTGCGAGGGTAATATGGATAATTCACTTAACCGATACATTCCTGCGGAGGAACTTTTCGGGGATTCTTCAAGGGAACTTACAAGGCAGATCATGCAGGCAAAAACCACGGCGGAACGTATAAAGATTTCCGAAAGATTTCTGTTGCAAAAGCTTGATAAAAGCCGTGAAAATCCTGCTTTTTTAAACGGACTTTACTACATAATAAAAAACAGTGGCAATGTTAATGTGGAGGATATTTCAAGCTACACCGTTTACAGCAAACGCCAGCTGGAGCGGATCTTTAAGGCAGTAAGCGGAGTTCCTCCAAAGACATTGGCAGGACTTATACGCTATCAGCTGCTTTGGCAGGACGTGCTTTCGGGAAAATACAACCCGCTGGACGCCGTGGAAAAATTCGGCTACTGCGACCAGTCCCATTTGCTCAACGATTTCAGAAAATTTCACGGAGCGACTCCCGAAAAAGCCCGGCAATACGCTATCAGAGGATAGAAGCAAGAAGCAAGAGGCAAGAATAAAAAACTATGCATTCGCTTTTCAAATGCATACGATTTTGAAATAGATTTTCCTGCATCCGCTGAATGATGTCGCATTTTTACAAGACATTTGAAATAATGCATGATAAAATATTTTTAAGGGATATTATTTGATGAAATTCACGAAATTCTTTCGGGAGATTTTTCATTTGAAATGCCCTAAAAATAAATTCGGGAGGAATAAAAAATGATCGAATCAAGGTGCGGAATCATATGCAGCAGCTGCGAGTACAAAGAAAGCATGGGCTGCAAAGGATGTGTGAATATTGACAACCCTTTTTGGGGAGAATGCGATGTAAAAAAATGCTGCGAGGATAAAAAATCAGAGCACTGTGGGCAATGTGAAAGCTTCGTATGCGACACGCTGCACAGCTTTGCTTATGCGGAAAAAGAGGGCGACAACGGCAAGCGTATCGAGCAGTGCAAGGCATGGTCGGAGAAAGAAAACAGGTCAAAAAGCGGTGTGTGAGCTTACATATAAAATATGTGTTTTTCACGCCGTACAACAGATATAAAATCGCCGTGCAAGGCTTTCACCCTGCACGGCTTTTTTAATCAGTCCGCCTTTTCAAAAACGTAATAATCCGTGTCAAAGCCACCCCAGCGGTAGTCGCCGCTTTTCCATTCCATGATGAGAAATTTCCTGTTGTCGGAGCTTATTATTTCATATCCGCAGGCTGTGCTGTTCCATTTGCGGAGAACACAGCCCTTTGTCCAGGTCTGACGGTCGCTGCCGCTTATGGTTTCATCTCCGTAAACGCTGCCGCATTCCCCGCCCGGCAGGAACTCAATTTGGCTGAAATAGAATTCTTGACCGCTGTGACCCGGTTTCGTAGAAAAATCCTTTTTGCTTTTGATAAAATCCACCGCTTTCCATTTTCCGAGAATCTGCGGGTCATTTTCAAAGGGAAGGTCAATGTTATCCTTGCGGGCAAGGTTGGAAGATGTATAGCGGTTACTGTCAAGCTTTTTCAGATGTATCGGATCGATTGTACCGCCGCAGGTTTTGAAATTAATTGTCATATACAGATCATCACCCGAATTATCAAGGGTATAATCGCATACACGGGATGAACAGCCGTCGTTATACAAAAATTTCCCCTTTGTCCAGCCGTAGCACCAGTACCACTCCCCGTTCGGCAGGAAATAAAGTTCCCTTTTGCAGCTGCCCATATTAACGGCAGGTTCGCCTACAATTTCCCACCTGCCAATGATTTTTTCGTCATTTTCAAAAGGCAGATTGACATTTTCATGAAGGATCTCTGTCGGTTTTTTATTCATGAAATCTCCTCCTGTTATTGATTTATACACCTCGCCCAAAAGGCACAGGCTTTGGTTAAGTTCTTTTTCCTTTTCGGAAAATATGTCTTTGATCTCCAGTGGATCTGCATTTTCCGAAATAATTTTCCTGATCTCCGAAAGAGCAAATCCCGCAGATTTCAGGGACAATATTTCCTTGACGGCTGCTATCTGACCTTCGTCATAATATCTGTAGCCTGTAAGCAGATTTATTTCCGCAGGTTTAAGCAGACCGTTTTTGTCGTAAAATCTTATTGTCGATTCCGTCACGCCGCAGGCCTTGGCAAATTCTTTGATTTTCATATCAAGCCTCCCGCTTTAAATTTAAGGTACCTTATGAATTTATTTTAAACCTGAAGTTAAGTTGAGAGTCAATAGTTTTTTTCATAATTTACAAAAAATTAATAAATTTCACTTTTTAAATATTTTCTTTACAGCTTGACAAATGTTCCGAAAAAAAATAAAATAGTAGATGTAACAGCTATAGGGGAGTGAAAGAAGATGTGGGATTTACAAAAGCAGTATCGGCTCTAAATGGGTCGAAACCGACCGGTCGGTTACAAAATGGAACGGCGAGCCTATGGGTATGCGTTCGCCATACAAGTTCTTTGAAAAATTCTGTCAGCGTACCGGTATGCGGTTCGTGTCAATACATTCATTCCGTCATTTCAACGCCTCAGCAATGATACTGAACGGCGTTGATGTTAAAACGGTGCAGACTTGCTTAGGGCATAATGACATCACGACGACTGTAATCATTTCATATGGACACACCAACCAAAGCAGCTATATTTCGATAGAATTTAAAATGTGGGGGCTGTTGCAGCCCCCTATTTATTAATTCCGTACTATGTTTACAGAATAAGTCTTGATTTTATTTTAATAACACTATATAATAAAACCATACAATTTTTTATTTTAATTAAATTATGGAAGTGCAATATGAAAAAACATATTTTGATAATTGATGACGACAACGATTTGACCTTTATTATAAGCGATATGCTTGAAAGCTACGGATATAAAGTCAGCCATGCCGAAAATGCGTCGGAGGCTTTTGATATGCTGTCAGAAAACAAATATCATCTCATACTGCTTGATATAAACCTACCCGAAACTACGGGATTTGAGGTCTGCAAAAGCTTAAAAAAAGTATCAAGCGTTCCCATTATTTTTGCAAGTGCAAGAACGAGCGAGACGGACAGAATAAGGAAGTGCAGATGATTATACTAGAGTGTATCTGAAAACTCAAAAAATTTGTATCATTTAGACAAAATCCAAATT
>CAMWIR010000100.1 GCA_947174365.1 uncultured Ruminococcus sp. | reverse complement strand
CCACCACCGCCGCAATAATATCCCCCGCCGCAGCGTCACCCTCAACGCCCATGGAGTTTGTCAAAAGGCTGACCGAGCAGGAGCTTACTCCCTTTACCCCCGAAACCGCCTTTTCCACCCTTGCGCTGCACGCCGCACAGCTCATACCTGTTACATTGAATTGTCTCAAAAGCTCACTTCCTTAATTGGTTCAACATTACCTTTTACTGATTCGACAACACTATCGAATCTTGCCTCCTGCTTCCTGCCTCTGTCAGCGCATAAGCCTGCCCAGTGTGTCCACCAGCTCGTCAACGACCTCTTCATTGCCTTCCCTTATATTATCCGCAACGCAAGTGCGGATATGCTCGGAAAGCAGCTGCTTGTTGAATGCATTCAGCGCCGCAGTGACCGCCGCCGCCTGAATAAGAATATCCGTGCAGTAAGCGTTGTTTTCCACCATTCCCCGAATACCCCTCACCTGTCCCTCAATACGCTTTAGCCTGTTGATAAGCTGCTTCTGCTCCTTTTCGGAGCGTTCCTTTGTTTTTTTGCAGTGTTCACATTTTTCCATTTTTCTGTTTTTCTCCTTTTGGAATATATTGTTTAATCCTTTTTATTAATGGCTTTTGATAAACTTCCGTTAGCTTTTCATGTCTCCCGATTTGCTATTACATTTATATTATATACCCCCATGGGGTATTTTTTATCAATTCACAGTGAATTTTTTGTAAACATATAATTAATCTTGAAACATTCTTATAAGCATTTTGCCGATATGTTCTGTGAAAACCTGTGATTGACATATTCGGTGCATTATGGTATAATTATCATATAGAAAATAATTTGAATTGATAGGAGTGTGCGCTGTGAATATACGCAAAATGACAATAACCGATTATGATAAGGTCTATGCCCTGTGGCTTTCCTGCAAGGGAATGGGGCTTAACGACGTTGACGATTCCCGTGAGGGCATAAGCCGTTTTCTTGACCGCAACCCCGCCACCTGCTTCGTCTGTGAAAACGACATATCGGAAATTATAGGCGTTATCATGGCAGGCAGCGACGGCAGACGGGGCTATATCTACCACACTGCCGTAAGGGAGGACTGCCGCAGGCAAGGCGTTGCTGCAAAGCTTGTTGACAGCGTTATGGTAGCGTTTTCCGACCTTGGCATAAGCAAAACCGCCTTGGTCGTCTTTGAGAGGAACAAGGCGGGTAATGATTTTTGGGAAAGCATGGGCTTTGAAAAGCGGACGGATATTGTCTACCGCAACCGTGCCCTTACAAATATAACAAGATATGATACATAATTTATCCCCTGCCCCAAAAAATCAGGGGATAATAATTTACCGGACTTTGCTGCCAAAGGTCTGCGGAAATTTTTGTTCCAAAAAGCTGTCATAATAATCTAAACTATCCGAAAGGAAGATCACCGCAGTTGCAGTATTGTCATATCCCGCAAGCTGCCCCATAAGATCTTCACTGTAGCAGACAGAATATGTTTTTCCATTCACTGTGACCGTTATTTTTGAACCGGCGTCCCCATCGCTGTTTGAGTCGTACTCATTATGTTCAACATCCTTAAATTTTTTTATATAGCCGTTTTCATCCCCGTTGTGCTTATCCATATATTCATGCAGATAATCATAATCAAGCGCCCTTGATAAATCCGCCTCTCCAAATCCGCTTTCAAGGAACATACAGTAAAGCACCTGTCTGTCCGCTTTGGAAATTGTTATTTCCCGTGAGGTATCCCCGTAAATTGTATTTCCGTCATCGTCAAATATCATTGGTAAAAGACTTTCCGAAAAAAATTTTTGAGGTGCGGCATTTTGTATGCCGCTGTCAAATCCGCTGTCAATACCGGGAATATCGATCGCATTATCATATTCAAACCTGACGGCAAAATCCTCGGGCGCAAGTCCGCTTTTATCCAGCCTGCACGTCCACAGTCCGTTTTCGTCAAAATAATAATTGCTTCCGCAGATCATGGTTTTGCCAACACTCATATATCCGTCCTCGTCAAAGTGCCTCCAGCCGCCCTCTGTTTTGTACCAGCCAAAGACCCTTTTTCCAAATTTGTAATATCTTTTCCCGACAGAATTTTCGGTAAACCCGCTGTAATAGCCGCAGAAATTCCCCTCATTGTCAAAGCAGTGCATACTCGTCTGGCGTTCTTCCATTCCCTCGAAATTATTATCACCGAGATCCAGAATGTGACCAACGTCCGAAAGATGAACATAACCGTAATACAGCCCTGACAATTCGATACCATATTTTTGGTAATAATATTCATAATTGTTTTTGGGGACGGCATGATTATTATTATCGCCGTCCGCAAACACCGTCGTACCGCCGACCAAAACCATTACCCCTAATGCAGCCGCAAGAATTTTGGATATTTTCATATTTGTCAGTCCCTTTCGCTGATATTTACGCAATACAGCCTTGCCCCGAAAAACCGAAGCAAAGCTGTATAAGTCAGGCCTCAAGCCTCATATCCTTTTCATTATCCGCACCGAAAAATGCCAGCTTCTCAAACTCCTCCAGGCAAACAGGCTTTGAGTAGAAGAACCCCTGCGCCACATCACAGCCGCACATCTCCAGAAATTCCGCCTGTTCACGGGTCTCAACTCCCTCCGCAACCATGTCAAGCCCTATGTCCTTGGACATGGAAATGGTGTGGGAAATTATCTTCTTTCCCCTGTCGGAAAGCATAAACTCGCTGAAGAAATCACGGTCTATCTTGATAACGTCAAAGGGCGTGTTTTTGAGCATATTAAGTGAGGAATACCCCGAGCCGAAATCATCCATCAGCAGCATATAGCCCCGCTCTTTAAGCTTCTTTATGGCAGCCGTATCTCCCGCATTTTCCAGAGATTCGGTTATCTCTGTTTCCAGCAGATTCTTAGGAATATCATATTTTGCAATAAGTCCGTCCAGAACGTCTATGAATTTATCGTCCACCAGATGAACCCGTGAAATATTTACCGAGATCGGAATGGGCGTATATCCCATGTCCATCCACCTGCGCAGCGCCTTGCACGCCTGCTCCCATATGTATTCATCCAGCATTGTAATAAAGCCGTCCGCCTCAAAAACGGGAATAAACTCCGCAGGAGAAAGCATACCCCTTTCCGGGTGGATCCACCGCACCAGCGCTTCAGCCCCCACTATCCCCGCAGTGCTTATGCTGTACTTGGGCTGAAGGAACATAGCAAATTCCTCATTCTCCAAAGCATAATACATTCTGTCCTCAATAAATTTCCGGCTGACAAGCTTGTTTTCCTGGGTGTCATTGTAATAGCAAACGTTGGTCAGCGCATTGCCCTTGATACTCTGCCTTGCCATAGCCGCCCTATCCCCCTGTTTGCGCAGGGACAAGGTCCTGTCGGTTATAATATTTATTCCGAATACGAGCTTGTAGTTAATGTTCTGATAATGCCCCAGCCGCTCGCTGATCTTTTCAATCAGCTCCTCGATCTCGGATATATCGTCATAGGCTACGGCTATCATGAATACATCGGCAGAAAGCCGTAAGCAGACCTGCCGCTCATTGCATATGGACGCCATACCGTTTACAATAAAGTTCAGTATTTCCGTGCCCTTTTCCTCACCGTAAGCAGTGTTGATAAGTTTGAACTTTTCAATGTCAAACTGCACTATAGCCGATTTGCGGCTTTCATCCGATACTATCGCCTGTGCACGGCTTGCAAACACCCTTGGGTGCTTGTCATTTGTAAAGCTGTCTATAATGGTTTTATTCAGCATTTCCGCATGATTCATAATGCGCAAATGCCCCACAATGCAGCGGGCACGCAGTTCCTCGTCCCTGTCGATCGCTATCGTTAATATGAGCCAGCTGTATTCCGCCGTGTTATCTTCCGCATTTTCCGATAAATTTGCACGGAAGCTTATCCCATATCTGCTTTCGTAAATGGGATTGTTTTTTGAACCCAGCAGATCTCTGCAAAACGCTGTGATCACCGCTCCGTCGGACTCATGTATACGCCTGTTGTAACAAAACTGCTCCAGCGGATTGGAGTTTTCATCAACAAGAGCAGCCATTCTCCCCGAGGATTGGATATCATAGCTGTCATCGCTGAAATCCACCGAGAATGCGCACATATCCTCAGCCTGATTTATTATCTCGCTGATCGCATTAAAAACACTCTTTCCCATAATCTATCGACCTCCGGTCTGCCGTAAGAGAAACCCGAAAACGTTACCGCCCTTTTCCGTCCGCTTTTCTCAATTATTTTTCATGTCCACAAAAAGGCGTATACCGATCATTCCGACCTTACAGCAAAATAAACCCAAAAAGCAATATCCGACGCACTACCATGCTAAATTGCCGTGATCGGTATTTCCCGAAAATGCAAATCAATCATTTTATATAATTATAACATAATGTTTGGCAAATTACAATAGTTTTTGGTAAAAAGTTATAAAAGTTCATAATTCAAAGGCTTTTAAACAACTTATTAATTAATTTATGAACATTGTCAACTCAAATTTACACATATTATCAAATCAAACATAATTTTATGAACTTTCTCTCAAATTTATCAAATATTAATGTACTGAATTGCCAATCAAACTTTAAATTTCAATACATATTCCGAAATCCGCAAACGCAAAAAGGCTTTCCGAAAGACTCGGAAAGCCTTTTAATCAAATCAAATACCGCATATCGGTGAACAAAAACAATCTAACACATCAGTTCAAGCATGCGTTTAACCCATATCGGAAAGCTTGATACCCTTAGCGTCCACATTTCCGTCATAGCTGTCCTTGCTGCCCTTGGAAGCGTCAGCCTCAATAGCCTTTGCCATTTTCTCAATCTCGCTCAGATCAAAGCCGAAGTTGCCGCCCAGCTTAGGCGCAGGCTTGGGCTTTGCCTGTGTTGCTGCCGCATGAGCTGCGGGAGCGGGAGTAGGCGCAGGGGTGGGAGTTGCCGCAGGCTTGGGAGTAGGTGCAGGCGCAGGGGTGGGAGTTGCCGCTCTTGCAGGTGCGGGTGCAGGCGCAGGAGTGGGAACAGCCGCTCTTGCAGGTGCGGGCGCAGGTGCAGGCGTGGGAATAGCCGCTCTCGGTGCAGACTTGGGAGCTGCAGGAGCAGGAGCGGGTGCAGGAGCAGCACTCTTAGGAGGCGTAAAGGTAGGAATTCCGTCTTTCTTGAGAGTATCCTGTGTATTTGCAAGCAAAGTCGCCGTTTCGGAAATTTTGGAAATGCTGTCTGTGATATTCTGCTTGGAGATCTGCTCGAGCATGGACTTGATAGACTTTACCTGCTCGTCTATTTCGGCGATCTCTTCAAGAACAACAGCCTTCATATTGTTGGCGGCAGTGCGCATTTCGGCAGCCTTGCCCTCTGCGTCGCTGACCATCCTTGTGGACTTGTCCTCAGCCTCTGCCAGTACCTTGGATGCCTTTTCATCTGCGGATTTAACGATAGTGGAAGCCTTGCTGTTGGCATCGTCAACCACCTGGTTAGCCAGCTTCTTGGCGTCCTCATCCATTTTGCGGGCATTTTCCTTAGCCTGAGTAACGATAGTGCTTGCAGTTCTCTGAGCCTCAACAAATACATTGGTAAGATCCATAGCGCTGTTATCGACAGAGGAAGCCGCAGCAGCCTTGTTTTTGGCGTCTACAAGCTCGTTCTCCAGATCTGTGATATGCTTTTTAAGTTCTTCTATTTCCTTATCCTTTGCAGCAGATTCATCCTCGCAGGATTTAAGCTGCATTTTAAGGGATTCATTATTGGTCTGAAGCTCGGTCAGCTTTGCCTTGTCGGCTTCAAGCAGCTGCTCATACTTCTCCCTGACCTCCTTATCACCGGTGCCGCTGGTCTCCAAAAGAGCTTTCTTTTCGTTAAGCTCGTTTTCGAGAGTATATATCTGGGTGTTGAGCTTATCTACATATGTAAGTACATCCTTTTTATCAAATCCGCCGAAACTCACCGTTTTAAGATAACCTATTCCGTCCATGATTAATACCTCCAAATTTCTTAATTACAACGAACAGAACACCCTGCCGCGCAACCGTCCGCCTCATATATTACTATTATAACACATTGTTCAAAATACGGCAACCAATTTTCACAAAAAAATTTGCATAAACTTACGGTTCATTTTTTGTGAAATTAGTACAACACGCTCATCAACCCTCCACACATACAATGCAATTTACACAAATTTATCACATTTCAGCGTTTTCGGGAGCTGCTTATAAAAATGCTATAACAGTTCACTGTTATATATTATAACACACTTTTTTTCGAAAATCAATACTTTTTAAACAACAAACTCACAAAATTACAAGTAAAATTTTGGCAATTTTAACAAATAGATGTTTTCTGCAATAATTTATCTAAATTTCATACGATTAAAGGGATAAAATCCATTATTTTCTGAATTTTTTATTAACAATATATTCGGGCTTTACGAATAAACGAAGAAGCCGAGGGTATTTTTCTCCGTTGCACATAACATATGAGGAAACGGCAACATACAAGAGCCAGAGCAGCAATAAACCGCCGCAAAGCAAAAGCCCCGTGTCCCTGTCATTCCTCATGCCGCTGTTATATTCATCAAGGGAAATATACAGCGTGCCGCCGCAGGAAAGCTCATATATCCTATACTCCCCCTCCGATGTTTTATCCGAGGGCAGATAGAGAGCCTCAAATTCCTTTTCCTCCCTCACATTCTGCAGAAAAGCCTCATATGCGGGCGTATCGGGTTCTGTCACCCACAAATAAAATCCATATTCACAGCCCGACAGCTTTATTTTTACACGGCGGCTGCCTTCGTCCGCTTCATCAAAATAATATTCGCTTATATGCCCCGTCACAGCTTCAAGCTCTCCCGTGTTAATCTCACGCAGTTCATACAGCACAATCCCGCAAAGCCCCAAGATAAGCAGTCCCATAAGCACATATACAAATATAAATTCTCCCGGGTTTGCAACGTTGCCGCCGAAAAGCTTTGAATGTTCATCGGTGATAAACTTCGCCTTCGGCGAATACTGTGCCGCTATCCTTGCGAATTTCCTGCCGTTTTCCGCCATGGAGTCTATTAAAATTATCCGCCGCCCCACAAATATGTACACGTCCTTGCTGTACCTTATTTTTTTGATTTGTGAGTAGCTGTAGCTATGTCTTATCCGCAGCATATCCCGATAAACAAAGCCCTCGGGGGTGTAGTCGATACGCTGATTAACGGTAAGCACCATAAAAAGGCAAGGCAGGCAGAAAAGCCCTGCAATGACCGTAAGCACCGCTCCCGCCTTTGTAACAACGGCAATTATAAACAGCGTCAAAAAGAATATAAGCCCTATCGCACCTATTACCGCCACTAAGGGCGAAAGCGTTACATTGCCGCACTGCTTGCGTACTTTTTTCTTGGACATTTTCTACCGCCTCCATATGATGTTTCCCTGCCGACTTCAACCCACCTTAAAATAGCAGAATGCTACGTCGGGGCGCAGGCTGCGGATATTTTCTTCCTGTTCGTCCGTAATATTTTCCTCAAATACCGACACCGTTATATATCGGAGGCTGTCCATATCCGCCACAGCGGCATAGTAATCGTCCGGTCTGCTCATGGAATAGCCTATTTCCAGCACACGCACCTTGTCAAGATAAGCCATAAAGCCAAGGTCGTTTGCCGCCCCTGAAACCTCCAGCCACACTATATCCATACCCTTTAGAACCTCCGCATTTTTAAGAGTACCCTTGCCAATATACATACGACGAAGCTTTTTAAGATTTTTTATCCCTGTGAGATCAATAACGCTGTCTTCATTATCGCAATATAAAGAAAGGCTTGTAAGACAAGGCAGCGAGGCAAGTTTTTCAAAATTTTCCGTACATATCTCATCGCCGTGCAGACACGCACTGTAGGAGTATTCGTCATATACCCGTTCCCCTATGATGACCGACTCACTGTCCGTTTCAGGCTCTGTGTTATAAGGATATATAAACCACCCGTCATCATCAAAGGCGTCCGCAAAGGAAAAGTCTGCCCTTTCGGAATCGGGAGAATCGGCAAAATTTCCGCATATCACAAGGCTTTCATCATTATTCCCAAACTGTTCTCCGAGAGCCTTTGCCATATCGGGAAAATTAAAGCTTGACACAAGCTCATATCTGTCGCTGTCCACAGTGCTGTTTATAAGCTCCGCAAAAGCCTTTTCCTCTAAAAAGTGACGGTTATTAATTTCCTTTGTTTCATATATCTCATATTTTCCGCCTCCCTCAAAGCCTGTAACATAGCCCTCATTGGTGTCATAATAACCGTTTATGGGGTAATTCCATGTTGCACTTCCTATATCGAAAGCCTCATTTCCCACTCTCATTATAGCCATGATAAGATAATCCGACGTTTCACTGTAGTCGCCCACGCCTATCTGCATATAACCGCCGTTTTCTCTGTCACGGTAGACGCTCAAATTAGTGTCCCTCAAACCTATGATCTGCTCCCACTCCATAGTCACGGTATTGTACCTGTAGACCCCTTGAGGACTTTCCCATTCACCCTCGTCATTTTTATAAATACGACAAGTGAGCATTTCGGGAAAATCATCTCCGTCAATGTCGGTAAGATACACTCTGTTGCGGTAATAATAATCCGTTTTCCTCTCTGCGATACTCCTTGCAGACCTTATTGCCCCCTCCAAAACCGTTTCATTGCGGTAAGACATTCCCTCGTATTTTTCAAGATTTTGCAGTCCCTCTCTCGGTTCACAAGCGTTTATCCTCGCTCCCCTTTCGCTGCCGAGAATATAATTTCCTGCACTTGTTAAACTGTCGGGAAGATACAGCTCCATTATTTTCGTACTTTCAAATGCGCCCGTGCCAATGCTTTCCACGCCATCGCTTACGGTGATATTTAAAAGTCCGCTGCCGCAAAAGGCATAAGGCTCTATCGCTTTAACGCTGCCCGGAATGGTTATCTCTTTAAGCCCCGAACACTGCTCAAATGCGCTTATCCCTATTTCCTCTACCGTTTCCGGCAGGCTCACTCCTGTGATCTTACAGCCGTAAAAGGCATTGTCACCTATTCTTGTAACGCCCTCGGGAATTTCCGCTTCTCCTGTTCTTCCTCCCGGGTACATGACAAGAGTCTTGCCGTCAGCTGTAAGTATAACCCCGTCCACAGAAATGTATTTTTCGCTGTTCCCGCTTATGTAAATGTACTGAAGCTCCTTTGTATTTCTGATCATTTTTGCGGAAACATTCTCTATTTCCGCAGGCAGCGTCAGTTCGGTGACTATTCTGTCGGCAAAGGCGTTTTCTTTAATCATTGTTACCGACAGCCCCTCTATAGTATCGGGAATCACCGCAAACTTATCATTTCCTATGTATTTGACTATCCTCACATTGCCGTCAATTATTCTGTATGCGAAAATATCCGAAAAATCTTCCGAATTATCAGATATTTCTTCATTCGTCTCGGAAAATACCTCCGACAAGCTTTCCGTGGAAACACTCTTTGTAACCTCCCCCGAACTGTCCGCCCCGGCGCAGGAAACAGCCAATGTCATAATTCCCGCCGCTGCCCAAACTGCCGCTGTTTTTCTTACGTTCATTTAAATGCACTTCCCTTTCGATAAATTTTAAACCTTATAATGACAGAACCGCACATCGGGGCGCAGCTTTTTAATATTTTCATGCTGCCCCTCGGTAACATTAATATCCCAGACCGACTCAACTATATATTCCAGACTGTCCATATCCTCCACGGCCGAGTAAAAATCGTCCTCTCTGTCCATGGACTGCCCTATGTGAAGCACTCTCACCTTGTCAAGATATGCCATAAAGTCAAGCTCCTCAATATCGCCGCCAACACTCAGCCATAAAATTTCCGTATTTTCAAGGCACTCGGCATTTGTTACCGCTACTCTCTTCTGTGAATCATATACAGTATTATAGCCTAACCCGATCTCCCGAAGCTTCGGAAGCTTATCTATCCCCGTCAGGTCAATTACGCTGCTACTTTCATTTCCGTATAAATACAGCGACGTTAACGACGGCAGGGAGGCAAGTTTTTCAAAATTTTCGGCATTTATATCCTCGCCCATAAGATATGCAGAACAGGAATACTCATTATAATTATTTTCGCCTATTGTAACCGATAAAGATGCTGCAGAGGGCTGATCGCTGCTTGGATAAATATAATTTCCGTAACTGTCAAAACGGCTCACAAGCTCAAAATCAGCTTTTTCGGGGGCGGGAGAATCTGCAAAATCATTACACATTATAATTCCGTCCTCCGAATCGGAATATTTTTCCGAAAGCTCCTGCATTTTTTCTGAAAAGCTGAACCTTCCCAAAAGCTCATACCTTTCCTTATCAACAACGCCGTCTATAAATTTCGCAAAGGCTGTTTTCTCCGGATACACCTCATTTATCTCTGCTTTTTCTTCATATATTTCAAACTTGCCTCCGCCCTCAAAGTTTGCTATATAGCCCTCATAGTCCCAATAAAATCCTATGGGATAGAAAAGGCTTGAACCGCCAATCCTGTGTTCTCCGCTCTCATTGCATATCCATGCGTCAAAGGCATATGCCACCTCGTTATAACACCCCCAGCTGAGCTGCATATATTCGCCGCTTTCTCTGTCGCGGTAAAGACCTATCTCGTCGTCATATCCTGCCGAATACACCCTTTCCCAATTTTCCGCTTCGCTGTCGTATTGATATAGATATTGGGGATATTCCTCATCGTACTCAATGTTCTTGTATTTAAAACTGACAAGCAATTCGGGGAAATCATCTCCGTCAATGTCTGTAAGATAGCCCCTGTAGCGGTAGTATTCATTTTCCCTGTCGGCAATATGCCTTGCCGCTCTTATTGCCCTTTCCAAAACCGTTTCGTTTCGGTATCGCAGTCCAGAATAGCTGTCAAGCTGCTGCAAGCCCTCGACAGGCTTCAAGGCGCTTATACTTGCTCTTTTTTCACTGCCGATAATATAGCTGCCGGCCTCTTTAAGACTGTCGGGAAGATATATTTCCATAATTTCCGTGCTTTCAAACGCTCCCGTGCCTATGCTCTCCACACCCTCACTCAGGGTAACACATTCAAGCCCGCTGCCGCAAAAGGCATACGACTCTATCGCCTTAACGCTGCCGGGAATGGCAATTTCTTTAAGCTCCGAACACTGTTCAAATGCGCTTATGCCTATTTCCTCGACCGTTTCCGGCAAGGTCACTCCCGAAATCCGGCAGCCGTAAAATGCCCTGTCCCCTATGCGGGTCACTCCCTCGACAATCTCCGCTTCTCCCGTTCTGCCCCCGGGGTACATAGCAAGAGTCTTGCCGTCCGCCGTGTAGATCACGCCGTCAACCGAAAAATAAAAAAAAAAAACCTCACTTATGTAAATATTCCGAAGTTCCTTTGAGTAATTTATGATTTTAGCGG
>CAMWIR010000099.1 GCA_947174365.1 uncultured Ruminococcus sp. | reverse complement strand
TTTTTCGGACGGCTTTTCCGGCGATTTTACCGCATTGCTTTGGGAAGCGCCGATCTCCGTTTTATCGGGAGTTTGCGGCGCTTCTGCACCCGTAACTCCGCTCATTTCCCGAAAAATTTTAAGCGCATTAAGAGCCTCGTTCGGGTTGGCTGCCGATTGACTGTTCCGTGCCTTTTCGGCTGCTTTTGCCGTGGGTCTTTCGGAAAGCTTTTTCAAAGCCTCGGGAGAAAATTCCACCCTGTCCTTGGGAAGCGCCGTATCATTCTCCGCAGTCGGTTTATCGGGAATTTGCCGTGCCGATTGACCTGTCGGCTGTCCATTATCCCCTATCCCCGCTGCTGCCCGCAAAACCCTTATGACATCGGAAATATCGGGCTCTGACGAGCCAAACTCTGCGGAGCTGTTTCCGGAGCTGCGGTTTCTATCCTCGTCCATTATTTAAGGGATTCTCTGGTGTAGTCCAGCAGACCGCCCGCAAGGATAATATCCCTTGTTCTGCCCGTCAGCTCGCAAAGCACGGGAATCTCGCAGCCTGATGTCTCATTCTTCAGGGTAAGCTCGCAAGCGCCCGTTTCCACAGCCTTGCGAACGCCGCTTATGCTCAGCCTGTCTCCCTGTGCGATCTTATCATAATCACTCTCGTTCACAAAGGTAAGAGGCAGGATACCCGCATTTATAAGGTTAGCCCTGTGAATACGTGCAAAGCTCTTTACCAGCACCGCCTTAACGCCCAGATACAAGGGCGCAAGAGCAGCGTGCTCTCTTGATGAGCCCTGACCGTAGTTCACGCCGCCAACAATAATGCTCTGTCCCATTTCCTTTGCTCTTGTGGGGAACTCCTCGTCGCAGACGGTAAAGCAGAAATTGGAAATTGCGGGAATGTTGGAGCGCAGGGGCAGTATCTTCGCACCCGCAGGCATAATGTGGTCGGTGGTTATGTTGTCGCCCACTTTAAGGGAGCAGCCGCAGCTTATATCCTCAGCCAAAGGCGCAGTTGCGGGGAAAGGCTTGATATTAGGACCTCTGAGAATTTCCACGCTGTCCATTTCGGATTCGACAGCGGGAGGCACGATCATATTATCATTGACGGTAAATTTCTCGGGCATTGTGAACTTAAACTCGCCCTCGATCTCTCTCGGGTCGGACAGAACACCCTTTACAGCGGAAAATGCCGCAAGCTCGGGAGAAACAAGGTAAACCTGTCCGTCCTTTGTGCCGCTTCGTCCCTCGAAGTTTCTGTTGAAGGTACGCAGAGAAATTCCCTTGGAATTGGGAGACTGTCCCATTCCGATACAAGGTCCGCAGGCGCTTTCGAGAATTCTCGCTCCCGCATCTATCATAATCGCCAGTGCACCGTTTTCCGCCAGCATATTCAGCACCTGCTTCGAGCCCGGAGCTATGGACAGGGAAACATCGGGGTGAACGGTCTTGCCCTTTAAAATATGGGCGACCTTCATCATATCCATCAGCGAGCTGTTGGTGCATGAGCCGATACATACCTGGTCTATCTTCATTCCGCAAAGCTCGTCCACCGTCTTTACATTGTCGGGGGAATGAGGACAAGCCGCCATGGGAACAAGACTCGAAAGATCAATTTCCACCGTCTCATCATAAACAGCGTCGGGGTCTGCGGACAAAGGCGTGTACACGTCCTCACGCCCCTGGGCAGCCAGAAACTGCCTTGTTATCTCATCGGAAGGGAAAATGGAGGTAGTCGCACCAAGCTCCGCTCCCATGTTGGTGATAGTGGCACGCTCGGGCACGGAAAGAGTGCCCACGCCCTCGCCGCAGTATTCAATGACCTTGCCCACGCCGCCTTTTACCGACAGCCTTCTGAGCACCTCCAATATAACATCCTTGGCGGAGACCCAATTATTCAGCCGTCCCGTCAGCTCCACCTTAACGATCTTCGGATAGGTGATGTAATAAGCGCCGCCGCCCATAGCGACTGCCACGTCAAGGCCGCCTGCACCAATAGCGATCATGCCTATGCCGCCGCCTGTGGGGGTGTGGCTGTCAGAGCCGATAAGGGTCTTGCCGGGAGCGCCGAACCGCTCTAAGTGCACCTGATGACAAATGCCGTTGCCGGGGCGGGAAAAATATATCCCGTGCTTCTTGGCAACAGAGCCGATAAATCTGTGGTCGTCGGCATTCTCAAAGCCCGACTGGAGGGTGTTGTGGTCAATATAAGCCACGCTCCGCTCAGTGCGCACTCTGGGCACGCCCATTGCCTCAAATTCCAGATAGGCCATAGTTCCCGTAGCGTCCTGTGTAAGAGTCTGGTCGATCTTAATGCCGATCTCGCTGCCCTTTACAAACTCGCCGTCCACGGTATGAGCCTTTAAAATTTTCTCCGTTAAAGTAAGTCCCATAAATTTCAATCCTTCCGTAAATTTCTGTATCGGATCATTCCTCATATTTAAATTATACAATTTTTTACCCTCTTTGTCAATGGCATTTTGATTTTAGAGAGATATTTTCCGCTTCACTCGGGGATTTTTTCACAATTGTACAAAAATTTTCTCCCTCGGTGCATAATTTTTTCCCGAACTTTCGGAAATTTTTTCAAAAACCTCTTGACAAACCTTGAAATGTGTGATATAATAATTTTTGTCATTAAGTAAATGTCAATTAAACAGGCTTGAATTTTGAAGTTTGATTGACTTTTTGTTTACTTTTTATTAATGCGGGTGTAGTTCAATGGTAGAATTCCAGCCTTCCAAGCTGGTCGCGTGGGTTCGATTCCCATCACCCGCTCCACTTTTAGAAGTTAGATGTTAGAGGTAAGAGGTCAGAGCCGTTAGTCTTTTGATGAATGGCATGACTTTGCCCTATGCCTTGACTTTTAAAATTATGCATCTTTAACTCAGTTGGATAGAGTAACTGCCTTCTAAGCAGTAAGCCGCTGGTTCGAGTCCAGCAAGATGCGCCACGGGCGGTGTCCGGGGGAGTTCCACCCCCCCTATGATGTTTCCCCTAACATCATGCTTCCTCGGGCATTGCCTTCATACGGTGGGTATAGCGTAGTTGGTTAACGCGTCAGTTTGTGGCACTGAAGATCATCGGTTCGAATCCGATTATCCACCCTCATAATCTCTCTGTTAATTTTGTTAACAGGGAGATTTTTGTTAAGGAAACACTGATTAAATCACTTTTTAAATTTTCTTGATTTTAAAAATGGCTATGGGTGGCGGTATTTCCCCCGCCTACGGCGGGGGAAATACCTTTAATTTTAATCAGCAGTTCCTTAAATGCAAGAAAATCGGAAGCAAGAGACAGAAATATGTTTTGTGCAATGCTATGCGAATGAAAGTATTCCATTTTTCCGCTGAATGAGGTGAATATCATGAACATTTTTGATACAGTGAAAAAAATTTTTTCCACCGCAGGTCGCAGCGAATCGGAAAGCTCCCCCGAAACATCGAATACCCCGAAAGCACCCGACGGGAACATTGTGTGGAAGGATAAGGGCAAGACCCGTGGGGACAGTGAAAAAGCCCGTGCGGCATACCTTAAGGTCACTGCAGACGGCTATGCCCGCAGCGACAGCTTTAACGCCGACAGTGCCTTTAACGACGCCTTTTTAATGCTTGACAGCTTTGACCGCAAGCAGAAAAAAACCTTTATGAGAATATGCCGTGAGCTGGCGGATAGCTGCTATGACGAAAAGAATTTTTACGAAAAAAACCAAAGGGGCTGCTTTTACGGCTATGTGGCAGATCATTTTGATAAGCCCGATCTGTCGTTGCTAAAGGAGATATCCCCCGAGGATTACCCTTATCTGCTGGCGGTCGGTGCGATATGCAAAAATGGCTATTTCCGCGAGGAGGCGTTTGAGCGGGCGGCAGAGTATCCGGGGTTGCTGAGCCTTATTATAGGCGGCTTTAACGA
Source organism: uncultured Ruminococcus sp. (assembly GCA_947174365.1). GTDB lineage: Bacteria > Bacillota > Clostridia > Oscillospirales > Ruminococcaceae > Huintestinicola. Next base: position 7,638 of record CAMWIR010000099.1, on the reverse strand, counting down.
CCGTGTGAGAGAGGTTCGCACTGCCGCCGAAAAGTCCTTTGATATTGCTTTTGACAGCCTTGCACGAATTATAGATGAAGACCCCGAAAGCTGTGATATTTATCCCATTTACAAAATGCACCCGTCGGATAAGCCCGTAAGGCCCCGATACAAGGCGCTTGCCATACTTTTCCGCACACGGGCAAGGGCGGCTGCCGTTTCCCGAGGGGGCAGGTTTGACAGTGAAAAGCTTGCTGCGGCCGAAAACCGCCTTGATAGCATTATTCTGAAAAATCTTGATGAGGAGACCGTTAAATATCTTGAAAGCTGCTATATTAAGCTTGTTATCGGTTGGTTTGACCCCTATGACCGCCTGCACGTTTACAGGGAACTTTTCAAAAAAAGGCTGATAAGCTGGGAATGCGCAAAGATCATCATAGATAACGACAGTTATATAACGTATATGGGGGCTTATTTTTTGGCAAGCGTTTACACAGAGCCGCCCGAGGAGGGGCTGAGGGAGCTTGTCGCCTGCTCCGACCCCCGTGCAAGGTGCAATGCTGCCCGCCGCCTTTTTGAAAAATACGGTCTGTGGGAGGGTTCGGAAGCCCTGCTTACCGACCCTGCCGCCTCCGTTCGGGAAACGGCTGTGTTTTATTATGAAAAGCTTTCCGATATGGATTTGCATGACTTTTACCTTTGTAGGCTGCCCGATATTTCGGCGATCATCAGTATTGCACTGTGCAGTTGCACCGATGAGCAGCGCAGGGCAAGTGCAGAGGCTGTCCGTCCCCTGATAAATTCCGAAAACACCCGTACGGCGGCAGCGGCGATACGCAGTCTTTCGGCGCTTGACCCAAATGGCGAGGAGCTTTACGGTCTTATCAAAGACATACGCCCGAGGGTGTCAAAGGCTGCTCTGAAGGCATTTCTGAATACGGGAGATACTGTGGACTGCAAGCGCATTTACGGCGATATTCTATCAGCCCCGACCCCTATTGCCGCCCGTCGGCTCACAAGCGCGCTGCTGCGGCAGAAGGTCACGACCGTGAAAATTCTTCCCTTTGCACTGCGTCTTTGCGTTTCGGAAAATCATGACGTAAGTGAAACGGCAAGATGTTGGGTACAAAGGGCAGTTCGTAACGGCTCCTGTTGGTATGGTATCGGCGACAGTGACGGGGAAGAGATACTCAAAGCCTGTGAAGAGGCAAGGGAAAAGGGGTTTTGGCAGTATAACGATCAGATCGAGTTTATATCACGGAAATCAATTTTTAAAATAGTGTACAAGGATTTGCCGACAAAAAGGCAGGACAGCAATAAAAATTAGTATTTTGGGACGCGCAAACCGAGCTGTGCAATATTTGCGGCTTGTGAACTGTATTTTGCAGTCAGTGTGAAGCGTTAAATGAAAATAATTCTGCGGGATTACCAAAAAACATTCCCGACAAGGGTGTTCCCCTCAAAAAGCAAGAACGGTGAACGGTACAGCGAAAATAAAAAGATTGCAAAAACAAATAATGAATGCAATGTTAAAATACGTCAAAATAACGAACGGAAATAGTTAAATATTACAAAAAAAACCTACATTGTAACCAAGTTGACACTGTTTTGTTCTTGATTTTTTCTTTAAAATAGTGTATTATATAAAATAAGAATATTATAAAATGCCTTAACAGGTGGTGTAAAATTTGAACAAAGTTATGAACGTATTGACAAATAAATGGTTCCGCATGGCCGTAAGCCTTTTGGGTGTTGCCTATGCGGCGGTGCTGCTGTATTTCGATTACATAGTTTTCTTCTATGATATCGAGTACACAAACCGAAAGGAATTTGCCATTATAGGGTCGGTTTTCTGCGTGGTCATGGGGCTGCTGATATTCTACACAAGGCGGTCGCCCTTTACCTGCATACTGGCAATGGCGGATATGGTGCTGTTCTTTCCGCTGCTGCTGCTGGACTGGGGCAACTGGCCGCTGCTGGTGCCGGGGGCGATACTTACCCTTTTCGGCTTCTTCTGCTGCCATATGAACGAGACTGCAAAAACCATTTTCGGCACTATCTTCCTGCTGATGTACATTTTGGGAGGCATTGCCTTTTTCCTGATAATGAACGTGTTCAGGGTAACTACAACGGACACGCTTATTGAGAGAGGCGTTTCTCCCTCGGGGGCGTTCAGGTACTATGTGCTGGACGTGCAGAATAAATCCACGGGAAAAAAATGCGTATATGTGCAGCCCAACACCTTAGATGTGGACAAGGGCTTTATCAAGCTGGACAGCACCATAAAGCATTTGGTAAAGCAGTCTCCCAATCCCTGCGAGCTGGAGTGCCAGTGGAGCGGCAGCAAAATGATAATAAACGGCGAGGTCTATTTTGACGAAAACGACGCTCTGAAGGAAGAAAACGGTCAGCTGCTTTACGACATAGACGACGGCAGCTGGAGCTACACATATTTCTCCATTGAATATCCCATTTTCAAGACCATTGAAGAGGTCAAGGATATGATCGGCGAGCTGGGCGAAAAGTTCGCGGAGAAGGACGAGTCCGAGCCTGCTATGGCAGATGTTTCCGACGTTTCCGAAACTGCGGCAGATATTTCCGAGACTGCGGAATCCGATATTCCGGAAAATGAAGATGATATCGGCGATGAGCCGGAAAATGAAGATAGTGGGAACGAATCGGAAAATGCCGAGGACGGCGGTGGTGAGGCTGCGGGGGAATGATCTCTCCTGCTTTCGGAAATGCGAAAGATCGGTTTTTCCGAGGCGGCAAGACATATGAGCGATATTAAAGAATGAAAATTTAGGAACTGCTTATTAAAGGTATTTCCCCCGGCGCAGGCGGGGGAAATACCGCCACCTATAGCCGCTTTCAAAATCAAGAAAATCTTAAAAGCGATTAAATCAGCGTTTCCTTTATCTGCAATGTCGGGCGGAGGTAAAATACACAAACAATAAGGAGAAACTATTTATGAGCCGCAGCATTTGGAATATGACCCAAACAAGCGATGACAGCGAATCGGTTTACTGTTTATACGGCGATCGGAAAAATCCTCAGTATTATTTGTGCGAAAGATTTATAACGAAAGATTATAAATTCGAGGAATATTGGTGTTTTAATGAGATCGTTTCGGTGGATTCAAGCCTTTTTTACGGAAAAGAATTATTGGAAAAGGAGCAGGTTCGGAATACTGTGATAGACTCCGGTAAGCAGATACTATGCGTTTACTGCCTGCTTGATGAAAACGGCGATATAGACGATGAGGCCGTTCCGGAGATAGGGGCAGAGCTTACGGATTTTGAATTCTGCGGCTTTGATCTGGTGGACATCCATCCGATAAGCGCATTGCTGAACTGCGGGTTTGGATTTGAAAAGGTGTTCACGCAGAACGACCTGAATAAATTCGGTCTTATTTCGGATTATTGCAGGGCTAAGGATATACAGCAAAGGATGATGGACGAATATAACGACAGCGATCATGCATACACCGCTCTTTTTGCTGTATGGAGAAAAATTTGACAGTGCAGTTTCTTGGTGCTGCATAGTTTTTTCCTGTTTATAAAAAATTTTACGTTTACCTATTGACATACAGCGAAAAGTGTGGTATAATGTCTATAATAAAATTCAATATTATCAGCCTTATCAAGAGCGGCGGAGGTACTGGACCTGTGAAGCCCGGCAACCTATTGTTATCGGAATTTCCCAGAGGGGAAGTTTCATACTAAAAAGGTGCCAATTCCTGCGGATTTTTTCCGAGAGATGAGGAAATGTTCTTTCGTGTAACCGAAAGGGCATGAAAACCTTTAAGCAGCGATTGACAGGGCGTTCGGGATTTTCCCGGGCGTCCTTTTTGCGTATCGGCGAAATGCTGCCGGAGGCAGGAGGTAAGGAAGCAAGAGGCAGGAATAACTGCTGTGAGAGTATAGGTGCAATTTTGCTGCAAACAGCGGCAAATCAGTATCATGCGGTAAGATCACGGGCGTTTGAATGCTTGCGGCAGCGGCGTAATTTGGCTGGTTATATTAATCAGGGGCGGCGATGAAAAAACCGTTACCCGATATAAGGAAAGGAAAATGAAAAATGGCAAAGTATCTTTTTACGTCCGAATCGGTAACAGAGGGACACCCCGACAAGATCTGCGATCAGGTCTCCGACGCAGTGCTTGACGCAATTCTGGCTCAGGACCCCATGGGGCGCGTGGCTTGCGAGACCTGCACAAACACGGGCTTTGTAATGTGCATGGGGGAGATTTCCACACAGTGCTATGTGGATATTCCCAAGATAGTAAGACAGGTAGTCATTGACATTGGCTACGACCGTGCAAAATACGGCTTTGACGGGCATACCTGCGCTGTTACCACTTCCATTGACGAGCAGTCACCCGATATTGCCATGGGCGTTGACGACGCACTGGAAACAAGAGGCGAGGGAGAGGACGACACGGGCGCAGGAGATCAGGGAATGATGTTCGGCTTTGCCTGCAACGAAACTCCCGAGCTTATGCCCCTGCCCATTTCCCTTGCCCATAAGCTGGCAAAAAAGCTGGCGGAGGTAAGAAAAACGGGCAAGCTGCCCTATCTGCGCCCGGACGGAAAGACCCAGGTGACGGTGGAGTATGAGGACGGCAAGCCTGTCAGAGTGGACACGGTGGTGGTTTCCACGCAGCACGCAGCGGAAGTTTCGCTGGATAAGATTCGGGAGGACATTATTGAAAAGGTGATAAAACCCGTTATCCCCGAAAATCTGCTGGTGGACACTAAATATTTTGTAAATCCCACGGGACGTTTCGTTATCGGCGGCCCTCAGGGAGACAGCGGACTTACGGGACGTAAAATAATCGTTGATACATACGGCGGCTATGCACGCCACGGCGGCGGAGCGTTTTCGGGAAAAGACCCCACAAAGGTCGACAGAAGCGCAGCATATGCGGCAAGGTGGGTTGCAAAGAACATAGTTGCGGCAGGGCTTGCGGATAAATGCGAGGTGGAGATCGCCTATGCTATCGGCGTTGCGAACCCTGTTTCGGTAATGGTGGACAGCTTCGGCACGGGCAAGGTAAGCGATGAGAAGCTGTCGGAGGCGGTATCAAAGGTGTTTGACCTGCGGCCTGCGGCTATAATCAAATCGCTTGAGCTTAGAAAGCCCCAGTACAGACAGCTTGCCGCCTACGGGCATATGGGCAGAGAGGATCTGGGCGTTGCATGGGAAAAGACGAATAAAGTTGACGAGCTGCTCGCCGCAGTAAAGTAAACGGCAGCAGCATAAGAACAGCATAAAAAGCGCACTCACGTCACTCGGGTTCCAAGGGCGGAGCCTTTGGCGGGTCAGAGGGCAATATGTTTTTTCAAAACGGCCCTTGCGGGGGTCGGGGGGCGGCGCCCCCCTTTGACAGCCGCTGCAAAGAAACGCACTTCAAGAGCACCCCCGCAAACCGCCGCCCGACGTCAAGAAAAGGTATCAAGTAAATTAACGTTATACATAACAAAGTCACAATAACCGAGCAACTAACGTCGGTGCGTCATTGCAACTAAAGTTGCGGCAGCATAGAATGTGCAACGAATGTTGCACGTTCATGCTGCCGCCCTTAAGGGCGCATTCCCCCGGCATAACAAAATCGCAGGGAGCACAACCGCAGGAGGCAGCCGATATGACAAAATTCATAAAAATATTCAAGTACATAATGTTTTTACCGACCGCTTTCGTATTGATGTATATTGCGTTATACATCGGTGTTGCGGCGATAAACGACATTAATGCGGAGGCAATGAAAAGCGAATTAGCGAAAGAGGCGAAGGCGAATAATCTGACCGTGACGGCAGCGTACTGCAAGGTCGGACGGTTCGGGGGAAACGGCAACGGAACGGAATATCTTGCAGTGATCTTCCTGTCGGACGTTCCGAAAAATGTTCCGAAGGAAGGGGCTTGGAATGGGTGCAGACTGTATATGCCCGAAGATTACGAGGACGGTTACGGTCACTGTATTGCACCTCCCGAAGATTACAAATGCGCTGCGGTCAAGGTAATCTCGCCGGAAAATTTCCTTTTATATGATTTTGATCTGCGAGGGCACTAACCGTAAAAAGTCCGATGTTCGCAAGGTTTCATATGTGTGATGAGACCTTGCGGAGTCGGACTTTTTATTTAGCGGCACCGCGTTCACAATTCGCTTTTAAAATCCTATTGAATATTTCACAGAAAAATGTTAAAATAAAATATTATACTTAAAGGCAGATTTTATTGAATCGGTAAAAAATAACATAAGGTGCTGGGTGCGGTAATGATCAGTAAATGGATAATCGGTTCTAATGATGAAAAGACTGTAAGGGAGCTGGCGGCAAGGGGCGGTATCTCTCCTTTGGCGGCGGCGGCGCTTGTTTCCATGGGATATGACACGCTGGAAAAGGCGGCAGCTTTTTTCGGGCAGGAGGGCGATAATGACGACAGTGATGATGGGTACAGCATATTGTCGGCAGGGCTTTCAGACCCTATGACGATAAAGGACATGGACAAGGCCTGCGAGATCATTTCCGAGGCGGTGGAAACGGGCGAGAGCATTTGCGTTTACGGCGATTACGACTGCGACGGCATTACGGCGACTACTTTGCTGGTGAATTATCTAGGGGATATGGGAGCGCAGGTCATTCCCTATATAAACGAACGGAGCGAGGGCTACGGCATGAACTGCGGAGCGGTGCGAAAGCTGCATGAGCAGGGAGTGGGGCTTATTGTTACAGTGGATAACGGCATTTCCTGCCATGAAGAGGCTGAGCTTTGCAGGGAGCTGGGAATAAAGCTGGTAATAACCGATCATCATATGCCGGGCGATAAGCTGCCCTGTGCGGCGGCTGTGGTTGACCCTCACAGGGCGGACTGCCCTTCGGTTTACAAGAATTACTGCGGCTGCGGCATTGCGCTTATGCTGGTGGCGGCTCTGGAGGGGGATATGGATGTGGCGGTGGAGCAATACTCCGACCTTGCCGCCATTGCAACTATCGCGGATATTGTGCCGCTGGACGGGGAAAACCGCATTATAGTCCGCCACGGACTGCATTTTCTGGAGAACACCGAAAATGCGGGACTGGCGGCGCTGATGGAAAAGGCAGGACTGAAAAAGCCCTATAATTCGAGGCAGGTGGCTTTCGGGATAGCCCCGAGGTTAAATGCGGCAGGGCGGATAGGTTCGCCTTTGGACGCTCTTGCCATGCTGGGGGCGGACGACCCCGAGGACGCGGAGGAATTATCGGAAAAGGTATGCATTCTTAATAGCCGCCGCAAGGAAATCGAAAACAGTATTATGGCGGACATAATAAATATTCTGGAGGGTTCTCCGGGAATACTTGAAAAAAGGGTGCTTGTTATAAGAGGCAGGGGCTGGGATCACGGTGTTATCGGAATTGCGGCTTCGAGAGTGGTGGAAAAATTCGGCAAACCCGTGTTCCTTATGTCGGAGGAAGAGGGAGGCGAAATGCTGAGAGGCTCAGCACGGTGGGCAGAGGGCTTTGATGTGTTCGGGGCGCTTTCCTTTTGCGGAGAGCTTTTGGATAAATTCGGGGGACACAAGGGTGCGGGGGGATTTTCCCTTAAAGAAGAGAATTTTGATGAGTTTAACAGGCGTTTGCAGGAGTTTGCGGAGAAGATAATCAAGGAAGGCGGCTGCAT
>CAMWIR010000098.1 GCA_947174365.1 uncultured Ruminococcus sp. | reverse complement strand
GCTGTATACAGAAAAAGGAGCGGATGAAAATGAGCGAAAAAGTTACTATGAACGATATAGCCGGGCGGCTTGATATAAGCGTTGCAGCAGTGTCAAAGGCAATGTCGGGAAAAAGCGGCGTAAGCGATGAGCTGCGGCAGCTTGTAATGCGCACGGCGGAGGAAATGGGCTATAAAATTAGCCGCCGTCCTCACCGTCGCTCTGCCGTCAGCGGAAATATCGGCATAATCATCCCCGAGCGGTTCATAACCGACAATGCCTTTTATTTTCAGTTTATAAGGGGCATATCCGCAGCGCTGCAAAAAAAGGGAAGATATGCTCTTTTTCACACCCTTACCGAAAGCAGCGAAAAAAAGGCAAATCTCCCCGATATTTTTATGCTTCAGCAGGTGGATGGCATAATTATTCTGGGTCAGGTCTCGGGAAAATATATCAAGGCCATAAACGCTGCTGCTCTGCCTACGGTGTATCTGGATTTTTACGATGAGCAGACAGCGGACAGCTGCATAGTCTGCGACAATTTCTATGCGGGCTATGAAATGACGAATTATCTTATATCCAACGGTCACATGGAAATAGCCTTTGTGGGTAATATCCATGCCACCAGCAGCATTCAGGATAGATTTCTCGGATATGTAAAATCCCTTATGGAGCATAACCTGACCTTCAGGAATTATTTTCTGATAAGCGACCGTGACGACAGCGGAAAATTCACGCCGTTAAATTTGCCCGATATAATGCCCACCGCCTTTGTCTGCAACTGCGACGAAACTGCATTCCGACTGATAACTATTCTCAGGGAAAACGGTGTGCGAGTGCCCGAAGATGTGTCGGTGACGGGGTTTGACAATTCGGTCTACAGCAGTATGATAACCCCAAACATAACAACCTTTGAGGTAAACACCATGCAAATGTCTGCCATAGCAGTGGAAGCCGTTATAAAACAGATAGAAAACCCGTCCGCACCCATGGGAATGGTACAGGTAAAGGGCAAGCCAGTGTTTAAGAAATCGGTGCGTTCAATTAATAATTAATAATGCTTTTTTAGCAGCACATTTATGGAGGCTTTATGAATAAAAAACAAAACTCTTTACCCGATATCCGTATGAATGAAAAAAAACGGAATTTTTTTAAAACGATTTATTTTGTGCTGAAAGTAATTCTTTGCGGTACAGCTTTCTTTTTTGCGTTTCAGCTTATAATGTCAATGCTGATAGATCTGCAGGAGACGGCAGATTACGGAGAAACAATGTTTTACGGTCACTATTACAGCGGTACATTTTTTATTGAAATGACCGCCGAATATGTCAAAGACGGTTATTTCGAGGCAGCAGCGCAGCACTCTGTGACAGATGATATACTTAATATCGCAGGTATAGGTTTACTGACGGCAGGCATAGTCTGTTTATTCATTATAATAAGAAATGCCTCAAAAGGAAAGCTTTATACAAAAAGCAGTTATATAATGCTGTTCATATCATCGGGCTGCTTTCTGTTCGGCACTGCGGCAGGAGAAATTCTCGGATTAAAAGATATATCGGTCATGACCGAATACACGACCGGCATTTTCTCTACAGCTTCATATCATTTCCGCCCCTTTTATATTCTGGCTTTACCCTGCACGGTTCTGGCAGGGGGAATGGTTCTTCGTTATATCCTGACGGCTGATAAACAAAAAATGCGCATCGGATTTAAAATATTCGGAACAGTTCTTTTTGTATGTGCCGCAGCATATCTCATACATAAAAGCATATTTCATGCAGGCAGCCTTATAAGCCTTTCGCAGAACAGCGAAAAAAATATGGCCGTGCGTATCCCTTTTTACAATATATATATGGACCTGCCTGCGGACAGTGCAAATTCGCCCGAAGCATACACAAGTCTCATTATTTTCCGTTTCTTTAAAGAGCTTCCCGTAACAGCGTCTGCCGTTATTTCTCTTGTTATGCTGGGTAAGGTCATGATCTCGTACAGCGGCGAAACTGTCAATGCAAAAGCAAACCGCTGTCTTTTCCGTATTGCCGAAATATCTTTAGCGGCCGCCTCGATTTTGTATAACGCACTCGGTATTGTTGAAGTAAATATGCTTCACAAAACATTTAACGGACTGTACGGAAATGCTTGCTATACGATCGCTTTAAGAGGTTTATGCGAGCCGCTTGTTTATGCACTGTATATCTTTGTTTTCGGCGTGATCTCCAATGCAGATGATAAAAATATATAGATTACATTTTTCCGTTCCGCCAATAAAACAAAGAGGCAGGAGTTTTTCAAATCCTGCCTCAAAATTATAAATGCAAAGTATTTTTACTCATACCTCAGCGCCTCAATAGGATCAAGCTTTGCCGCCCGATTTGCCGGATAATACCCGAAGAAGATACCGATAGCCATAGAGAATCCCACAGCCAGAATAATGGAATCAAGTGACGGCGGCGCCATCGTGCCTACAATAAGTCCCGCAAGGTTTCCTAAAGCTATCCCAAGCAGTATGCCTATAACTCCGCCTATAAGGCAGATTATAATTGACTCTACAATAAACTGCATACGTATAGCGGAATTTGGCGCACCCATAGCCTTTCTTACGCCTATCTCACGGGTACGCTCCGTTACCGAAACCAGCATAATGTTCATAACGCCGATGCCGCCGACCAAAAGGGAAATTCCCGCAATTACCGAGATAGCAAGCTGCAATATCCCCATGACCTCATCCATCATAGCCATTTGTGACTCTGCCGTCTGATAGTATATCTCCACAGCGTCATTTTCACGGTAGTAGGAATTGTTCATGTAGCTCTTTACCTTTTCGCAGAAGCTTGTGGCGTCAACACCGCTTTTGGTGTTTATGTAGAAGTAGAAAAACGTATCGTCAACCGCACCGTCTATCTCCCTGTTCATAACGCTGTAGGGAATGTATGTGTCGCCGCTCCAGTCCTCTCCCATCATATTTACCATTGCCTGCATCATGGCACTGAGCTGCTCCTGATAAACCCCCACAACGGTAAAGTCCAGCATTCGTCCGTCTCTGAGAGTGACCGAAACGCTTTTGCCGATAGCCCCCCTTTCAGAGCCGAATACCTTTTTAGCCATTTTATCCGATATAACGCAGGTGCTTCGGTTCTGCTCGCAGTCTTTATCGGTTATCCACCTGCCCGCAACTACCTTGCTCATGCTCTGCTTAATATAGCCGGGATTTACGCCGTTAAGAGAAACATCATATTCCTTGTGGCGCAGCAGCATACTTCCGCTGCTGCTGTTTGAATACAGAGCCACAGCGTCTATATCATCGGCGAACCGTTCTCCTACGTCATTTATCATGTCAATGGTTATAAGATCCTCACTATAGTAATAATCCCTTGCCCTGTCCTGTTTCATGCGTATCTGAAATCCCACCAGATTAGATCCGCCCTGTGAATTGAAAATGTCCATAACGGAGGCGTTCATAATGCTGCCCAAGGTGCTTATGGCAATGACCGAGCTAATGCCTATGATAATGCCCAGCATAGTGAGGAAAGCCCTCATTTTGTTGGATTTAAGTCCTGCCAGAGCAACGGAAATATTTTCAAAAAATCCCATTATTCCGCCGCCTCCTTTTCATTAACTTGTCCCTCGGAATCCGTAGGTTTCGAATCCACGGATTCGGCGGAATCGTTTATTATATTGCCGTCGGAAATGGTGATTATCCTGTCGGTTTCCGCAGCCAGTTCATTGTTATGGGTTATCAGTACAATTGTTTTCCCCTGCTCACGGTGGAGCTTGTGGAAAAGATCCATTACCATACGCCCTGTCTTGCTGTCCAACGCACCCGTAGGCTCATCCGCAAGGATAATGTCGGGATCGTTTGCCATAGCCCTTGCAATTGCAATACGCTGTTTCTGACCGCCCGAAAGCTCGTTGGGCATATGCCCCGCTCTGTCGCTCATCTCGACCGTTTCCAGCAGCTGCCTTGCCCTCTCACGCCGCTCCTTCGGGGGAACGCCGCCGTAAAGCATGGGCAGCTCGATATTTTTAAGCGCAGATGTCCTTGCAATAAGGTTAAAGGTCTGGAAAACAAACCCTATCTGCTTGTTGCGGATCGCCGAAAGCTCCTTGTCGGTAGCCCTCGAAACGTCCGTGCCGTCAAGGAAATATTCTCCCGAGGTGGGGCGGTCAAGAGCGCCGATAATATTCATCAGCGTTGACTTGCCCGAGCCGGACTGCCCCACTATGGAAACAAACTGCCCCCTCGGCACATTAAAGGTCATCCCATGCAGTATTTCAAGCTCGTTTGGAGTGCCCGTATAGAAGCTTTTTACAATGTTCTTTGTGCTGATAACATAGTCGTTTGACCGCCTTGACTCGGTAATGGGGGTATCAAATTTTTTCTTCATACTTCAAGGCCCCCCGATCATTCAGCCGCCGCACTCTGAAGAGCAGCCCCCAGCTGATCTGCGAGTATTACAAGCCCGCCGTCGGTAACATCACCCGAATTGTTGATAATAGTCATACCCTCCGACAGCTCATCGGAAATTATCTCAATCTCGGCATCGGTCTCAAAGCCTGTTTCAACAACTATCTTTCTTGCCGTAGCCGTGCCGTTGCCCCCGGGAACAAGGTCGGCGGTGTAAACATAGCTGCTGCCGTCGCTGTCCTCTACCAGAGCGTCATAGCCTACCGCAAAGACATTTTCTTTGCTGCCTGTAATTGCCGTGCATTTGCTTGTCATGCCTATAAGCAGCCCCGTGTCCTTGGTGTCGCGGATAAGTACCTCCACATTAAAGGAAGCCGAGCCGTCGCTCTTGCCGTCCACTCCCTTAACTCCAGTGGGGGCTATCTTGCTTACAGTTCCCTCATATTCACGGTTGCCCAGAGAGGGTATGGAAACTGTAACGTCAAGTCCCTCACGCAGCTCGGAAATGTTGTACTCCTTCACCGTTGCCGTCATTTTAAGGTTGTCCGTGTCCTCCACTATAAACAGCACGCCCGTTGCAGCCGCTCCGGGAGTGGCGTAAACTGCCGTAACAGTGCCGTCGCAGGGAGCTGTTATAACGCAGTCGTCCAGCTTTTCCTTGAGTATTTCCAAAGAAATAAGCCCCGTGTCGTTTTCCGATAAAACCTTTTCCCTGTCCGCAGCGGCTTTAAGGGAAGCCAGTGTAGACTGGGCGCTCCTTACGGACAGATCGTAGCTGCTCTTTGCGTCGTCTACGGTTTTTTCCGCCTCGGAAACGGATTTCTTGGCGTCCTCCTCCGCACGGACAGCATTATCCATAGCGTCCTTGTAGCTGTCAAGAGAAAGATCGTTGCCGTCCTTTGCATTCTCCAGTGTGTCAAGGGCTGTGTCATAATTTGTCTTTGCCCTGTTGTAAGCTCTCTCGGTGGATTTTACAGCATTGTCATGAGCTGTGTCAATATCGGCCTTTGCCTTGTTGTAAGCGTCCATAGCCTTTTCGTATGTATTCTCAATAGTTTCCGCATCGTTCTTTGCGATAACTTCATTCAAAGTCTTTTCAGCATTGTTAAGAGCTGTGCGGGCAGTATCAAGCGCCGCCTGCGCTTCGCCGTCGGAAGGATTGGAAGCAGCATAAGCCGAAGCATAGGAGTAGTTGGCAAGAGCGCTTTCATAAGCCTCTCTCGCCTTTGTTACCTCGCTGCTCTTGTCTCCCGAATAACGGGCATTGTAATCTTTTTTTGCATCGTCATAGGCTTTCTTCAGATCCTTGATGTCATTATAATCCTCTCCGTCGCGCTTTCTCTTTGCCTCATTGTAATCATCGAGAGCGCAGTCCATTTCATACTTTGCCGAATCGGCATTTTTCTGAGCGGAATTAATGCGTGTCTGCTTATCCGAGCCCGAAAGCTCCACCTGTTCATTGTAGCGGTTTTCCGCCTTTTCTCTGCTGTCACGGGCGTTTTCAAGAGCGTCCTTTGCCCTTGAAAGAGCGCTTTGCGCATTGTCCAGACTGAGCTTTGCACTGCGTATCTCGGGGTAAGAGCCGTCTGCGATCTGATCTCTTGCCTCGGCATAGCGCTTTTCCGCGTCGCTGAGGGAGTAATCGGTGTTAACATTTGCATTGTCGAGATTTGCCTGCTGTTCCACGATCTGCCGCTGAATCTCATCGGAGTTGAGCACCGCAAGAATATCTCCAGCTTTTACTTTGTCGCCCACCTCCACATTCACCTCGTCCACATTGTAAACAAGGTTTGCGGAAACCTGCTTGAAGGTGCTGCTCTCCACAATACCGCTGACGGAGAACCTGTTCTCCAGATCCTTTCTCTCAAGCTCGCTTGTCTGCGCCATGGTCATGCCGCTCATCATGGAAGCGCTGCTGACCAGTATGATAATAAACGCAATTATCAGCAGCAGCACTGCCGCAATAATAATAAATTTGACTTTGGAGCCTTTCTTTTTTTCCGTTTTAGCCATTGGTAGTAAACCTATCCTTTCCTGTGTTCTTTTGATATATTAAATTATCCGAACAACAACATATTCATAAAGCAAAAGTCATGAAATAACAGTTTAAAATCTTGCCTCTTGCTTATTTAAACAGTACAGCCCGGTTAATTTTATACCTTGCTATGATTGTATGCACCGACAGGGAAAACACTGCCCGTAGGCATGTAAGCCTTGCCGATGAGATATACCGAAATATCCTCGCCTTATTTTGTACCCCTTGTGATCTCCTCCGTAAGCAGCTTCGCTGTCTCCTCGGAGGTATACCCCAGCCTCCGCATAGCGTCCAGAAAGTTTTTTATCTCCTTGCCCGCCAGTTCCTCGCGTAAGCTTTTCAGCTTTTCGGGATTATCCGTCACAAACCGCCCCGTAGTCCGTCTGGAGTATACCACCCCGCGTTTCTCCAGCTCCGTAAGAGCCTTTTGCATGGTGTTGGGATTCACTCCTGCGTCCCCTGCCAGTTCTCTTACCGAGGGCAGTCTGTCCCCCGAGGCAAGCAGTCCCGAGGCTATCATTTGCTCCAGATGACCTATTATCTGTAAATATATAGGCACGTCGCCGGAAAAATTCCAGTGCATTTACTCGACCCCTTTGACTTGTGTTACTGTTGTAATACAATAGTACTACATTCAGTCCCAAAAGTCAATAGGCAATCTGCACAAACAAATCCTCACGATCCAAAAAATTTTCTCGGAATTTACAACAGTAACCAAGTAAATGCCTCTTTCATTTTCCTTTGTAAAGCTTGCACCTCATTTTTTTACAATTCCCCGTAAATTTCCCGGGAAAAATTTTTGCCCTTGTGTGCGGTCAAGTCAATAAAACGTGAAAACCGCCGAAAATGGCGCAAGTATGCATTGCCGCAAGCCGAAAACCGCTCCCGTGAGGTGTCATAAAAGGAGCAGCTTTTGCCCGCAGCATCATTTTCGGCGTTTCCATTAATATATTATAGCACACCAACATTAAAATCAAAGGAGATTTACATTAAAATCGGATTAAAATTTCCTTAGAAAATTTTAAGAATTTTTCGCCTATATATTGTTTACCAAATTATTATACCACTAACTATAGCTAATTGCAATAGTTAATATAGCTAAAAAATAGTATTAAAATCTATCTGACAGCTATATAATATGAATATAAGGAGTATAAGGAGAAAAATATCTCCATAAAATATAACGGTAAAAGGCGGCGGCGCATATGAATTTAGCGGAAATGGGCAGCAGGATAAAGGCGGAGCGGAAACGGCAGGGCATTTCTCAGGAAAGGCTTGCGGAATTGATAAATGTTTCTCCCCATTATATTTATGAGATAGAGCGTGGCATAAAAGCCATGTCTCTGGAGACCCTGATAAACATTACACGGGCGCTGAAAATGTCGGCGGACTATCTTATTTTCGGCAGTATGCAAAACGCTCCCGACAGCAGCTCCCTTGCCGACAGGCTGAGCACTTTGGACGAGGAGCAGCGGCAGCGTGCGGAAGGTGCCTTTTGCGCCCTGCTGCCCTATTTGAAATAGCGGCAAAAGGGATATGAGGAAAGGGACAGGAAATAAGGCAGTACTCCGAAAAGAAAAAGATTGACTCAATCTCTCCCGGAAAAAGAATTTATTTAAATGCTAAAAAAGCTTCGCCCGAAAAGCCGTACAAAAGCCTTTCGGGCGGAGCATTATTATTCAAAAAAGCGCAGCTGCTCACTTGACTTCCTCAGCCAGCGCCGTAAGATACCCCAAAAGCCTGTTTTTTCGGGCACGGTCAAGGCTGCGGTACATTTCTGTTATCTCCGCCTCCTCCTTGCAAAGAGATGAAAAGCCTATACCCCGCTTGTCGTTGGTGCGCCCCGCAATGTAATCTATAGATACATTAAAATATTCTCCGAAATCTATAATAAGGTTAAAGGGCATTTCCCGTCTGCCGCTTTCGTACAGCTGATACTGCTGACGGGTTATCCCCAAAATCCCCGCCACCTCCGCCTGGGTCATATCCCTGTCCTCCCGGAGATCCCGCAGCCTTTGGTAAAAATACATAATTTCAACCCTTTCGTTTTGGCGTTTATGTAGATTATATCACAAACATTCAAATAAATGCTTGACAAGCATTTATTTGTGTGCTAATATTAATGTAGAGATTGAAAAAGCATTTATACAAGTGCATTATCAAGCCGTTCTGCAAAGGCAAAAATCGGCGGCACTCCCGTCAGGAATGCCGCCAAAAAATCAAGTTCAATAAAGTGACAGGCTCAAATTTAAAAGGCGCAAGGATTTTTGCATCTTGCCGCTATCAGCACAGTCAGCTTATTCTCCCTCATTATAAACCCTTACTTCCTCATCAATAATGGGATAATACTCCTCACGGGCCTGAACCCAGTTCTCAAACTGTTCGTTGGCAATGCCCTCGTACAGCACGCCCATAAGAGTGTCACCCATATAACTGCTGAGGCCGTAGCCGTAGTCATACGCCTGAGTGAACTTATCCTCGTCATAGAAGTCCATGGCTACGTCGTACATCTCCGAGGTCCAGCCGGCGTTGTTGGCAAGGTACTTTTCCTTTTTGGTCTCAAGATAGGAGTCCTCGTAATTCACAGTCCTGTTGCAGTCCAGCCATGCCTTTACGCAGTCCGCATTTTCCGAACCCTTTACCCACATATATGCGAATACCTTGTTGGATACATAATATTTATCCGAGGACTCATCCTTGGGGAAAGGAACTATCTGGATAACATCATCAGGCACCGACTCGGCAGCTGCATTGTATGCCCATGTACCCATGGAATAGAAAAGGATATCATGGTTCGTAAACGCCGATTCGCCGCCTATCCAGCCGCGGTCAATAAGATTGTTCTTGAAAATATCCTCCAGAACACCTTGGGCTTTCTCAATCTTGGCGCTGCGCAGGTTGTTGGTGAAGGTAGTTCCGTCATAGGTCACCATGGTGTCCCCTGCGGTGTAAACAAAGGCATTTGCCCACCAGCCGCCGATGCCGAAGCGCTCGCTGCTGCCGTTTTCCACATAGGTCTTCATCATGTCAACGAATGTGGTCCAGTTCCACTTGCCGTCAAGATACAGCTGATAGGGATCCTCAAAGCCCTCGTTTTCCATAACGGTCTTGTTGTACATAAGCACCTGGGTGTCGTCAAAGCTGTAGCCCAGGGGAGCAATATAATGTTCGCCCTTCCAGATGAATTTGTCCGCTGTGTTCTTTACGTCCGCCCACTTAGGCTGATTCCAGTCAACAAGGGAATCTATCGGCTGATACTGCCCCTTGGAAATGCCGTAGGGGAATGTGAGCCACTCGTAAATGAAAATATCTGGAGGAGAACCGCCCAGAATAGACGTTGCCAGATCGTCCCAGCGCTTGTCGGTACTGGTGGGCATATACTCGATCTTAGCTCCGTATGTGTCCTCAAAAAGCGCTACTTCAGGGCTTCTTTCGGGGGACTTGTTTGTGGGGTTAAGGTCATAGATACCCATCCATTTAAGGCTCTGCCCTTCAATGTTCACATCTACCTTTTCGTCCAGATCCGCCACCTCAATGGAATCGCCCGTCCACGAGGTCGCCTCGGTAGTGGTCTCGGTGCTGTTATTGTTGCTGCCGGTGCTTTCGTTGCCTCCGTTGCAGGCAGTAAGGGAAGCGCACAAACTAAGCGCCAGCGCTCCCGCTGCGATTTTTTTGTAATTCACAAAAATACCTCCTTAAAATTAATTTGGGAAAATATGTAAACGTTTGCATTTTGCCGCAACAAAATCTTTATATATATTATACCATATATCCCGAAAAAAGTCAAGAGATTTTTTGTGAAAAATGCTAAGGAACCGCTGATTAAAGGTTCAGTCTGTTGAAAAAGTTCGTTTAACAGAATTTTTATGTTCAAAAATTACCGTGCCGCCGAACCCGCTCGCTGTGCCGATCAGAGACGATATGTATTCAGACGGCACGGCAGTTTCTTGATTGATCCTTAATTTCCCTATTTCCGCCCCCTTATAATAATGCAGCAGGATTTCCCTATAATCCGCACCGCATTTTGCCATATAATCCGCCCCGTACATACTCATTCCCGCCATATGCCCGCTGCCCCGTGTGATAACTGTTGTTGTACCGCCGCCTTGAACAACGGAAAAATTACGGCTTGGCAGAGAAAATATTTCCGCAAATTTTTCTCCCGAAATTTCCGCACCGCAAACCTCAAGCATTTGAACATTCCCGGAGGGTGTCGCAGACAGAATGTTTACCCCCGTATATTCACCGTCAAGGTCTCCGCTGCTGTCAAATTCTGCCGAGATCCTCGCAATTATCTCTCTGTCCGTGAAAATATATTCCGCGTCATAATATTCCGAATGCAGATCCCCCTCGCTTTCTACAGGAGATAAATACGGCTCCCCGCTTCCCCCGAACACGTCCACCCAAACATTTTCGCCGCTTTCCGTCATGCCGCCGTTTGCCGTGTGAAATGCCGCTATTATGGGCGAGCCGTTATAAACTATGATCTCCCCTGCCGTGTCCGCCGCCGCCTGCCTTGCCTTTTGGGGGATATCACCGTCAATGCCGCCGTACAGCAGGGAAATTTCCCTGTCCGTCAAAACAGTCTGATATTTTTCGGGGTCGCAGGCTATGTGAGCGTATATCCCCTCGCAAACCTCCTCTTCGCCTGCCAGAAGCCGTCTGACAGCATATGTCCTTGCCGCCGCAGCCTGCGCCTTCAGCGCCTCATACTCCATATCCTTCGGTATCTCCGCCAGCACCGCACGGTATACATATTCCTCAATGTCCATGTCTGTAATGCCGTCCGCCTCAAAGCCGTATACTGAAAGGATCAGATCCGATTCAAGGCTGAAAACCGGCAGCCCGTCCGACATATCGGCAGGAATGTCATACCCCGATTTTGACGGCTCCGCTGTGCTTTCTCCCAACGCAGTAACCTTTCTTGCGCACAGCAGCACAGGCAGTGCACAGATAATAACGATCCAAAGCAATGAGGTTTTTAACAATTCTTTCATATTATCACCTTCCTATAATTTGTGCGAAAATAAGGAAGCACCGATTAAAGCTTTTCCTTAAAAATTTTCCGTTTGTTAAATGGCGATTTGGCGGGGAGAAAACCTTTAATCAGCAGTTACATAATCATC
>CAMWIR010000097.1 GCA_947174365.1 uncultured Ruminococcus sp. | reverse complement strand
GGGGCGCTGCCCCCCGTCCCCCGCAAGGGCTCCGCCCTTGACCCGCCAAAGGGGTACCCCCTTTGGAAACCCAAGTGGAGTGTGTGCTCTTGTTTTGCCTTTTTAGCTTTTGTTGGCTAATATAGCCAAATTTTGCTTGCTTTGTTTGTAAGATTTGTGCAGTTACTTTAATGGGAAAATGTGGTATAATTATCTTAGAGTATCTTAATTTTAAGGAGTGTTTTACAATGTACAATAATATTATGGACACCATCGGCTTTGTGGGCAAGACCGACCCTGAGGTAATGGCGGCTATGACCGATGAACTGAAAAGACAAAAACGCAATCTGGAGCTTATTGCTAGCGAGAATATCGTCTCCCCTGCGGTTATGGCGGCTATGGGCAGCGTACTGACCAACAAGTACGCTGAGGGCTACCCCGCAAAGCGCTATTACGGTGGCTGCGAATATGTGGACGTGGTGGAGAATATTGCAATCGAGCGTGCAAAAAAGCTCTTCGGTGCGGCTTACGCAAACGTTCAGGCGCACTCGGGCGCACAGGCTAACACGGCGGTTTACTTTGCCCTCTTAGAACCCGGCGATACTGTTATGGGCATGAGCCTTGCTCACGGCGGACACCTTACCCACGGTTCTCCCGTTAATATGTCGGGCAAATATTTTAACTTCGTTTCCTACGGTCTGGGCGATGATGAGACCATTGACTATAACAAGGTAGAGGAAATGGCAAAGGCTAATAGCCCTAAGCTTATTGTTGCGGGCGCTTCCGCTTATCCCAGAATCATAGATTTCCCGAGACTTGCCGAGATAGCTCACGGTGTGGGTGCGCTGCTTATGGTGGATATGGCGCATATTGCGGGACTTGTTGCGGCAGGTGTACACCCCTCTCCCGTGCCCTATGCGGACATTACCACGACCACTACCCACAAGACCCTGAGAGGTCCCCGAGGCGGACTTATCCTCACCAATGATGAGGAACTGGCAAAGAAGATCAACAAGGCAATTTTCCCCGGCATTCAGGGCGGCCCTTTAATGCACGTTATTGCGGCAAAGGCGGTTTGCTTCGGCGAGGCGCTTTCCGATGATTTCAAGGACTACGGAAAGAGAGTTGTGGCAAATGCGCAGGCGCTTGCAAAGGGTCTGCTTGACAGGGGCTTTGATCTTGTTTCGGGCGGCACGGACAATCATCTTATGCTGGTTGATCTCCGTCCCTTCGGGCTTACGGGCAAGGAATTCGAGCACAGACTTGATGAGGTATATATTACCGTGAACAAGAACGCTATCCCCAACGACCCCGAGAAGCCTTTTGTTACCAGCGGCGTAAGAGTGGGTACTCCCGCTGTTACCACTCGCGGGCTGGACGTTTCCGATATGGAAAAGATAGCCGAATTTATGTATCTTGCCGCCAAGGATTTCGACAGCAAGGCGGAGGAGATAAGGGCAGGCGTTGGCGAGATATGCGCCCGTCATCCGCTGTATGAATAAAAAATAATCCCGGACTTTAGTGCGGCGTTCGCTTTGAACCGTGAACGCCGCTTTTCGGATATACAAGGAGAAATAATTATGACAGAGCCTGTTTTTTCGATAATAATCCCTGCGCACAATGAGGAAAAATACATAGGAAAATGTCTGGACGCCATAAATAAAGCTGCTGCATTTGTGGGTGACGGCGTTCAGGTGATAGTAACAGCGAACCGCTGCACGGACAAAACCGCAGAGATAGCGGAAAAACACGGTGCAGAAGTTTGCGTGAATGACGACAAATGTATCAGCGCTGTAAGAAATGCGGGGGCACGGCTTGCCCGCGGAGAGATCATTGTAACCATTGATGCAGACAGCGCTATGACCGAGGGTTCTCTGGCGGAAATAAAGGAAATGCTCGGTTCGGGGCAATACATAGGAGGCGGCACAAGGGCAAAGTTCGACAGAATGTCCCTTGGTATAGCCGTTTCGGCGGCGTATGTGGCGCTTAATATTATCCCCATAATGAAAAAGTATAAGGCGGCTCTTATGGGCGGTATGTTCTGGTGTTACCGCAGTGATTTTGAGGAGCTGGGCGGCTTTGATGAAAGCCTTGTAAGCCTTGAGGATATGGATTTTGCCATAAGGCTGAAGCTCCTTGGGGATAAACGTGGCAAAAAATACGGCGTTCTGAAGAAAAACATTATTATAACCTCCGCCCGCAAGTTTGACGAGTTCGGTGACTGGTATCTTGTTAAAAACCGAAAGCTTACCAAGGCGATATTTACGGGCAAGGACAGGGAAGCGGCGGACAGCTTTTATTATGATGTGAAAAGGTAGAGAGGATTGCAGTGCTGACGGGCAAACTAAAAAGGAGGATATGAATGACGGGTGATTTCAGAGAATATCTTAAGGAGAAAATAAAGCGGGAGATATCTGACTGGGACAAGGAGGGTATTTATGCTGTGTACATAGGAGTTTCGGACAATAACAGGATGGACGAGCCTTTGGAGCTGCCTTTTATACTTGAGCTGGGGTACGGTCGGGGAGATAAAAAGGATTGGCGGCTTGCCTGCGGAATTGGAAATGAAAAAGACCTGATAGAAACAAGGGAGGAAAGGGATGCGCTTATCGGCTGGCTGGAAGGGATAGGTGCGGAAAATATCGGGATCGAGGATTCCTCGAAAATGTATGACAAGGCTATGAGATATGTGGGAAAGGGTCCGGGGGGAATGTATGAGACTTTGGAGACGCTGATGGAGATAGTGCGGGAGCTTTTTTCGGAGGGGTTTATTTCCGAAAGCTTCGGGGTGGATATCCCCGTTATATTCGACCATCTTGAAACGCCCTGGTATTCTGTGGAGGCGACGAAAAAGGCAAATCCCGAGGGGCTGGCTGACGAATACCTGAGATGTCTTGATGATGACATGGAAGAGTTCAGGCGTGCATCTTTGTCACCTTTCATGGTCGTCGGGAGCGTGGTCAGGGTGATCGCATTTCTGCCCTGCGCTATGCTGTCAGCGGTGATCGTGCTTATTGCCGGGGGGATACATTTTCCTATCGGTATCGGAGGGGCTGTTAAAGGATTAATTGCTCTGTTTGCGGCTGTGATGAGGTCGGGGTATATGTTAAGGCTGTGGAAAAGCTGCAGTGATATACCCGGTAAGAAAAGGTCTGTAAAACCTGCGGTATCAGCTCTTGGGCTGACTCTTTTCGATATTGCTCTTGGCACTTTGGCTCTTTTTTCATGGGCGTTTCTGCCGGAGCGGCTTTTGGGGGCGGTTTATGTTTTGGGAGCAGTGGTTTACATTGCTCTTGATTACAGAAAGATAAAGAAGGCTGCCGGGGGGCTTATGCAGGGAGAGCTTATGGAAAAGATGGAAGAGCTTATCCGCATGAACGGCAGCTTCAAGGAAAACAAGGAAAGCGGTCAGCCGGAAGATGAAAATGTCAGGGAGAGGGCTCGGAAGCTTTCACGGTCTATAGAAAAAGCTATAGAAAATCTTGAACCGGAGGACAGGGAGCTTGACGAGGAGGAAATGCAGGAAAAGCTGAAGGGGATCGCTGATATTATCAAGGGGGCAAAGTCGGAGGACAATGACGGCGGCTCGGAGGAATGACGCGCCGCTGCTGCCGGTGATCTGTTGCAATGATTTTAATGCTGCCCGCAGACAAGGCAGGGTGATATATATGAACAAAAGCCAGCGGCACAAAAGAGATTATTTAAGGCGGCTGAAAATGGACAGCGCAGGCAGCTTCGGCGCTGCGGTATGCCCCGAATGCGGCGGGAAAATTTTTTATTATTACCGCTTTGACGCAGACTGCTGCCTCGGGTGCAATATATGGCTGAGCGACAAGTGTCCCGACCCCAACTGCGCATACTGTTCACGCCGTCCCGAAAACCCTTTGGATGCACTGTTTTTTGAGCAGTCACGATACGGCGGAAAGATGTGGCGGCGGGAAAATTACGCCCATAAGGAATGGGGCAGGGAGAGGAAAAAACGGCGCAGGAAAAGCGCTTCCGGGAGGTAATATGCATTTATCCAATCAAAATTTCACAGCCCAAATTACTCTTGATGATATCTATAACGTAAATTCCGCCGATAATGTAACAAAATATGACAAGATTCTCGATCCCATGGGAATAAAGGAACATTATAAAATTTTGCGTATTGCTATAACATATAGAGGCGAGACACAGCTCATAGGACTTATTTGCAGGTTTTTAACTTATGAAAGTTGCGCTGTGCTGCGTGATAACGATCTTGTGATTTTAAGCCAAAATTATCTGTTGTCACTTGACCTTCAAAAAGGTGAAATTGCCGCTGTGCAAAAGCTTGATATTTTTGAAAGCACATTCAATATCTATCCCTATAAAGAGGACTTTATAATTTACGGCGAACTTGATATTGCAAGAGTTGACAAAAATTTCAATATGCTTTGGAATGTGGGCGGCGCAGATATTTTTGTGACCCGGGACGGCACGCTGCCTTTTGAAATGAACGGTAACGGCATAACCGCACGGGACTGGCTTGGAAATGTTTACAATATCGGATTTGACGGGGAGTGCAAATTATACAAATCACTCATTGAATTATAGGCAAGAAATCGCCGCAAAACCACATATATTAAAGCTTTTGCGGCGATTTCTTGCCTATAATTCCAATGGTGATTAGTATTAGTTAGGAGTGAAGAAAATGTCAACACCTTTAGCCGACAGGATACGCCCGAAAAACCTTGACGAGGTAGTGGGGCAGCGGCATTTGCTGGGCGAGGGAAAATATCTGCGGCGGATAATCGAAAGCGGTAATGTGCCCAACATGATATTCTACGGACCCTCGGGAGTGGGCAAGACCACGGTTGCAAGAATAATCGCCGAAAATGCGGGAATGAAGCTCCACAAGCTCAACGGCACTTCCGCAGGCATTTCCGATATAAAAGAGGTCATTGCCGACACGGACACCATTGACGGCATGAACGGAGTGCTGCTTTATTTGGACGAAATACAGTACCTTAACAAAAAGCAGCAGCAGTCACTTTTGGAATATATAGAAAACGGACGGATAACCCTTATTGCCTCCACCACGGAAAACCCTTATTTTTACGTGTACAACGCCATTCTCAGCCGCTCGGCGGTATTTGAGTTCAAGCCCGTGACCACGGAGGATATCATACCCGTATGCGAGCGGGCTTTTAAGATACTGGCGGAAGAAACGGGGGTAAAAATAAGTGCGGAAAAGGGGGTCTGCGCCCATATCGCAAGAGGCTGCGGAGGGGATGTGCGCAAATCCGTCAATGCCTGCGAGCTGTGTTATCTCAGTGCGGAAAATGACGGGAAGAACGCCATTGTCACCCTTGAATCCGCAAAGGCGCTGACCCAGCGGAGCAATATGCGCTATGACCGTGACAGCGAACAGCATTACGATATTCTGTCCGCTCTGCACAAATCCGTCAGGGGCAGCGACGAGAATGCGGCGCTCCACTATGCGGCAAGGCTTATCGAGGCAGGGGATATAATCTCGCTGTCGAGGCGCTTGCTGTGCATTGCCTGCGAGGATGTGGGGCTTGCATATCCTATGGCTATCCCCATTGTAAAAGCGTGCGTGGACAGCGCCATGCAGCTGGGGCTGCCCGAGGCACGGCTGCCCTTGGCGGACGCTGTTATCCTCCTTGCCACTGCGCCCAAGTCCAACTCCGCATATCTTGCCATTGACGCTGCGCTGGAGGACGTGCGCACCATAGAATACGGCAGCTTTCCCCGTGCGCTTCAGAACAAGCACTGCGACGGTGCGGACGCCGAGGTCAGAGGGCAGCATTATCTTTATCCCCATGATTTCCCCAATCATTACGTTACCCAACAGTATCTTCCCGACCCCATAAAGGACAAGGTCTACTACACCTTCGGCGAAAACAAGACCGAACAGGCGGCATTTGCCTACAGGCAGCATTTGCTGGAGGAAGAACGGAAAAGGGAAAAATGAATCATGTTGCATTTTATTATGCCAAAAGGGCTGTTGCAGCGGTTTGCAGCAGCCCTTTTTCGGGTGATCTTCACTCATTTAAAATATTGAGAAGCATGTGTTTATGTCATTTTATATTTTCCTTTTCTATTATCATATTTATATAATTCTAATATTAATGCAGACTTATTGTTCATATTTCCTTAAAACGATTCCTGAAAGATAAACCGTGTTTTCTTCACCATTAAGATATATTATTACATCCTTATAACAAGGAAAAAAACTATTATGCTTAAAGTACCGGACTTTTGACGGGTTTGTATAGTTATATTCAGGTGTTTCTACGTAATCAGATCTAATAAGCTTCAGTATAAGCCTATCTGTTTCGCATTGTGACATTTTTTTAGGAATTAACCTATAAATGATATTTTCGCCTATTGTAACCAACAATGAAAATGACAAAGACCAAAGTATCATATATTCAAAAGTCATTTCATCTCCCAATGCAATTGATACAATATTAAAAATCATCGATATAAAAAAAAGAATAAGAATATTCTTAACTGTATTTTCAAGATACCATTTAAGTTTCATTTCAAACTTGTATGATATAGTAAAGCCTAAATCATACTCTCCTTTCCCAAAATATGTTATAATAAAATTAGGTGCTGTGGACTTTTGATTTTTACCTGTAGCCCGACTACTTGATAGAGTAAAAGTTAATAATTAGGGTAATACCGCACAATGTGTTATGTTTAAGGAAATTATGCGGTATTAAATTTCCAAATAAAACCGTACCCTTAAAAGCCTTTTTTCCCTGTAACATTACGTCCCCTCCTGTCAGAGCGCCTTGTCCTACAGCATAATGTAATACTGCCTGGGGTCTGCGGGATTTATCTTCACATTCACCTTTTTATTCTTAATGGTTTCCTTGAGTTCTCTTGAAATTGCCTTGCGGGAGAAGCGGTATTTCCTGCCGTTTATCACCGCCTCGCAGAAAAGATTATATCGCACGTCCTTTGTGCCCGAGCCGACGAAAAACTCCGTAATACCCGTAACGTCCGCCTCGATAACGGTGCCGTTTTCTATCTGCCTGTCGTTTAGAACTCCGTAAATGCCCACGATCGCCAGAAACGCACCGAAAGCGTACATACAAAGAGGAACAAACAGGAAGATCTTCATAGCATGGTCGCCGTCGCTTATCATGGGAGTAAGCACTATAGTAACTCCCACTCCTGCCGCCAGGAAAATCACAGCCGCAACAAATGCCAGAATTGCCGATCTAAGATATTCATGCCGCTTCAAATAAAGCACTCTCCTTTTACCGCAATTTTCTTCATAAAACAAATATATAATTTTTATACATTAAATCTGAACAGCACAATATCTCCGTCCTGCATAACATAATCCTTGCCCTCCGAGCGGACAAGTCCCTTTTCCTTAGCCGCCGCCATACTGCCGCAGGTCATAAGGTTATCAAAGGAGACAACCTCCGCACGTATAAAGCCCTTTTCAAAATCCGAGTGGATCTTTCCTGCCGCTTGCGGCGCTTTTGTGCCCTTTTTGATCGTCCACGCCCGCACCTCCGGCTTGCCTGCGGTAAGGTAGGAGATAAGCCCCAGCAGGGCATAACCCTCGCTGATTATGCGGTCAAGCCCCAATACTTCAAGACCCAATTCGGAAAGGAACATTTCCTTATCCTCATCGCTCATATCGGAAATTTCCGCCTCCAGCTGTGCGCAGATAGGCAGCACCGCCGCATTTTCACGGTCAGCGATCTCCTTTACCTTTTTGTAATGCTCAGAGGAAGCTATGTTATTCTTGAAATCATCTTCGGAAAGATTTGCGGCGTATATAACGGGCTTTGCCGACAGCAGCGGAATAGTCGCCATGATCTCCGCTGTGTCCTCGTCGGTCTCGAAGCTTCTTGCGGAATGCCCCTGCTCCAGATGTGCTTTGAGCGCCTTTAAAAATTCCAGCTCCTCGCCGTATTTTTTATCTCCCTTGATAAGCTTTGCGGTGCGGTCGATACGCCGCTCCAGCAGCTCTATATCGGAAAAAACCAATTCCAGATCAATGGTCTCGATATCCCGCTCGGGATTCACGCTGCCGTCCACATGAATGATATTTTCATCTTCAAAGCAGCGTACAACGTGAACAACAGCGTCCACCTCACGGATATCCGCAAGGAACTTATTACCCAGCCCCTCGCCCTTGGAAGCGCCTTTCACAAGCCCTGCAATATCCACAAATTCCAGCGTTGCCGGAGTAAACTTATCCGGCTCGTACATTTCCCGCAGCTTATCAAGGCGGCTGTCGGGAACGCTTACTATACCCACATTCGGCTCAATGGTGCAGAAAGGATAATTTGCGCTTTCCGCCCCTGCGTTTGTGAGTGCATTAAAAAGGGTGCTTTTGCCGACATTCGGCAGACCCACCATACCTAACTTCATTTATTTGTTCAATCCTTTTTTATATATTGCAAAATTGCATATGTATTTCCCCGCCAAGGACGGGGAAATATCAGCCTGCCCCTCGCCCTTGGAAGCGCCTTTCACAAGCCCTGCAATATCCACAAATTCCAGCGTTGCCGGAGTAAACTTATCCGGCTCGTACATTTCCCGCAGCTTATCAAGGCGGCTGTCGGGAACGCTTACTATACCCACATTCGGCTCAATGGTGCAGAAAGGATAATTTGCGCTTTCCGCCCCTGCGTTTGTGAGTGCATTAAAAAGGGTGCTTTTGCCGACATTCGGCAGACCCACCATACCTAACTTCATTTATTTGTTCAATCCTTTTTTATATATTGCAAAATTGCATATGTATTTCCCCGCCAAGGACGGGGAAATATCAGCCTGTTTGACCCTGTTTTACCCGGGTAGAACAAGTTTACCGGAAAGCCCTGCAAACGCCCGCTCCCGTAAAAATATCCGAAAATTTAATTATTCGTCAAAATTCAGATTGCGCACGTATTCATCAGCGTCAAAATCATCACCGCAGGAATAAACAGCGGCAGCTTTTCTGCCTCTGCCCGCACGGGCGGCAGCAGCCCCTGCAATAAGCCCTCCCACAAATGCGCACAGGGCAATAAGAACCAGCGCACCTTTGGTAAGACGTATCTTTTCATTCATAGCCTTGCTTATGGCAGCATAAATTTCTTCGATCATAATAAAACAGTCCTTTCATAAGAAAACGCTTTTTATAATTATACACCATTTTTCCGAAAAATGCAATAGTCGGAAAAAATTTTTTCCGCTTTTCGGGGGCTTTTCAAAGCCTGTGCCGTTATAACGGGCTGCTTTTATATATTTGCACAACACAGCGGCACAGCGCACTATATACTGCATACTGCGCCTATTTCCTGCGCGCCCTCAGCTTTATTACATTCCTGCGGCTCTTTTTTTGGAGCTTGACTTTCTTTACCGCTGTGACCTTTACGGGTACGGGCTTTTTCAAGGACGCCTCCTCGGCGAAGCGTTTTGCCTCGCGGGCAAAATATTCCTGGGCGCATATCCGCTTTTCATGCTCCCCGGGCTGTACCTTGTGATATGTGCCGTCGGGGGCTTGTATCCTTGCTTTCACATTATCCCTCATAAGGATGTCGAACATTTCCAGAATACGCTCCCGAAGTTCGGGAGAATGCACCGGTGCCGCAATTTCCACACGGCGCAAGGTGTTTCTGGTCATAAAGTCCGCCGAGGAAATATACACCTTCTGCCGCTCTGAGCAGCCGAATATGTATATTCTCGAATGCTCCAGATACCGCCCCACAATGCTCCGCACTGTGATATTCTCCGACTGCCCCTCTATTCCCGCAATAAGGCAGCAGATACCTCTTACCACCATATCCACTTTTACCCCTGCTGCGCTTGCCTCAATGAGCTTGTTGATGAGGGTCTTGTCGGTAACGGAGTTTAGCTTCAGCCCGATATACCCCTCTCTGCCGCTTTGTGCCTCGGCAATTTCGCGGTCGATAAGCTCTATGACCTTATTTTGCAGGCTCTTGGGGGCTGCCATAAGATACTTGCAGTTCTCTACGGGATTTCCGAGGGAAAGAGCGTTGAACACCACTCCCGCCTCCAAGCCTATGCGGCTGTCGGCAGTTATAAGGGACAGGTCGGTGTACAGCTCGGAGGTTTTCTCGTTGTAGTTGCCTGTGCCTATCTGGGTTATATATTGCAGCTCCCTGCCGTTTTTGCGGGTAATGAGCAGCAGCTTTGAATGGACTTTAAGTCCCTCGGGGCCGTACATTACCTTGCACCCTGCACGCTCCAGGCGTCTGGACCATTCAATGTTGTTTTCCTCATCGAACCTTGCCCGCAGCTCCACCAGCACGAAAACCTCCTTGCCGTTTTCCGCAGCGCTGATAAGAGCTTCTATGACCTTTGAATTGCTTGCCACTCTGTAAAGGGTTATCTTTATGGAAATGACCTCGGGGTCATTCCCCGCCTCGTTTAAAAGCCCTATAAACGGACGTATGCTCTCGTATGGATAGCTGAGCAGCACATCATGCTTCAGCACCTGAGGCAGCAAGGGCATTCCGTGGATAACGTCCCTCGGGCGTTGCGGGGTCTGGGGATCGTAGAAAAATTCCGGGTGCGCCCGTTCAATACGGTTTCTTATGGTAAAAATGAACGACAGATCAAGGGGGGCTGCGGTGAAGAATATTTTCTCCTCCGTCAGATCAAGGTTTCTGCAAAGGTGCTTTATCCCCTCTGCACCTAAATTTCCGTAAAGCTCCAGCCGCACTGGAGAAAGCTTTCTCCGCTTTTTGAGCAGCTCCTCCATTACTCTGCGGTAATCCGCATCACGGTCATACAAGCCCTCTTCAAGATTGATATCGGCATTTCGGGTAATGCGGATAACGGCCTTTCCCAGTATCTTGTAATTCTCGAACACGTCCGAGCAGTACCGCAGGATAACATCCTCCGCCAGCACAAAGCGCAGCCTGCTTTTGTCGGGCAGGATTATCATACGGGGGAAGCTGCCCCCCGCAGGGATTATGCCCAGCTTAACGCCGTTTTTCGATTCCAGATGTGTAACAGCGTAGATCGCCTTGTTGGAAAGGAAGGGGAACGGGTGGCGCTTATCCACCACCTGCGGGGAAATAATGGGGCGTATCTCCGAATTGAAGTAGGCGTGAAGATACTCCTCCTCACGATCGGTTATTTTCGCCAGCTCCACGTGCTCCACGCCCGCAGCGTCCAGATGACTCATGGTATCGGCGTAAGCAGTCTCCACAGTGGGGATCATCTCGTGAACCTTTTTGTAAATGGCTCTGAGCTGCTCGGCAGGGGTCATACCCGTTTTGTTGTCCACATTCCTGTTGTCGATCAGCGTGCGGTCATACAGCGACCCCGCTCTTATCATAAAGAACTCGTCCAGATTTGACTGGAATATCTGGCAGAACAGCAGTCTTTCACACAAAGGCACGGATGTATCCGTTGCCTCCTCCAGCACACGGCCGTTAAATTTGAGCCAGCTAAGCTCTCTGTTGTCCAATGCTTTTTTCATTTACACAACACCATCCCTGAATAGAGGCAAGAAGCAATAGGCAGAAGGCAAGAAATTGCGCTCTTTTACCGTTGGCGTCAAGCCCGCATTTGCATTGAAATTTTATTTGTGTTTTCGGTCAATTATCTATAAAATATATTGTAC
>CAMWIR010000096.1 GCA_947174365.1 uncultured Ruminococcus sp. | reverse complement strand
TAATTATACTACACTCACAAGGAAAAATCAACATATTTATTGATAAAAATTTTGTGAATATCGGGCGAAAATTCTGTCGCTATTTATAAGTCCTTTCGCATAATAGTGACCGTTGTGCAAATTTATAAATTTTAGGTAACATTTCTGTGACTTTTTTTGCACAAGCAGCCACATATAAATGCCTATCCGCGCCCCCTTGCACAGCGCACACGTATTTATTATTCTTCATCAATAAGTGCCAGTTCTTTGACGGAACTTAACATGGTGTCCGCAAATATTCCGTACCCCCTTGTAGGGTCACGCACCAGCACATGGGTCACTGCCCCCGCAAGCTTGCCGTTCTGGATAATAGGACTGCCGCTCATGCCCTGGACTATCCCGCCCGCCTTTTCCAGCAGCCTGCTGTCGGTCACATGAATTACCATATTATGGCTGTCCTCACGGTCGGAAAGATTTATCTTCTCAATCTCCACGGCATATCGCATAGGCGTGCTGCCGCTTACGGTGGCGATAATTTCCGCCTTGCCCTCCGAAATTTCCTGCCGCATTGCAACAGGCAAGGCGCTTTCATGGGACGGACACACGTCCATTCTGCCGTAAAGTCCGCAGTCACTGTTTGCCAGCAGCTGCCCGCTGGGATCGTTATCCGCAAACATTCCTATAAGCTCCCCCGGAGCGCCTGCCGAGCTTTTCTTTATCCCGCTTATTATCACATCCGCCGATTCGCCCTTCGACATGGTAAGCGCCTCGCCCGTGTCCCTGTCGCATACAGGGTGTCCGAGACCTGCAAAAATATGGGTGACAGGGTCGTAAAAGGTCACAGTGCCTATCCCCGCCGAGCTGTCGCGAACCCACATTCCCGCTCTGTAGCAGTCGTCCGCAGCGGACTTTTCGGGTCTGATAAATACAACCCTCCGCTCGCCGCCGCTCATAATTTCCACTCCCAGGGTCTTGCCCCCGCTTTCCTCGATAATTCCGCTTACCTCCTTATTTGAGGTAACCTTTTTCCCTGAAATGCTCAGAATAATATCCCCTTCCTCTATCCCTGCATCTCTGGCGGGGGAGGATATTTTTCCGCCGCTGTCAAAGCCTGTCAGCTCCACTACCATTACTCCCTCTGTAAGCAACTTTATGCCGAAGGGCGTTCCGCAGGGGATCACCACAGGCTCGCTTACCTCGCTTACAGTGACAGTTTTTATGGGAAATATCCCGAAAAGCCTCAGCTGCTCGCTTCTTACATTTTCCGCCTGAATGTTCCCTTTGCTGTTTTCCACTGCAAAAACGCTGCGGAAATCCTCTGCTTCAGGGTACTCAAAGCTGTAATTTTCGGGCAGCAGCCCATCGGAGGTTATATCCAGAAAATTCCCCAGCTGCAAGCTTTCTCCTTTTGAAACAATGTAGCTGTCGGGCAGATGTATATTATAGTAAACCACCGCCCCCGTCACGGCGGCAATAAGTCCGCAGAAAATCCCCTTGAATAAATTTAAAGCTGATTTCATATTGACTTCCTCTCCGCAGCATTTGTTTATTTTTATACAAACCGCTATAGCAAAATAGCCATGAGCCGCCCCAAAAAATTTGCACATATGATTTTTGGGGGCGGCGAATGATTATTTTGCAGCAACGGTTTGTATATCAGCTGCCGCACTGTTCATTTTTTTCGCCGGAAATTCCCGCAAAAAACTTCGGCGAAAACCGTCCGCTAAATTAATATTTGTAGCAAACCTTCAAATTATAAAAGTTTTATATCTGTAATTTTAGCACCATACTTTTAAAATTTAAGTCGTTTTTAGCACTTATGGAAATAAGTCGGCAATTTTCTGACCTGTACTTTTTTGTTAGCCGTAACTTTGGAATTACGGAAAAAATTTACAAAAAATTGATATTTGTTCGTTAAAGGATTTTTCTTCCCTACGGTAAAAAACGCAGTATGTTGAAAAAGCCCATTTTACAGTAAATTCACACTTTAACATTAACGTGCCGCCTAATACATATCTTCTTCGTTTAATATAGCGAGCGTTTCGGCAATACGATGAAACAAGTTCAAATACACGCTGAACGGTCGTTCCTCTGTACGGCATGATCCGGCATTCAACCGTAACGTCTTTACCGGAAAATTTCAAATTGCCGCAGCGTTAAAATCATATCTGTTTTCGGACGAACAATAACAGGCTGTCAATTTTGATAAATGGTTTATTTTGTTCTTTGTCAGCATAAAAATGTCAAAACGGTTACAAATAAAATACAAAGCGGTATCAAAATCCGCCGAAATGGTTAAAGTTTGACAACATAAGGCTGACAATTCGGAAAATCTCTTGACAACGCCGCCTAAGACTGTTATTATAATATAGAAGAACTATGCGTGAAAAAATCTTTCGCCGTGAATATTTCCCCTGTCGGCATATGGGACAGGCGTTATTTTAAATCAAAACTGTGTTTATTAAAGGGAGATGTGAGGCATTGCCGAATTATACTTACAATTTGTGTCTGGGCTGTATGGAACCGCTGGAGGGCGGCGGAGTATGCCCCTTATGCGGTTATGCCCCCGACTCGCCCTCGCTTTCCTCCTATCTTCAGCCAGGAATCACCTTAAATGACCGCTATCTTATCGGCAAGCTCCTTTCCTACAACGGCGAGGGCGCTACTTATATAGGCTTTGACACCGTTACCTCTTCAAAGGTGACAATAAAGGAATATATGCCCGACACCCTGTGCAGCAGAACCAGCGACAGCGGGATAATTTCCGTTAGGCAAAACTGTGTTGCTCAGTATAAAGCGTTCATGTCAGAGTTTGTGGAGCTTAACAAAATGCTGGCAAAAATGCGGACGCTCAGCCACATTTGCCCTCCCATAGATATGTTCGGGGATAACAACACAGGCTATGTGGTGTTCCGATATATTGAAGGGGAAAATCTGGCCAAATATTTAAAGGATCACGCAGGAGAGCTTACCTGGGAAGAGGTAAAGCGGCTTTTCCCGCCTATCTTCACCACTCTTTCACTGGTGCATAATGCAGGGCTTGTCCACAGAGGCATTGCCCCCGAAAATATAATCGTTACCGAAAAAGAGGAGCTTATGCTCATAGGCTTCTCCATAGCCGACTCCCGCACTGCCAACACCGAGCTTGCCTCGGAGATATTCCACGGCTATGCCGCTCCCGAGCAGTACAGCTCCAGCAACTGGCAGGGCACATGGACTGATGTTTACGGCATCTGCGCCCTTTTATACCGCATTCTCACGGGCACTGCTCCCACAGACGCCATGGAGCGTGTGGCAAACGACACTCTGCCCGAGCCGGGAAAGCTGAACCCGAATATTCCCTCAAATGTTTCAAAGGTGATAATGAACGGCATGACCCTGTCGGGGGAAATGCGCATACAGACCGTTACCGAGCTTGTTACCCAGCTTTTTGAAGAGCCGGAATTCAACAGGACAAAGACTCAGACAGCGACCCAGACTATCTCTATCCCCAAGCAGCACAGCACCAAGGGCACTGTTCAGCCCTCTCACAAGAATGAAAAGCGGGGGCGGCCCAGCAGAAGCAAAATGTTCTGGGTAGTGCTTATCTCCGCTGCCTGCGTGATGATGGTCTCCATGGCAGCTCTTATGATGGTGCTTGACGATAACAGTGACCCTGTTATCCACGGCACTGAAAACACCACCCTGTCCAACGGCAGCTCTGCTGCCGTTGGAATAGGACAGGGCGACCCGAACGGCAATACATCCGACGACAGCGGCGCATTCACCGCACCGCCCGAGGGTGCTGCAAGCACTATTCCCACCCTGCCTACACTGGCTGTCATTGAGACCACGTCTCCCGAAAACAGCAGCATTGACCAGACCACATTCAAGCCCGGGACTACCATTTATATTATGAACGACCTGGTGGGCAAGGTTTTCGACACGGTAAAAAATACCGCTATCAACGATAACCTTACCATTGTACCCGAATATGTCTATACCGATGAATACGACAAGGGGATAATCTTCGATCAGTCTATAGAAAAGGGCAGCAATTACGAAAAGGGGCAGGAGGTCACTCTTAAAATAAGCATGGGTCCCGCTAAGGTTATGATACCCGATTTTTACGGACTTAATAAAAAGGATTATTTTGAGCTACTTAACAGCGCAGGCATAAAGTATGAAGAAAAGGCATATGAGACCTCTAACACCCTCAACGATTATGTTGCCTGGATAAGCATGGATCCGGGAGAATATATTGACCTTGAGGCGGGTGAGGTGCTGTCGGTGCACGTGGCGGTAAACCCCGAAAGCACCGAGACCACACAGACCACTCCCTCCGAGACAAGGCCTACGGAAACATCTCCAACACCATGGGTGACTACCGTTCCCCCGACAATTCCCACCGAGACTACCACTACCACCACTCCTCCGCCCATTATATGGACAGAGCCGCCCCTGACAGACGAGCCGGACATTATCATAAGCGATGATTATTAAAGCATAAAAATATCCCGTCCTAAACCGAAGCGGCATATGGAATATACAGCCCGCAGCCAAAGGTAAGGGACGGGATTTGTACAAAACAGACAATTTTCGTTTTAGGCTTTGTTTAAAATGATGAAAAATATACCGAATGCACCTAAAATAATAAATGCTTCTTTACTTTTTTTCATTTTTGTGGTAAAATAGTTAAGGGCACTGTTGCCGCCAAAACCGCTTGCTGCTTTTAACGGTAATATTCGATATCGGGCAGCAATGTAACCTCGGATCCGAAAGCATTTTCAATCAAGCTGCAAAAAAATACCCGTAAAAGGATCAGCCGAAAAAGGAGGGATAGGAATGAAACTGCGCTTGAAGCTGTCTGCCTGCATTATAGCAGTCGCAGTACTTCCCCTTATAATATTTTACATAATTTCAAGCTCTTCATTTGCATCCTCCCTGAGTAATTTTCAAGTGTCCGCAATGAAAAGTATCAACGCAGATAAAAGCGCATTTATAAATGAAATGCTTTTAAATCACACAATGAATATCAAAACCTTTGCCTCCGATGAAACTATCCGTAACTTTGCTGAAAACAGAGCCGAAAACGGAGAAACGCAGAATGCGGAATATGCCGCAGAGCTTATAAGCCAGACGGTAAAAAAATATGATGATATTACCGATATGTTCATTATTGATAACGATGGCATTATTACGGCGGCCTTCGACCGTGACGACATCGGCACAAGAGATCCAAATGCAGATTATTTCAAAGAGATAGCCGCAAAAAACAACGGTATTTCCCGCTTTTTTACTCCAAAGGCAGCAGGAGAGGGATATTTTTTCATTGTACGCAGGATCTATTCCCATTCAAATAAGCAGATCGCCATTGTCTGTGAAGAGATAACCCTTTCCAAGATCGATTCGGTACTCAATATGTCGGGGTTCAGCAACTATGCCAGCATTCTGCTGATAGATTCCGAAGGAAAATATATAACCAGCAGCTTTGCAACTCCCAAAACATTGGAATCTGTGGCGGAATACAAAGAAATAGGTCATCAGCTGCAGGACGCTATCCCCTATTATTCCGAAAACGCTGCATCGGAAACAATAACGTCAAGCTACGGCAATTACAATGTTTGCGGGACTGCCATTGACACTGCGGGCTGGAGTCTTGTTTGCAGCTACAACAAGCGCACCGCCTCCTCAGCTATGGCTCTGGATTATTCGGGTATGCGTATGACGGTGATAGTTCTGGTTATTTCTGCGGCGGGAATTTCCGTATTTATAAGTGTGCAGTACACCCACCCTATACGAAAGATCATACGTGTTATCAGCAATCTGAATCACGGAGAGACAAATGTCCGCCTTGACCTTAATTCCCATGATGAATTCGGGGAAATAAGCACTGCTTTCAACAATATGTTCGATAATATGTTTGAAAGCGAGCAGCGGTATAAAACGGTTGTTTCCATGATGGACAATGTAATATTTGAAATAAATCTCAAAACCTACAAGGTCTATGTTTCCAACAATTTCAATCAGAAGTTCAGCTTCCGCGCCAAGGACGACAGCGTAAGCGAAAGCTTCCTTTATAAAATGAAAGTCCACAAGGATGACGCCAAGCGGTATAACGATGACCTTGCGGCAATCGTTTCCTCCGGAGGGGAAAAATGGGAGGGTGAATACCGTCTCAAAAACATTTACGGTGACTTCAGCTGGATAAGGATAAGGGGCAGGAAATTCTACGACCGCAACAAGACCCCCACCAAGATAATCGGTATGCTGGTTGACATTGACCGAGAAAAGAAAAGCGCTATCACCCTTATGCAAAAGGCAAATTATGACGCGCTTACCCAGCTCTACAACCGTGCGACCTTTACCCGCACCCTTGATGAAGAAATAAAACAGAGCGCTGCAAGGCGCAGTCTGGACGCTCTTATGTTTATTGACCTGGACGATTTCAAGCACTTTAACGATGAATTCGGTCACAAATGCGGTGATGAGGTGCTGAAATTCGTTGCGGACACCATTAAGGAGCTTACATTTGACAAGGGCTTCGGCGGCAGACTGGGCGGCGACGAATTTGTAATGTGTCTGACGCGGCTCAAGGTTATTGATGATGCAGGAAATATTGCCGCAGATATGATAAAAATTCTCAATGAAGGCTTTGACTCGGAGTCCACAGGCAATCATTTCACGGTTCATTGCAGTATCGGCATAGCTTTCTTCAAGGAAAGCGGCGAAAATTCCAAGGATCTTATCGAGGCTGCGGACACTGCCATGTACAAGATCAAAAAGAGCGGAAAGTCAAATTATACCTATGCAGGAGGATTTACCGATAAGTCAACGGATATATTTGACCTGCCGCCGATATGAGATAAGCTCCCTATTGCGGGAAATAATAATCAGGACGCATATTTTAATGCGTCCTGAAATTTAAATTTTTTATTTTCAGTCCTGAATGAGCTTAGCCCTTAAGACCCTGCTTGTAGGAATCGATCATTTTCTTACTGATGTGTCCAGAACGACAACGAGTACGCCTATTCCCCGCAAAGTAAGTAATATCGCTGTTTAAGCCCGTTTTAAGGTGTATCTCAAGTTTCATACTGTCACTGTTGATCGGAACAACCTCAATTCGGTCTATAATGGCTTTTGACATTTCGTCTACCTGTTCCTTGGTCATATCCCCTTCGGGACTGTACATTGTCTTGAAGTAATGCTCAATGCTTTTAATTTCCCTAACATAATCCCCTGTTTTAAGGCTTTCTTCCCGTAAATCGGAAATATTTTCCTCAAGCTCCGAAATCAACACATTTACAGTGTCGTTGCGTTCGGAGAATTCTTTTTTCTGAATAACCCCCTCGGTATACAGGTCAAGCAGCTTCTCCCGCTTGGCTTTTTCCTTTTCAAGTCTGATTTTCAAGGAATTGAGCTGCTTTTGAATATCACTGTCGGTGTCAGTCTCGGCATAAACCTTGAGAAATGTATTTACATAGTCCTCAATGTTTCCTGCGGCAAGCTTGAAGAAATCAGACAAAATTTTGTACAGCTCGCTTTCCATAATAGAAAATGAGGCACAAGATTTAGCGCCAAACCTCTTTTTCTCACTGCATATCCATTGATAAACGGGTTTTCCCAAAGACGCACTGTTTGAATAGCTTGTCCTCCAGTACGCCTTGCCGTGGGCGGCACATATGATTTTCCCTGTAAATGCGCTGGTATCCTTAAAAGAACGCTCACGGTTCTTTATTGCCGTACTTCTTTCCGAAAATATGGTATTGCACTTATCCCATAACTCTTCGGAAACAATGGCAGGACATTTCTCCCCTGTTTCGTCCTTGTACATTATCCATTCGTCTTGCGGCAGAAAACGCTGTTCCCTTGTCCGATAATCGACTATTTTTACCTTGTTGCCGCAGAAATAGCCTTTGTACTTCGGATTTTGGATAATCCCTGCAATTGTATTATGGTGAATACGGGTATTGTTCCTGCCGAGATACCCCTTTTCAAAAAGAACTTTCTCAATTTTCCGTGTACTGTACTCCCCTGTTGAGTAAAGCTCGAATATGAGCCTTACCATTTCAGCCTCGGCTTCATTGACAACAAGCTTACAGTCATTCTTGTTGTATCCGAAAATTCGGCTGTTTCCCATAACACTTCCGTTTTCTATAGAACGTTTATGCCCCCACCGAACACGTTCGGACAGCTTTCTAACCTCGTCAGCGGCTATACTGGACATAATAGTCAATCTAAGTTCGCTGTCGGTATCAATGGTACAGATATTATCGTTTTGGAAAAACACACCGACCCCTGCTCTAAGCAATTCTCTTGTATAGGTCAGACTATCAATAGTGTTTCTTGCAAAACGGCTGACTTCCTTTGTCAGAATAAGATCAAATGCTCCTGCCTTTCCGTCCTCTATCATTCTCATAAAATTGGCACGGTTTTCGGCTTGTTCACCTCGGATACGGTCAACATATCCCTCTATGTAAGTCCAGTTATGATTGTTCCGGATCATATCGGTAAAAAACGCTATCTGATTTTCAATAGAGTTCTCCTGCTCATCCCGTGTTGTTGATACACGGGCGTAAAAGGTTACTCTGATGTTCAAGTCAAATATTGTTTTGCGCTCATATTTCATTCTGTTAGCCATTTCATAAATATCCATATGACTACCTCCTGCTATCGGTGTGTATTTCAATTATTATGATACCATACCGGTCGAAAAAAGTCAATAGTTTTAGAAAAATTTATGATGTAATTTTCTCAAATCTGGCTATCATCTTATTACACTTATCCTGAGATATTTTTTTCTCTTTGAGCATAAGCCTTGCCCAAGCAATAAGAGTTTGCCTCTTTAAGACAATTTCGGGCTTTTCCTTATTCATTTTCTGTATTCAGCTCCTTTATACTTATTTTTTCCGCTGTTGGCAGAAAAATACATCTACATTATTAAAACATACGGCGCTACAGTTCCTCCGATGTACCGTTTCCGCAGACGGGTAGCCTGTGTTCTGTCAATACAGGCGAATATCTCTCACTGCCGTATGATGAAATTGTCAAGATTCAAAAAAGGTTCAAAACAGGATAAAAATATCCTCTCATATATTTAGTCAATGAAAAATAGCCATTTTCGTAAAAATCAGAAAAAAATTCATAAAATTTGTGAGAATACACAAAATACACTGCCATAATTTAGTCGAATTGCCAGTGACAAAAAATTTTAATAAATACCTGTGTAAAATTTATTATCCTTAATAGCTGCACAGTTCATATCGGAATGTGAGAAAACGAAATAATTAAAATCAATTGTATATCTTAAAAAATGGATTTACACATTTTATAATTCAGAACCTAAAATGCGACGCAGTATTCCTTCTTCATTCGGGGTTCACCCACTCTGCGAAGGAATACTGTGGATTGCAAAATTATACAAAAATTAGCAGCCTGCACAATTTGTACCGACTGCTTTTGGATATTTCGTAGAATATTTTTTTACACTGTCTGCTTGACAGGGAATGGATCATTTAACGGCTGCAACAATCCTTTGTGCCATTATGTGGCGGCAGGCTCGCACTTTTCGGCAAGCGACTTGATTTCATCAAGGGACAAGCTGCTGTATTCAGATATATCCTCAAATGACATTACACCTTTTTTCAGCATTTTAAGTGCAGTTTCAATCAAGGCTTCTTTTTTACCCTCTTGCTTTAATTCATTGCCCCATTCGTCCATATTCTTAGCCATATACTCCACTCCCCTCGGGTTAGTTTTGTAGTACCGTGTACTTTCCGCCATAATCGGCAAAAGCATATCATCGGCGTTTGGACAGCCGCAACAGCTTTTATGTGGCGGCAGGCTTGCATTTTTCGGCAAGCGCCTTGACCTCATCAAGGGGCAAGCTGCTGTACTCAGAAATATCCTCAAATGACATTACACCTTTTTTCAGCATTTTAAGTGCAGTTTCAATCAAGGCTTCTTGTTTGCCCTCTTGCCTGCCCTCTTGCCTGCCCTCTTGCCTGCCCTCTTGCTTTAATTCATTACCCCAATCGGTCATATTCTTAGCCATATACTCTACTCCCTTCGGGTTAGTTTTGTAGTACCGTGTACTCTCCGCTATAAGCGGTAAAAGCATATCATCGGCATTTGAACAAAGAAAATCATGCATAAGTTTTGCAAGGTCGGAATCGTCCCCCTTGTCAGTATATTCGCCGTTCACATAAATAATATGCTCATCATCGTCAAAAGGTTTTCCTGTTGCTGTGTTGATTCTGTCAATGGGATAAATCAGTTTTCCCTCGCCGAAAACATCGGTTTCTGTCACAAATATAACGTAGGTTATGGGCAAATCGGTAAATTTTGCTCCAGTATCAAGCAGTTCTACATCAATTGATGATGAATGGTATCTTGCTCGCTTGGGTTCTGCTCCGTTCACACTTCTCTGAACTTCAAGATTATACCGCCGTCCCTTACTGTCCTTTGCAAACACGTCAAGACATACGGAACGTGCGCCCAAAAGCCTTTGCAAGTCATACTGCGAATGTTCCTCCGTCACTTCAAGGTCTGATATTCCCGTGATTGTCCGCAGAACAAATTCCGTCAGTTCTTTGTTGTTCCGAAAAATCTCACGCATAAAAATGTCGTCAATCGGTCTGAGCATTTTAAGCTGTTCCAAACTTTCCATGCGTATCCGATCGGAGGTTACGTTTGACATCGGTATCACAACCTTTTTTGATTTTCTGATTTAATTATATCATAATTTTGCCATACAGTCAAGTGAAAATCAAGATATTATTTTAATTATATTTTACATTATTAAAACATACTGCGCTACAGTTCCTCTTATATACCGTTTCCGCAGACGGGCAGTCTGTGTTCTGTCAATACAGGCGAATATCTCTCACTACCGTATGATGAAATTGTCAAGGTTTAAAAAAGGTTCAAAACAGGATAAAAATATCCTATCAAATATTTTAGTCAATGAAAAATAGCTGTTTTCGTAAAAATCAGAAAAAATTTAAAAATTTGTGAGAGTATACAAAATACGCTGCTATAATTTAGCTAAATTACCAGTAGCAAGAAAATTTTAATAAGTACCCGTGTAAAAATAATTATCCTTAATAGCTGCACAGTTCATATAGGAACGTGAGAAGACGAAATTAATATAATCAATAGTATATTATTACACCTCTATATGAACATTGATCTGTACTCCATATGAAAAAGGTATCTTTTTGTACTATTTCTTCTTTTGTGCTGTGACTAAATTTGATTAACAATAGTTTAACAAA
Source organism: uncultured Ruminococcus sp. (assembly GCA_947174365.1). Lineage (GTDB taxonomy): Bacteria > Bacillota > Clostridia > Oscillospirales > Ruminococcaceae > Huintestinicola. The sequence continues at coordinate 673 of CAMWIR010000096.1, read as the reverse complement.
TCAAAGACATTTTATAACTAACAATGGTAAAAATACTGTTTATTCCCAAAAAAGTACCGCTTGTCCGATTTCTGTTGAAATATACCGGATAATGTGATATTATGAAAGAGAATAAAAGGCTATATGCTGATTTTGTTGCGTGGGTGTTTGACTGACAGAATTTCCTTTTGCTTTGACATGGCAACGTGGGTGTATATCTGTGTTGTTGTTATGGAACTGTGACCGAGGATTTTCTGTATGTAACGAATATCCACATCTTCCTCAAGCAGAAGCGTTGCAAATGAATGTCTAAACATATGGGGAGTAATGTGTATGCTGCTGTTGCATAAGGCGGCATACTTGTTGATAATTTCCCTCACAGACTGCTCTGACAGGCGCTTGTGGAGTTTATTCACAAAGAAAAAGCCGGAATTTTCAATATCATTCCGAAATGCTTCGGAGTATTCCGTAAGGATTTTAAGAACATCTGAATTTTCGATTTGGATAATTCGCTCCTTTGAACCCTTGCCGAATATTTTGATGAAGTGATTTGACAAGTCAATATTACCGGGAGTGAGGGAGCATATTTCCGATACTCTTGCGCCTGTGGCAAACAGAATTTCGAGAACGGCTATGTTTCTGATACATATTCTTTTGTAATAATCGGTTTCGGCAGAGGCTTTCTCCGTATATG
>CAMWIR010000095.1 GCA_947174365.1 uncultured Ruminococcus sp. | reverse complement strand
GTATCAAGATTGCCTGTTTCGGGGTTGTTCGTAAACATCAGCGCACCGAGAAGCAGCGCCACAATGAACACTCCTGCCGTTCCCAAGGAAACGCCCTTTACGGTAACGCGCCCCAGCAGATACCCAAGTCCTGCCACAAGGAACACCATAAACATAAGGAACGTCAGTCCCGTAATGGAAATTATGCCGTTAAACAAACTCATTTGAACCTTTCGCCTCCGTAAAATATGTAGGCTTTTTTGGATAAAATCTGCAAGTGTGCCTTACTAATCCTGCAAAATTAAGTCCATATAGAACCCCCGCCATAACTTCGGCAGGGGTTCATTCATAGCCTATTTAATTATAGCGTATATTCGCCCGGATTAACAGCCCTTTTCGGCAAAATTAACATAAGATTTACATAAATTTAAGAATTTACCGATGAGTTTCGGCTTTTTCTGTCAATCGCTCAGGCTTTTCTCGCATAATCGGGCAGAAGCTGAGGCGAAACCTTGTCTGTTTCAATTCCTGCGCCCTTCATTTCCTCGGCGAACTTGTTTACATGGTCAAGTGTAAGCTTGCCCACAGTCACGCTGCCGAACTTAGCCGCAACGCTTCTGCCCGCATTTCTGCCGAATACGATAACATCCAGCAGGGAGTTGCCCATGAGCCTGTTTCTGCCGTGAATGCCGCCAACTGCCTCGCCTGCAACATACAGGTTCTCAATGCCGCTCATACCGTCGGAGGTAATGTCGATACCGCCGTTCTGATAGTGAAGTGTGGGGTAAACAAGAATAGGCTCTTTTCTGATGTCAATGCCGTATTCCATAAACATTCTCAGCATTGCGGGGATTCTCTTCTCAATAGTTCCCTCGCCGTTTTTCAGCTCTATCATGGGGGTGTCAAGCCATACGCCCAGACCGTCTCCTGTGGAAATGCCCTTGCCTCTTGCCTTGCACTCTCTTATAATGGAGGAAGCGCATACGTCACGGGTCTCCAGCGGGTGCATAAATACCTCGCCCTCGCAGTTAACAAGCTTTGCGCCAAGGGAACGAACCTTTTCCGTTACCAGCGCACCGAATATCTGCTCGGGGAACGCCGCACCTGTGGGGTGATACTGGAGGGAATCTGCATAAAGCAGCTTTGCACCTGCCCTGTAAGCCAGCACCAAACCGTCCGCAGTCGCACCGTAGTGGTTGGAGGTGGGGAAGCCCTGATAATGAAGCCGTCCTGCTCCGCCTGTGGCAATAACAACAGTCTTGGCTCTTGCTACCATAAGCTCATGGGTCTCCATGTTCATCAGAACTGCACCTGCAGCCTTGCCCCCGTCGTCAAGGATTATCTCAATAGCCGCCGTAAAGTCAACCACAGGTATCTGACGGTTAAGAACCTCGTCACGGAGAGTTCTCATTATCTCCGCACCTGAGTAGTCCTTGCAGGCGTGCATTCTCTTGCGGGAAGTACCGCCGCCGTGAGTTGTCACCATAGTGCCGTCAGGCATTTTATCAAATTCAACACCCAGTTCATTCAGCCATTTTATAGCGTCGGGAGCCTCACAAACCAGCTTCTCCACCAGCTCATGCTTTGCCGCAAAGTGACCGCCTCCGTAAGCGTCAATGTAGTGGATAGCAGGGGAGTCGTTGGGCTTGTCAGCCGCCTGAATGCCGCCCTCAGCCATCATTGTGTTGGCGTCGCCTATACGCAGCTTTGTAACTATCATAACGTTTGCGCCGCCGTTGTGAGCCTCGATCGCCGCAGAAGAGCCTGCGCCGCCGCCGCCGATAACCAGCACGTCAACGTCATACTTGGGGTTTTCAAGATCAATCTTCGCGGGATCTATCCTGCTGTTTGCCTGCAAAAGAGCAGCCAGTTCGTGGGGAACCTTCTCGCCCTTGTTAGGGCCTATCTTCAGCTCCTCAAACTCCGACTCAATGTGGTCGGGGTGGTAAGTAGCCAGAATTTCCTCCTTCTGTTCCGCCGTCATTCTGTCAGGCTCATATGCAGCATTTGCCGCTCTGTTAGCCTCAACCTTCTTTATGGACTGAAGCATTTCTTCACTTGTATACATTTTGACCGCCCTCCCTTACTTCTCAATATCTCTGTTGTTGTAACGCTCTTTAAGCTGATCGTTGGATTCAGCCATAAGGGTGTCAAGGAATTCCTTGAAATCGCCGTTGTGGATCTCCTTTACCCTGTTCTCCAGATGCTCTGTCTTAGGCTGCAAGTACTTGCCGTTGATACGTCTTGCAAGCATAGCCACCTGAGGGTGAGAGATACCCGCAGGACATCTGGAGGAGCAAACGCCGCACATTACGCAGTCAAAGGACTCGTCAGCGCACTTGTCAAACTCGCCCCTCTGAGCAAAGGCTATGTACTGCATTACGTTCAGCTTCTGAGTGCAGGCCTTTGTGCAGGCGTTGCAGCCCACGCAGGAGTATATCTCGGGATAAAGCTGCATCATGACCGCCTGTGTGGTGGATACAGTGTTGATATCGTATATCTGCTTTACCAGCGGGAAGAAGGGCAGGGTAGCAATGTACATATTCTCCTGCACCTGTGTTTGACAAGCAAGACAGGTCTTAAGCTCGGGATCGCCCGCAATTCTGTATATGGTGGCACACGCACCGCAGAAACCGTTTCGGCAGCCGCAGCCTCTAACAAGCTGATACCCTGCATACTCCATAGCTTTCATTATAGTCAGGCTGGAGGGTACGCTGTAGAGCTTGCCGAACAGATAAATGTTTACGTTATTTTCCATTTAACTTTCACTCCTTAGTTTATCAATATTCGTTAGGCAGCAGGTCAAGCTGATCGAAGCGGAAAACAGGCCCGTCCTTGCAAACGTACTTGTTGCCGATGTTGCAGCGTCCGCATTTGCCTATGGCGCACTTCATGCGCAGCTCCATTGTTGTGAAAACCTGGGTCTCGATAAATCCCAGCTCTTTAAGACCCGCCAGTGTAAACTTTATCATAATGGGAGGGCCGCACATCACAACAGTCTTGGAAACGTCGGGATTGAGCTCCTTAACATAGTTTGGAACAAATCCCACATGGCCGTCCCAGCCCTCCTGCTCACGGTCAATGGTGAGGTTGACTTCTATCCCGTCGTCCTTCATCCACTCGTCAATGATCTCCTTGTAGTCCACCAGATCGTCCATAGAGCGTGAACCGTAGATTATCTGAACCGAGCCGTAATTTGCCCTGTTGTCGCGAACATAGTTGATTACCGACCGCAGGGGAGCAAGACCGATACCGCCCGCAATAAACAGCAGATTTTTTCCCTTGAAATCCGACTCCACAGGGAAGCCGTTTCCGTAAGGACCTCTTACGGTTATCTGCTGTCCCACGTCCATCATGTGGAGCCATGAGGTAAGGCAGCCGCATTTTTTTATGGAGAACTCCATAAATTCCCTGTTTGTGGGAGATGAGGTTATGGAAAACATACCCTCGCCCACTCCGGGAATGCTGAGCATGGCGCACTGTCCGGGAATATGCTCAAAGAGCTTGTTGCCGTCCGTGCCCACTACCCTGAATGTCTTAACGTCCGGGGTGTCCTGTCTTATATCGGTAACAACGCCTATTCTTGGGATAAGTGTTTCACTGCGCATATTATTCCTCCTCCCCGAAATTCTTGATGACCTTGATAATGTTCATGGAAATGGGGCAGCGTGACAGGCAGCGTCCGCAGCCTACACAGCCGAATTCGCCCTCGTTGTTGTCGGGGAAATACACCAGCTTGTGCATAAACCTCTGCCTGAATCTCTGGAGCTGTGTGGTACGGGAGTTAGCCGCGGCCATCTTTGTGAAATCGGAGTACATACAGCTGTCCCAGGTGCGGTAACGCTTTACCCCGTGACCCGTGTCATAGTCCTTGATATCGTAGCACTGGCAGGTGGGACATACGAATGTGCACGTGCCGCAGGCAAGGCAGGATTCTGAAAGCTTAGCCCACTTATCCGAATTGAAAATGTCAAGCAGAGTGTTCTTGCGGAAGTAATCGGTGTTTACATTTGCAAAAGGCAGCCTGTCAAGAATTTCCTTTGTGGCAGCCTTCTGTGCGTCTACCTCGGCGCTGTCGCATTCTTCCAGAAGACCCTTTACCGTCTCGATAAATTTCCTGCCCTTTTCGGTAATGGGATTAATATACAGGTAATTCTCGGTCAGCCAGCAAGCAGCGTCACCCTCGGGGTTTGCAGCGTCAATGCCGAAAACATTGCAGAAGCAGTTTTCCTCGGGAGCGGTGCACGCCATTGTGATGACCGTGCCGTGCTCTCTCCTTGTGGCGTAGTAGGAATCCACAGGCTCCGCAAGAAAAACCTTGTCCAGTATCGTAAAGCTTCTTGCGTCGCAGGCTCTTACGCCGAATACCACGAAATCCTCGCTTTCGGTGCGGTTGTCGATTATCTCGATATTTTTGCCGTTTACATTAAAATCGCAAAGATTGGTGGTCTGAGGGAAGAAGAAATCCTTTGCGCTCCTTACGGTGTTGAGTGCCTTTGAAAGTGCAATACCGCTTTCCCACTTAACGTATGAAGCCTTTCCGTCCTTGCCGTCAGCGGGCAGATATAAGGTCTGCGCCGCTGCAATTGCCCCGAAGAATTCATCCATTTTTGAAACAGGAAGTCTGAACATTATTCATTACCTCCTTTTTTGTAAACTATCGACGGCTCACAGTCGTCAAAGGTATAAGCGTTCAGAGGAGGACGTGTGTCAAGGTCTGCCCCCGCCTGATAGTCGCCGTAAAATTCATTTATATCCTTGATATATTTTCTGTTCAGAAGGTGCAGGGGAATGTTCTGAGGACATACTCTCGAGCATTCGCCGCAGTCGGTGCACCGTCCCGCAACATGGAAAGCCCTTATAAGGTGGAACATATTCTCCTCAAAGGAGTTCACAGCCGCCCTCTGCTGAATGCCCGATTCGGGGTTGTCGAATACGCAGTTTTCGCAGGAGCAGGCAGGACATACATTTCTGCAAGCATTGCAGCGAATGCACTTGGAAAGCTCGCCTCTCCAGAATTCGTATCTCTCATCGGCGGACATAGCCTCCAGCTTTTCAACCATTTCAAACCGTGCGTTGTCGTTATTTACCTCGCCGTCCTCGCCTATAAGCTCATCGAAAGCAACGTGCTTTTTGGATTTGCAGGTAGAGCACTTTGCACCCATAGCGTCGGACTTCTTTACAGTGCTGTCTCCGTAAAGGGTGTGAACGGTAACATTTTCTCCGTCCGACTCCATTCCGGTAATGCCCTTGATCCCGGAGGACTTTATCTTCTCCGCACTCACCTTGCCCGTGCAGGGAACGCCGATAACATAAATATTTTCACGAATAAGCCTGTGCTCCTTGCAGAGCTGATTGAAGCTGTAGGTGTCGCAGGGCTTTAAGAAGACTAATATCTTCCCCTCCTTGCGGGATTCCTTTATCAGATATTTCGACAGATTGGGACCGCAGAAGTCATTGTAAATAAAGGATTTTTCGACCTCCTCCGCAGATGTGAACACCGCAGGAGTGGTATCGTAAGCAAATTCGCCCGTCTTCCAGCCCAGCACCCTGTTAACAGTGCCGTCAGCCAAAAGCTCCAGCGCACGCTTTACTGTTTGCTCTTGCATCTCAGATCCTCCAATCTCTTGTTTTCGCCCAAGGCAGTTACCGTTTCCACAAACTCGTTCATGGTAGCCGCAAACTTTGCGCCCTCCGCAGCGGATACCCATTCAACTCTTGTGCGCTCCCTCTCAATGCCCATGTAGTCCAGCATTGAGAACAGCAGAGTCATTCTGCGGCGTGCAAAGTAGTTGCCCGAAGTGTAGTGGCAGTCGCCGGGGTGGCAGCCGCACATGATAACACCGTCCGCCCCTCTCTGGAACGCTCTTAAAATGAACATGGGGTTAACTCTGCATGAGCAGGGAACACGGATTATCTTAACATCGGCAGGGTAGTTCAGTCTGTTTGTTCCCGCAAGGTCAGCCCCCGCATAGGAACACCAGTTGCAGCAGAATGCAACGATCTTGGGTCTGAAGTTATTTTCGTTTACTTGCATATCGCATCTACCTCCGCCATGATTTGTTTATTGGAGAAGCCCTTCAGGTCCATAGCACCCGACGGACACGCAACCGTACAAGCGCCGCAGCCCTGGCAAACCGCCTCGTTAACGCTTGCCACTCTGCGGATAGCAACAGTCCTGTCGGGCTGCCTGAATTCCTTGTCCGAGTAGGTGATCGCACCGTAAGGACAAACCTTCTCGCAGGCAGAGCAGCCGTTGCACATCAGCTCGTCCGAGTGAGCAACACACGGGTTGCAGGTAAGCTTATCCTTGGACAAGAGCCCGATAACCTTAGCCGCCGCAGCGCTTGCCTGGGAAACCGTCTCGGGAATATCCTTGGGGCCCTGGCAAACTCCCGAAAGGAACACGCCTGCCGTGGGGCTTTCCACGGGACGAAGCTTCGGGTGAGCCTCGGTAAAGAAGTCATTGGTGTCCATGCTTGCAGTGAGCATTGTGGCAATGGAGCGTGCGGACTTGTCAGGCTCAATAGCCGCCGCCAGAACTACCATATCCGCCTCAATGTGAAGCTGCTCATTGGCAATAAGGTCGGAAGCCTGAACCAGCAGCTTGCCGTCAGCTCTCGGAGCTACCTTGCCAACCATACCCTTGATGTAGTGAACGCCGTATTGCTCCACAGCTCTCCTGTAGAACTCGTCAAAGAGCTTACCGGGAGTACGAACATCAATGTAGAATACATAAACGTCAGTGTCGGGATATTTTTCTCTGGTAAGCATAGCGTGCTTTGCCGTGTACATACAGCATATCTTCGAGCAGTATTCCTTGCCGCAGCCGGAGGTGTCTCTCGACCCAACGCACTGAACGAATACGATAGTGTGAGGGTGCTTTCCGTCAGAGGGACGAAGAAGCTGACCCGAGGTAGGCCCTGCCGCATTGGTAAGCCTCTCGAATTCCAGAGAGGTAACAACATCCTTGCTCTGAGAATATGCGAATTCATCATATTTTTCCAGGCTTATGGGATTGTAGCCTGTAGCCGCCACAATAGCACCGTACTGCTCCTCAATAATCTCATCTTGCTGCTTGTAGTCGATAGCACCCGCCGTGCAGACCTTTGCGCAAACGCCGCACTTGCCGTTTTTGAGCATATTGCAGTTGTCAGCGTCAATAGTCGCAACCTTGGGAACAGCCTGTGCAAAGGGAATGTAAATAGCACGCCTGTTGTCCATGCCGAGGTTGAACTCGTTGGGAACGCTCTTCTTGGGGCATTTTTCCGTGCAGATGCCGCAGCCTGTGCACTTTGTGGTGTCCACATAACGAGCCTTCTTCTTTATCTTCACGGTAAAGTTGCCTACAAAGCCGCTTACCGACTCAACCTCACTGTATGCATAAATATGTATCTTCTCGTTTTGAGCGCAGTCAACCATCTTCGGCGTTAAGATACAAGCCGCACAGTCAAGGGTGGGGAATGTCTTGTCTATCTGAGTCATCTTGCCGCCGATAGTGGGCTGCTTCTCCACAATGTCAACGTCAAAGCCCGCCTCCGCAATATCGAGAGCCGTCTGAATACCTGCAATACCGCCGCCGATAACCAGCGCACGCTTGGTAACAGGGCTTTCTCCCGGGGTAAGGGGAGCGTTCAGCTGAACCTTTGCAACAGCCGTCCTTGCAAGGATTATCGCCTTTTCGGTGGCAGTCATAATGTCCTTGTGTATCCATGAGCACTGCTCTCTGATGTTGGCGATCTCCACCATGTAGGAGTTGATCCCCGCCTTTGCGGCAGCCTTTCTGAATGTAGCCTCATGCATACGGGGGGAGCAGGAGCAAACCACAACTCCCGTCAGCTTCTGTTCCTTAATAGTGTCTTGAATGAGGTTCTGCCCCGCCTCGGAGCACATATACTGATAATCAACGGAGAAAACTACGCCCGGCTCGTTTTTCATAGCCTCCGCAACTGCCTTTACATCAACAGTCGCCGCAATATTCGTACCGCAGTGGCATACAAATACGCCTATTCTTTGCATTGCTTTTTCTCCTCCTTACTTACTGTACTTGCGGAATGCGCTTACAAGCAGCTGCTGAGGTGTGTCCTCGTCCAGCAGCTCGGGAACTGCACTCGCCTTTAAGTGATTGTTTCCCTTCTGCCTTATGGCAGCAAGCCTTACAGCCTCCACTACCTTTGCAGGTTCAACGCCTCTCGGGCATCTTTCCACGCAGGCAAAGCAGGAAAGGCACTTGTAAAGGGACTCGCTGTTCATAAGCGGCTCAATATTGCCCGTCTCCACCATGTAAACAAACTGGTGAGGGTGAAATTCCATCTCGTCATAGGAGGGGCAAGTACCCGAGCATTTCCCGCAGCGCATACATTTGCGCACGTTCACCCCGCTGATACGCAGGACTTCTTCTCTCTTATCCATATCCCTGCCTCCTTTAATTTTTTACGCCCAGAGCCTCGGCAAGAAGCTCCGTGAAATAGTAAACGGGAATATTGCTGTCGTTCTTTTTAAGGTTGTACATGCACAGGGGACAGGCAGTCACCATGCACTCCGCCTCAAATTCAGCAGCGCTCTGTGCGATCTTTTCCCGCCTCTTAGCCACAGCCTCCTTGTCCTCCAAGGAAAGGTAACCGCCGCAGCACTCATTCCTCTGAGGATAAATAACAGGCTCAGCGCCAATGGCACGGATAAAGTCCTCCATTATTTTCGGGTTTTCGGGATTATCCATATCCATTACTCCCGAGGGACGAAGCAGCAGACAGCCGTAATACGCGCCTATCTTCTTCCCCGTCAAGGGATTTGTGACCTTTTCCTTTAAAGCCTCAAAGCCCACAACGTCCCGCAAAACCTCCAGGAAGTGGATTACCTTTGTCTCGCCCATGTAAGGGTCGTCGAGCTTCAAGTAATTGTTGGCGCGGGTGCGGATATCCTCGTCCGTGAGAATATCGTTGTTGACCTGCTTTAAAACATTGTGACAGGCAGAGCAGAGGGTAATAAGGTCTCTGCCGTGTGCCTTTGCGTCGGCAAGCGCTCTGACGGAAGAAAGCTTTGTGGCGATCTCGTCACGAGCCATCGGATAAACGCCGCCGCAGCACTGCCAGTTTTCGATCTCTTCCAGCTCAAAGCCCAAAGCCTTTGCCGAAAGACGGGCGTATCTGTCAAGATCTTGAGCCTTGTTTTTCAGAGTGCAGCCCGGATAGTAACTGTAAACCATAGCTTTTATCCTTTCTTAAAAATGGTTTTATTTGATCGGTTTAATAAACCGCAGTATACGTAAAAATTCCGTCAATTCCACACATTCGTAAGTTACCGAGTCACACATAAAATGTGTTTTTCGATCTGACCCACGAGTTGGGTGCAGCAACATGCTGCGCTGAGTCAGATCATCTGCTCGGGGTGGAAAACCTCGTCAAATTTCTCTGCCGTAAGGAAGCCCAGCTCCACGCAAGCTTCTTTCAGGGAAATGTTGTCCTTGAAAGCCTTCTTTGCGGTCTTAGCCGCATTCTCGTAACCTATGTAAGGATTGAGAGCAGTAACCAGCATAAGGGAATTGTGAAGATTGTGGTGCATCTTCTCCCTGTTGGCTTTAATGCCCACAGCGCAGTTTTTGTTGAAGGAGGTTATGGACTCCGCCAAAAGCCTTGCGGATTGCAGGAAATTGTAGGCGCAAACGGGCATGAACACATTAAGCTCAAAATTGCCCTGGCTTGCCGCCATGCCCACAGCCACATCATTACCCATGACCTGAACCGCAACCATAGTCACCTGCTCGCACTGGGTAGGGTTTACCTTTCCGGGCATAATAGAAGAACCCGGCTCGTTTTCGGGAATGGTGATCTCCCCAAGACCGTCTCTCGGCCCGCTTGCAAGCCAGCGTACATCGTTTGCTATCTTCATCATGTCCGCCGCCAACGCCTTGAGCGCACCGTGAGCGAAAACTATCTCGTCCTTGCTGGTAAGAGCGTGGAACTTGTTGGGAGCGGTCACAAAAGCCTTTCCCGTAAGCTCCGCAACCTTGGCGGCAACGGTAACGTCAAAGCCCTTGGGAGTGTTAAGCCCCGTGCCTACCGCCGTGCCGCCCAAAGCAAGCTCCCGCAGTTCAGGCAGAGCTATCTCCAGCAGTTTTCTGTCTTTTTCAAGGGAACTGCGCCAGCCGCTTATCTCCTGTGAAAAGGAAATAGGCGTAGCGTCCTGCAAATGAGTGCGTCCGCTCTTGACAATGCCCTCATGCTCGCTTTCCAAACGCTTAAAGGTCTCAATAAGCTCGTCCACCGCAGGAATTACCTTGTCCTCAATAGCCATAACAGCGGAAATGTGCATAGCCGTGGGGAAAGTGTCGTTGGAGGACTGGCTCATGTTGATATCATCATTGGGGTGCAAAAGCTTGCTTCCCGCAATTTCATTGCCCCTGTTGGCAATTACCTCGTTGGCATTCATGTTGGACTGAGTGCCGCTGCCAGTCTGCCATACCACCAAAGGGAAATGGTCGTTGAGACTGCCGCTTATTACCTCGTCGCAAGCCTTTGAAATGGCGGCCAGCTTCTCATCGGTCATCTTCTCGGGCTTCAGCTCATGGTTTGCCATGGCAGCCGCCTTTTTAAGGTAACCGAAAGCTCTTGTTATCTCTCTCGGCATGGTCTCTATCCCCACGCCTATAAGGAAATTTTCATGGCTGCGCTCGGTCTGTGCAGCCCAGTATCTGTCGGCGGGAACCTTCATCTCGCCCATAGAATCGTGTTCTATACGGTATTCCATTATATGTAGCTCTTCCTTTCAAACAAGGTGATTATATATGAGGGCAGCGGCATTTTCTCCTCACCGCCCCAAAAAACTGTATTTACACATCTATAGCGGCAGACGAAAAACCCCTGCCGCCTTGAATACTGTGCGTCAAAATTAAAGCTTTATCTGAGAAATAACAGCCTTGAGGCTATCTGCGCTCTTGTGGAGCTTTGCGATCTCCTCATCGGTGAGGGGCACCGTCAGCTTGCCCTCAACACCGTTCCTGTTCACAACAGACAGGGTGCTGAGACATACGTCGCTGATGCCATATTCGCCGTTCATCATAGTGGAAACGGTCAAAGTGGTGTCTATCCCCGAGAACAGGCACTTGCAGATGTGGCAGACGCTCATGGAAATAGCGTAGAACGTAGCCCCCTTGCTGGCAATTATCTTGGAGCCGGACTTTCTCATGTACTCCTCAATTTCAGCATAGTTAAGCTCGGGGCGCTTGTCCTCGGGCAGACAAGCCATATACTGCTCAATGGGAATGTTGGAGATGTTCGCCAGCGACCAGGGTACAAAGGAGGAATCACCGTGCTCGCCGAAAACATAAGCATGAACGTTCTGCTGGCTGATGTTAAAGGTCTCCGAAAGGCCGGTGCGCAGTCTTGCAGTGTCAAGAGTAGTGCCGGAGCCGATTATCTGGTTTGCGGGAAGCCCCGATATCTTGTGGAAAAGGTAAGTAAGAACGTCAATGGGATTGCTTACGATAATGTACACAGCATTGGGAGCGTGCTTAACTATCTGAGGGATTATCTGCTTTGTAATGTCAACATTTACCTGGGAAAGCTCCAGTCTTGACTGACCCGCTTTTCTGGGCATACCGGACGTAAGAATAACAATGTCCGAGCCCTCGGCGTCCTCATAGGTTCCCGCGAAGATATTCACAGGGGAGCAGAAGGGCACGCCCTGCCTTATGTCCATAGCCTCGCCGTGAGCTTTCTCGTCATTGATGTCGATAATTACGATCTCCGAGGCAATGCCCGTGACCACCATGTTGAATGCGATAGTGGAGCCGACGCTGCCTGCGCCGATAATAGTAACCTTGTTGCTCATAAATCATTTCCCGCTTTCTGTAGTAATTTTGCGCTCCCGATTTTCGGGGGCATTCCCCGATTTTCGGGGGGTATTCACACTTATATATCTATTCTATCACATCTCCCGACAAAAATCAAGAGATAAACAAGAGATTTTATCTATTTGTAAAAAATTTTACATTCACTTTGGGCAGGTCTTACATAGATAATATTGCTTTATCAGGGGATTTATTTGTTTCTGAGAAATTTGTTTGTTTAAAAT
>CAMWIR010000094.1 GCA_947174365.1 uncultured Ruminococcus sp. | reverse complement strand
ATCATTGAAATATGCAGCTTTACCGTTTTTGCCGAAAGCCTGCCATTGCGCTTGTTGCGGCCGTCACACCGCTTTTCCTCAGTCATTTCAAGGATAAATTTCTGAATATCACGGGCAGTGATCTTGTCGAGCCGTAAATGTCCGATAGCCTTGTATATGCGTTTGGACATCCAGTGATAGCCCTCAATGGTTTTCGGTTTCAGCTTTAACTCGGCATATTCCTTGAACCATTGCTCCGCAAAGTCCTCAAATTTAATTGAAGATGTAACATGACCGTTCATACAGCTTTCCTCAAACTTTACCGCTGCACGATTAAGTTCCTTTTGAATTTGCCGCTCGGTCATTCCCTTTTCGGGTTTCCAAGTCAAAGTCTGTTCCTTGTGTGCGCCTTTTGTATCATATCCGCAGGAAACCCTTATCTGATAGGAGTTCCCACGTTTCCTTATAGTTGCCATAAAAATATCTCTCCTTTGATATTTATAAATTTTATGACATACTCCTGTATAACTATAGTACCACTTTACCACCCGAAAGTCAATACTTAAGTCAGAATATTGTCAAAAAAATATGTTAAAAGTAAACGAAATAAAATATATAATAAAGTGTGTATGTGTGTAAACCGTTTAACTATGGGATTTGCGGCGTGTAATCAAGCGTGTAACGAGCGTATAATGTGTGTTAAGCTGCAATACTACTTTTCTGCCCACTATGCAGTTCCTCCGAAGTATGCCAAAAGCGCAGACTTTGAAATGAGAATTTTACCGTTTTTACCCTGTCCTGTTCGTATGTATGGGATTTTCTCTTGTGCTACAAGCTGTCTGACAGTATGCTCCGACAGTCCCTTGACAGCTGCCGCACATTCTTTGATTGTCAGCATTTCAATAGGCTTTTCGGGAGCGTTCTCAACTGCTTTTTCGCCGTGTGGCTACCCGTTATGACAAGCTCGCTTCATCTTTTCTTGCTTTTGTTTATATTGCTTCAATTTGGATTTTGTCTAAATGATACAAATTTTTTGAGTTTTCAGATACACTCTAATAAAAATTAAGGGACTGACTTTTGTGGCAGTCCTTTTTCGTTGCACCTTTTTGTGAAAAATGCCAAAATTGCAGAAAGCAATAAAATTTACAAATAAGCTATTGACAAATTATGGAATCTGTGATATAATTTTATTATGGATAGTATCCGATGTGATCTTGCAAAAAGGGACGGAAATTTTCCCGAAGCAGTCTGCGGATAAGTGCTTTTATAAGGAAAATCTCCCGGGGATAAATTAATTTTTACAATTTTTTGCCTCTGCCGTGCAGCAGCGCATTTATACAGCCCGCTCCCCTGCTGCTACCATTGCCGTTACTTTTTCTTTGCCTTTCTGAATTGCTTGGGGGTCATTCCCCTGAGTTTGCGAAAGCTTTTTATCAGGTGGCTGCAATCGGAAAAGCCCGTTTCCTGGCTGATAAAGTTAAGGTCATGGTCGGTGAAAAGCAGCAGCTCCTCCGCCTTGTATATGCGCATATGCTCGATATATTCCTTGCACGTCATGCCGTAAAGCCCACGGAATTTCTTGGCAAAGCAGGAATAACTCATATTGAAATGCCCCGCTATTTCGGCAACTTTGATGTTCTCGTTCATAAGAGAATCAATGTATTCGGTTGCGCCGTCAATGTCTGTGCCGTCCTCCTCGAAAACGCACGCTTCTATGGAAAGCCCGCCCTCCCGCCAACAGCGGACGATACTCATCAGCAGGCGGTAAATATCCGCTTTTATCATAAGATCAAATCCGTAGCGGTAGGTCTCCAGCTCCTTTATGCAGCTCTCGAAAAGCACGGGGCAGCCCATTTTCTCGGCTATGTCAGGGGAAAAATACACCTGCGCCCCGTCCAGCTGTGCACGGCGGAAAATATTCTTGAAAGGCGGCGCATAGGCGGAGGTCATGGTAAACCCCCCTATGTCAAACTTCATCACAGCATAGCGCAAGGGCGCTCCGTCGGCGGCATAAATGGCGTGGACGGATTTGGGGTGAAATATGACAAGGCTGCCTTTTTCTGCAATAAAAGTGCTTTCATCCAGGCGCATCTGGGCGCAGCCCTCGAGCATAAAAATTATCTCGGCAAAGTAGTGCCAATGGGGTTTTACCGGGAAAATCTCCTTTGCGGCGTCAAAAACAAGGCATTCCACGGGATTGTTCAAAATGTCGCTTTGTTCAAAAAGATAGTGCATTTTTGCTCTCCTTTTTATTGCATTGAGCATTTTAAAAATATAAGATTTACCGAGCGCTGCTTTTTTGTTTTGATCGGAAATAAATACCTTCAAAAAATCACTCAAAGAGATTTTTACAATTTTTCGATACAAAAATTATATCACATATATGTACGTTAATGGTATAATTATTTTGAATATTTATGTAATATTTTTGAAATTAACGGAATTATGGGCTTTAATAATTTCACATTTTCCATAAAATATTTTACCTCCAAAGGAAGATGATAACAAATGAAGATACGCACCGCCAACATAACCGATTCACAGGAGATATGCCGCATTAGCAGCGAGGATCTGGGCTACCCTTGCAGAGAAGAACTTGTGCGCTCAAAGCTTGCGGGGATAGACCCGGGGCGTGAGGCTGTATTTGCTGCGGTGGACGAAGATGATTCGGTGATAGGGTACATACATATAGAAAAATATGACGTGCTTTATTTTGAGACCATGGGGAATATTTTAGGGCTGGCGGTAAGCGGGGAAAACCGCAGGAAAGGCATTGGCAGGGCGCTTCTTGACCGTGCGGAGGAATGGGCAAAGGAAAATGGAATAATGTCCGTGAGGCTGAATTCGGGGATAACACGGGAGGGAGCGCATGAATTCTACCGCAGGGCAGGTTACGGCGAGAAACAAATGAAGAAAACATTTATAAAAAGGCTGGGATAAGGCGGATATGTGAAATTATCCGCTGTAACGGGGTGTTTTGCACGAAATAAAAGGAGTTGGGACTTTGAAATTCAAGGATTACTATGACGAAAAATATGTCAGGGAGTTCGGGGAAAAGCTTGCGGGCGCAAGGGCGGGGTTTGATGTGAAAGCCTTTTGCGGGGCGGTCAAGGGGAAGCTTGACGATAAGGAATTATTCCCAAGGCTGGACTGCATTACCGACGCTATGGAAGCGGCTTTGGGAGATGATTACGGAAAAAATATAGGCACGCTTTTCGATATACTGGGAGATGAACTGCCGAGGGCAGAGGGAATGTTCACCTACGGCTGGTGGCTTTGGCCTGCGGGGCGGTATGTGGAAAGGCATGGGAATGAAGACCGGGCGCTTTCACTGGAATTTTTAAGGGAGCTGACAAAGCGGTTCACGGGGGAATATGCCATACGTCCTCTGCTTAAAGAAAATCCCGCCGAGGTAATGGACGAGCTTATTTTATGGACGAGGGACGAGAGCGTTCATGTGCGCAGGCTGGCAAGCGAGGGTGTGCGGACAAGGCTGCCCTGGTCGCCAAAGCTGTATGCGGCACTGGAGGAATTTGAGAGGTACACCGAGATCCTCACGAATTTAAAGGACGACCCGGAAAAATTCGTGCAGAAAAGCGTGGGGAACAATCTGAATGATCTGTTTAAGGACGCACCGGAAAAGGCGGAATTTATTATAGAAAAATGGCGTGCCTCGGGCAGCAGCAAGGCGCAGGAGTGGATAATAAAGCATGGTATGAGAAACCGGAAATAACCGAAAAGCCGTACCGTCCGGAGATCTCGGATAAACACGGCGGGCGTGTTTGGCGGCACTCTGAATTTGGGAGCGGATATATGAAATTTATCAAAGGGATAACCTTTGCCTCATTTGCCAAAAGGGGCAGTCTGGGCAGGGCGGAAACGCTGAAAAGTTTGGAAAATATGAAAGAGCGCACGGGGGCGGACTTTATTATATTAGTGCCAAACGCAGTGCAGGACACGCCTCAGTCGGAGAATATCGACTTTACCTCCGAGGCTACTATGTCGGACAGCGAACTGGCAGGATTCATCAAGACCGCTCGGGATATGGGGCTGAGAGTGGCGCTCAAGCCCACAGTGAACTGCCGCAACGGCACATGGCGGGCGCATATAAATTTCTTTGACAGGGACGTTCCCTGCGAGCCTAAGTGGTCGGGCTGGTTTAAAAGCTACACGGATTTTCAGCTGCATTTCGCAGAGATCGCTCAAAGGTGCGAATGTGAAATGTTCCTGCCGGGGTGCGAAATGGTGCAGTCGGAGCGGAGAGAGGACGAATGGCGGCGGCTTATTGAGGAGCTGCGGGGCGTTTACGGCGGAGCTGTTTCCTACAACACGGACAAATATCAGGAGGATAATGTTAAGTGGTGGGACGCTGTAGATGTTATTTCTTCCAGCGGATATTATCCTATTGACGACTGGGAGAGGCAGCTTGACCGCATTGAGGGGGTCGTGAAAAAATTCGGGAAACCATTTTTCTTTGCGGAGTGTGGGTGTATGTCTACGGCGGGGGCAAAGCTTGTGCCCAATGACTGGTCGGTAACGGGTGATGTTGACCTTGAGGGGCAGGCGGACTGGTACAGGACTATGTTTGCGGCGTGCAGCAAGCGTGAATGGGTAAGGGGCTTTGCCCTGTGGGACTGGAGCGGCAGGCAATATCCTATGCGCACGGCGGCAAGCCACAAGGGCTATGAGATTTACGGCAAGCCTGCGGAAAGGGTCGTGTCGGAGTTTTACGCAAATGCAAAGTAAACGGGAAAATGCCCTGCGGATATGAGGGCTTCAAATAAAAAATATAAAAGAAGGTTGGGTTTTTTATGGATTACAATATTAAAGACAGGGACGCTGCAAAGTGCCCTTTCGGGATCTTCGCCGATCAGGCGGGGTATTTTCCGGAGGCAAGGAAAAGGGCTGTTATTCCTTTTAAGTGCAGCGAATTTTCGGTTGTAAAGGGTGAGGGGAACGTGGTTTTTACGGGGAAAACGGAATATTTCGGCTTTGATGAGCCGTCCGGTGATGAGGTTTATATTGCCGATTTTTCCGAGATAAAAGACGAAGGCTGTTACCGGATAACTGCGGGAGGTCAGAGGTCGGCGGAATTCAGGATAGCAAGGGACGTTTACAAGGGGCTTTCGGAGAGCTTATTAAAGGCGTTCTATTACCTGCGGTGCGGCTGCGGACTGACGGAGGAATTTGCGGGAAAATTTGCTCATGCGCCCTGCCATACTCAAAAGGCTGTGTTATGGGAGAACAGAGATGTCTCTCTTGATGTGAGCGGAGGTTGGCATGACGCAGGCGATTACGGGCGGTACGTAACGGCGGCGGCTTGTGCGCTTTCCCATTTGCTGTACGGTTTCAAGATGTACCCAAAGGCGGCAGGGACTTTATCTTCGGGGATACCCGAAAGCGGAAACGGGCTGCCCGATCTTCTGAATGAATGCAGGTATGAACTGGAATGGTTAATGAAAATGCAGTCCCCCGAGGGCGGAGCTTACCACAAGGTGACGACCGCCAAGCACGCTCCCTTTGTAATGCCCGAGGAGGACAGGGAGCAGCTGTATA
Source organism: uncultured Ruminococcus sp. (assembly GCA_947174365.1). Lineage (GTDB taxonomy): Bacteria > Bacillota > Clostridia > Oscillospirales > Ruminococcaceae > Huintestinicola. The sequence goes on along the minus strand of CAMWIR010000094.1, from coordinate 6,539 downwards.
TTTTCCCCGTTTCGTCTATGGCGACTGCGGATATGGCGGCGGTCTGTGCGCTGGCGGCGGGAGTTTACAGGGAATATGACGGCGAATTTGCCGAACGGCTGAAATGCGCTGCGCTGGCGGCTTACAAATGGCTGGAGGAAAACCCGAAATTCATCGGCTTTGACAACCCCGAGGGCTGCGGCACGGGAGGCTACGGAGAAAGAGACGATTACTCAAACTGCTACTGGGCGGCGGCGGAAATGTATGCGCTGACGGGAGAAGAAAAGTATCATGAGGATATCCATAAAGCCTTGCAAAAGCAGTTCCCGCTGACGTTTCTGGGATATGAGCAGATCGGCGGACAGGGCTCGCTGGCATATCTGCTTTGTCCCCACAAGACCGACCCGTCCCTGCGGGCAAAGCTTATTGAGGCGTTCACGGACAGAGCGGCTTATTTAAAGAAAATATCCGATAAATGCGGCTACGGCGTTGCCATGGGCTTGCCCGATTACCACTGGGGCAGCAGCATGGAAATATTAAAGCGGTGCATGGTATTTAAGATAGCGGATTTTTTCTCGGGAAAGGACGAGTACAAAGAATACGCTCTGGGACAGATACACTGCATAATGGGAGTAAATGCTTTGGGGTACAGCTATGTTACGGGACAGGGGGATTTCTGCTGCAACGATCCTCATCTGCGGCCTGCTTATGCGGACGGTATCGAGGAATGCATTCCCGGATTCGTTGCGGGCGGGGCAAACGGCAACCCCTGCGACGGGCCTGCAAAGGCGCTTATTCCCGAGGGCACGCCACCTATGAAATGCTATGCGGACGTTGCGGGAAGCTATTCTCTGAATGAGGTCGCCATTTACTGGAATTCTCCCGGGGTCATGGCAATGCTTGCTGTAACGGAAAATGAATAACGCATAGGGGATATGTATTTTTTTACATATATATTCCGTAATTTTACATATATGTTAAAAAACAGGCAAATATTTTGTATGAATTGCGTATTGTAATTTTGATGAAAAAAATGTATAATTAATAATGGATTTTTGTTTTGACTGCACAATTCCGAAACAATGTCGGAACAAGAGGATTTTTAAACGATATTGCATAATGCGCGTTTTCGTGTTTTCCTTTACAAAGGGCAGAAAATTAAGAGGTGAATCATCAATTGTTTAATATAAATTATCTGAATTATTCGTCGGCTGCGGTGCTTCTGCTGCTGATATTGTCCATGCTTATAAGGGGTATGACAAGAGGCAGGCAGAATAAACTATTTCTTGGGATCATGGTCATGAACTTTGTTGCTGCTGTACTGGATTCCCTTTCCGTTATTGCGGACAATGCCCACGGATCGCATGGGCTGATGATATTCCTCCACTGCGCATATTTGTTTATTCATGTGGCGATGACGCCTATGTTTATGTTTTACATAATTTCGCTGACCGACACAATGTTCAGACTGCGGCAAAACAAGGTATATATGTATATGCACCTGGTGCCCTTGGGGTATATAGCTGTACTGCTGCTGACAACTCCGTTTACGGAAAGCACATTCTTTTATAACGATAAGGATCAATATGTTCACGGTCCTCTGTTTGTGACCCTTTATGGGGCGTTGGCATTTTATGTGGTATATATTTTCTGGTATATTGCAAGATACAGAAAGACCCTTTCAAAAATGCAGGTGACAATCATAACGGTGATCTTTATCACAGAGGTCTTGGCGGAGGTATGGCAGTTCTTCAGCCATGATCTGCGGGTGGCTACATTCATGTACACCATGGGAATCATGCTTATTTCCATATCCATTCACCGCCCCGAGGAATTTATGGATCCTGTAACGGGACTGGAGCGGTACGGCAAATATGTGGCGGATATGAAAAGAGCATTTATCAACCACAAGCCCTGCGATATTATTATGATGAACATTTCCAATTATGTTTCGGTACACACGATACTGGGATATGAGCGTGTGGGCGAGCTTCTTCGGCAGATAGCGGAGGAGCTGGTGCATATCTGCCAGGCTCACGGGACAGAGGCAAGTCTTTATTATGTGGAAAACGGCTGCTTCCGCATAGTGGTCGACCCTGACGGGGACAACATAAAGCCCGCTGCGGACGAGATTGCAAGGCGTATGAAGGAATCCTTTGACCTTAACGGCATGGAGATAAGCCTTGTTACATATGTGTGCATAGTGCACTGCCCCGATGATGTGGACGATTATCTTACATTGGACGCTTTCGGCAGCGATTTCCACAAAAAGCTGCCCTTTACGGGGAATGTTTCCTATGCTTCGGAGATACTCGAGAAAAAGCACTATGACATTATGCAGGAAATGGACGAGATAATCGAAAATGCTCTTGCGAACCATAATTTTATGGTATATTACCAGCCGATCTACTCGGTGAACGAGGAAAGATTTACTTCGGCGGAGGCGCTTTTGCGGCTTAAAGACGAAAAGCACGGGTTCATATCCCCCGAGCTGTTTATTCCCGTGGCGGAGAAAAACGGGGCTATCCACAAGATAGGCACGTTCGTTCTGGAGGAGGTTTGCAGATACATTGCAAGCAAGGAATTTAAGGAATGCGGACTGGAGTACATTGAAGTGAACCTGTCGGTGGCTCAGTGTATGCAAAGCGGTCTGGCACGGAATGTACTGGAGATAATAAACCGCTACGGCGTGGACACCAAGTGCATAAATCTGGAGATCACAGAGACCGCCACTTCCTTTGCGCAGAATGTGCTTATGGAAAATCTGAAAATACTGTCGGAGGCGGGAATATACTTCTCCCTGGATGATTACGGCACGGGCTACTCAAATATGCAGAGAATAGTTACCCTGCCTCTCAAAATAATCAAGCTGGACAAGACCTTCACGGACTACGAGAACAACCCGAAAATGCTTATCATTCTGGAAAACACCGTGAGAATGATAAAGGACATGAAGCTGGAGATCGTTGCGGAGGGGCTTGAAACCAAGGAAATGGTGGAGAAATATTCCTCTATGAAGGTGGATTTCATTCAGGGGTATTACTTTTCAAGGCCTTTGCCCGAAACGGATTTTACGGCATTCCTGATGACAAATCTGAAAAAGTGATAATTCATGATGACGCATATGGTACATATGCAATAGGCAGTGGAAAGGGCGATCAGCCTATCCCCTGCCTATTACATTGTTTTGTTTTACAGAATTTTCTAAAAATTCATAAAACGTTCACTTAAAATTTACGTAAATTTATTTTAAAGGCTTGCAAAAAAAATCGAAACATGATATAATTAATTTTGTGATTATTCCATAGCACTACTGTCCGAGGTACTGTGATGGGCTGCTGTGTTATAAATATTACGGAATTGCCAAAGGCTTTTCCGGAACTGCCAAAGGCATTTCCACAAACAGCGAAAGAAGGTGCAAAGCATGAAAGAGGGTATTCATCCCAATTATGTGGAAACCACCATTACCTGCGCTTGCGGTAATGTGATCAAGACCCGCTCCACTAAGGAGAACATCAGAGTCGAGATCTGCTCCAAGTGCCACCCGTTCTACACAGGCAAGCAGAAGCTCGTTGACACCGGCGGACGTGTTGACCGTTTCAAGAAGCGTTTCGGTCTGGACAAGTAAATTTTTCCGCACCCCAAAACCGTCTGCGCTTTTACAGGGCGCAGGCGGTTTTTTCGGTTTTGGCGATAGGAGAAATTCGGATATTATGGGAAATTTCCCATTGAAAAGGCGGTGGGAATATGCGTTACAGGTTCTGTCCACTGTGCGGCAGTGAGCTTAAAGCTAAAAAAGCGGGGGATGACGGAAATGTTCCGTTCTGCGAAAGCTGCGGGAAATATTGGTTCGACAGATTCGGCAGCTGTTCGATAGTGCTTGTGGCAAATGAGTTTGACGAAATTGCGCTGCTGCGGCAGGGATATATGTCCGACAAATACACCTCCTTTGTTTCCGGGTACATCAATCCCGGGGAAAGCGCCGAGGAAGCGGCTTTGCGTGAGGTAAGAGAAGAGATCGGAATAAATCTCAATACTCTTGAATACGGAGGCACGTACTGGTTTGCCAAAAGCGACCTGCTTATGCACGGTTTTATAGGCAGGGCGGACAAAGCACCATTGAAGCTGTCCGCCGAGGTGGATTCTGCCGAGTGGACAAGGGCGGAGGATGTGGTCAAAACCCTTTTCCCCGACGCACCGGGAAATGCGGCATTTGCGCTGTACAGGATATTTATGGAGCGGCGAAACAGCCGGTCATGGGAGGGATAAAAATGCCCCTATCGGATTACATTACACTTGAGGGTTTTTCGGAGGCGGAATTTACCGAGAAGAAGTCGAGATTTATCGGATATGTGAAGCACGTGGAAACCGACGGGGCGGCGGTGGATTTTATTAATGAAATAAGGTCACGCCACAGAAAAGCCACCCACAATGTTTATGCATATATACTGCGGGAGGGCAGCATTACACGGTACAGCGATGACGGCGAACCGCAGGGAACGGCGGGAGTGCCTGTTTTTGAGGTGCTCAGAAAAGAGGGGCTGACGGATATTTGCTGCGTGGTGACGAGGTATTTCGGAGGGATTCTACTTGGAGGCGGCGGACTTGTGCGGGCGTATTCCAAGGCGGCGAAGATCGCGGCGGACGCGGGAGTGCGCAAGGTAATGAAAAGCTGCTATCCTATGACGATAACCGCCGACTATAACCTTTACGGAAAGCTTTCCGCCATGCTGCCGAAATTCCCCGTTAAGGTCACGGACACGGATTTCGGGGCTGAGGTGAAGATCTCCCTTATATGCCCCGAGGGAGATGTTCTGCCCTTTGAAAAGGAGGTTGTGGATATATGCTGCGGGAATGTTATTGTGCAAAAAGGTGAATTATCCTTTGAAGATTTTGCTTGAATTTGTGCAGATATACAAAGTTGCGGTTTAAAAAAAGGAAATTCGACTTTTTATAAGTATTTATAATTAAAAGGGTAAATTTTTGTGTGCGTTATTAAAAGGCAGTGCCGATAGGCAGATTTTGCACACGATAAGACTTGTAAATATTCTGTAAATATATCATACGCACAAATATTTACAGTAAAAATACAATAAATTGCCGTTCAACTTTTTCCTCCGCCATAGGCGAGGAAAATCGGCAGCCGTATCATTATTAAGGGGGTCGGGAATATGACCGTAAGAGAGGAGCTTGAAATGCTGGAAATGGGTACTCTTTGCGAGGACGCGTGCCTATCCAAAAACAGCAGAAGAAAAAAACCGGAGGCTAAATGCCCCATGCGCACGGAATTTCAGCGGGACAGGGACAGGATACTGCACTCCAATGCATTTCGCAGGCTAAAGCACAAAACCCAGGTTTTTCTTGACCCTGTGGGGGATCATTACAGAACAAGGCTTACCCATTCGCTGGAGGTTTCCCAGATTGCAAGGACTATTGCACGGGCACTGAAGCTTAACGAGGACCTGACGGAGGCCATTGCCCTGGGGCACGATCTGGGGCACGCTCCTTTCGGGCACACGGGCGAGAGAGTGCTCAACGACATCTGCTCGGGCGGGTTCCGCCATTGCCTGCAAAGCGTGCGGGTGGTGGATTACATAGAAAAGGGCGGCGAGGGTCTGAACCTTACCTTTGAGGTGAAAAACGGCATTGCCTGCCACACGGACAAGGTGGCTGTTACCAAAGAGGGCTACATTGTGCGGCTCGCGGATAAGATCGCTTACATAAACCATGATATAGACGATTCCATAAGGGCGGGAGTCCTGACGGAAGAAATGCTGCCGAGGGATATTACCGAAGTTCTGGGGCATTCAAAAAGCGAGAGGATAACCACTCTTATTTGCTCGATCGTGAAAAACGGGGCTTCAGATATCCGCATGGAGCCCGAAATACAGGCGGCTCATGACGCATTGCGGAAATATCTTTTTGCAAATGTTTACAACAACAGCATTGCCAAGGCTGAGGACTCCAAGGCGGAAATGCTGGTGGAAAAGCTGTTCAGATATTATTACAAATTCCCCGAAAAAATGTCGGAGGAGTATGTGAAAATAATGGAAAGATACTCCAAGGAAAGGGCGGTCTGCGACTATATTTCGGGCATGAGCGACGATTATGCCATAAATATTTTCAAGGAAATTTTCGTCCCCAAAGGATGGCATTCATAGAATGCCTGCATTCATAACAAACAGGCATTTCCCAAAAGGCAGGTGAACAAATGGCTATTCCCGAGGATTTCATAGAAAGCCTTAAAATAAACAATCCCATTGAACAGGTAATGACAAGCTATGCTTCACTGAAACGCAGCAGCAGAGACTATGTCTGTCTTTGTCCGTTCCATTCGGAAAAAAGCCCTTCCTGCCATATTAACGTTGGCAAGCAGTTTTTCCACTGCTTCGGCTGCGGGGCGGGAGGCGATGTGATAACCCTTGTTATGAAAGCGGAAAATCTGGAGTACATAGAGGCTTTGAAATTTTGCGCTGAGCGGGCGGGAGTGACCATGCCCGAGGATGCGCGAAACTACGCTCTGTCCGGATTAGAGACCAGGCTGCGGGAGAGGAACCGAG
>CAMWIR010000093.1 GCA_947174365.1 uncultured Ruminococcus sp. | reverse complement strand
AAGCTCTTTTTCAAAGCAATTCGGGTCACTGTACTTAAAAGCAAACTGTTTCATATTTTTTCATCTCCGGTATTCGATATGGTATAATTATATAACATTATATCACAATTACACAAATTTGTCAAGGTCAAAAATTGCACATAAAAATATGCAATTTTTTCAGAAAAGTATTCGGTTTAATTTATAATTTTTTGGGGACAACTACACAAAATTTTGCTTAATTTGTGAAAGTTCGTTTATTGTCACAAATAAAGCTGGCGGCAGTCGGATTGCCGTCGGTGGATTATTGTATTTAGAAAACCCCCGGCTAGGCTGGGGGTCAAAAGATCTTATAGCTATAAGTCATGAAACAATAACTCATTTTAAATATAATAAGTTTGCGGCTACTAACTGCAAAAAATAATCAAAAGAATATCATTAGAAAGTTAATTGCTGTTTGAAACATTCATAATACATATCCCCCGTTATTACTTAATTGCAGCCGATTCTTATGTTAAATTCGGTAATCCTCCCTGCGCCCCAGAGTGCTTTCCAGCTCTTCATTCATGCTCCCCCATGTTCTGCCCTCTTTAAGCCCGTTATAAACTAAGGTCATCATTTTAACGTCCCATGTGATCTGAGCGTCGGATGAATCATACAAACGCTTGGCATTCCTGTCGTTAAGATTCCATTTGTTAATGATATCCCGGCTTGCCCCTGTGTTCAGCCTTGCATTTTGGATCCTTTCAAAAAGGGAATCCTTGTTTATGTCAAAGCTGTTCATATACTGCGACCACAAAGCTCCCAGCTCATTTTGTTCAATATCCGATTTCTTTTTATCGGTCAGATATTTTTTCATTTCCGCGCTGAATCTCTGAGAGCACCTTTCCTGATATTCCCCGTCTATTATATCATGCAGAATTTTTTTGCGTTCTCTTATATTGTCCTCAATAAAATTGCCCCACGCCGTAATAAAAACAGTTTTCTCGGTAAGCGCATCGGAATATTCACGAAGCTCTTTATTGAGGGTTTCGTATTCATCCTTTGTGAGCCTGCCCGCAGAATAGGAGCTGTCAATTTCGCTGCCTATTACTCCGCATATTTCTGCAATATCGTCCTCTCCAAAGCCGTTCCCCGTTTTAAGCAGCTTTGCAAACATTTTGCTCATAGCATCTGTTTCCGAAAACATTCCCCTTATGCGCTCAATCTCGGAAATCTCCTCCTCGGGCTCTTCCGTAACCCTCATATCCTCATAATCCCTGCTTTTTTCGAGAATGTCATATTTTCTTATATTTACAAGCTCCCCGTTTGCCGCTCCCGAAACTGTAGGCTCGGCGTTTGCGGCGGCGGTTTTATTTTGCGCAAGGCTTTGCAATAGGGCGGTGTTTATGAGGTTGTTTGTTGATACGATCATAATGTGAACCTCCCTTTAATTTTGCCGATCAATTATTCTTGGTTATTTTCCTTTTCACTGTTTTCCTCTATGATCATTCCCCAAGACTTTCCTGCATTAAATCCGTCATACCATATTCTTGTGTATTTGAGGTCGTTTTCAACGTTACTTGCCAAATGACCGCTATACTCGGTATCGTTTATCTTCCATTTTGCAATATAATCTTCATTAGATTCCTTGTCCTCTCTTATTGCTTGTATCTTATCGAGAAACGATTCCTCATCTATATCAAAAGCATTTACGCAGAATTGCAGTACCCTCCCTATCCCCTTTTGAGTTACACGGAAATTTCTTCCGAAAACATTAGACTTGTACAAATCTTCAAAATGCTCCTTAAATTTGCCGTTCAACATCGAATTTATAATATCACGAGCATATTTTTCGGCTTTTTGAAGTGTCAAATTCTTCGACATAAATTCCGAATAATTATTGAGCTCTCCGTTCAGGCTGTCAAATTCATCTTCGCTTATTTTGCCCTCCGCATACGCTTTATCTATCTCTTTGCCTATCGCCCCGCATATTTCGGCAATATCGTCATGGCTGCTGTTAATGCTCATTTCATATGTTTTATATTGTTGTACGGTTTTGTCTCCGAGTTTTGAGGTATGTATAAACATTTCCCGCAACCGCTCCGCCTCGGAAAGAGGTTTATCCTCCGAAATGCTTTCCGCCTTTGAGGCAGCCTCCGTTTTATATTCGCTGCTGAGCTCCAGAGTATCGTATTTTCTCGCTGTTACAAGCTCGTCACCGACAGAGGGAAGAGCGGAAAGCTCTTCCTTTACGGCTGTGGCTGCAACGGTTTTATTTTGCGCAAGGCTTTGCAATAGGGCGGTGTTTATGTAATTGTTGGTTGAAACAGTCATAATACATATCCCACTTTCTATTATCCGTTGGTATCATTCATTTCGTCATCGATCATACTCCAAGACTTCCCTCACCGGTGTATACTACGTGATTTCCGGGCTTTGTTATGTCAAATGAGACCTGTCTGTCACTGCCCACGGAGGCTTCGTCAATGAGGATATATTTGCCCCCGTCTGTCCGCAGAAGGAACTTTGCTGTTTTGCCCTTTGAGCCGCCATTCACATCTGAATTGTTTTTATTCGAGCATTATCATTAATTTCGCCTAATGTTTTACCCTCTTTAAGTCCATCATAAGTTCTTCTGAGTAATGGCATATATTTCTTGAAGTAAAGCTCAAATCCATCCGACTCCTGATCTCGTGTGTTATCCAGTTTCCACTTATCGGCATAGTCCTCCTGCGGGTCATCATCTTCTCTTATTTTTTGGATTTTTTCAACAATGGTTTCCTGATCAAAATCAAATTTATTCATAAAATATTGCCCTATCCGCCCCCATTGTTCTTTACTTGGAAATCCTCTTACCGGACCTCTGCCGAAAACTGCCGCTTTATAAAGTTCCTCAAAATACTCATTCATAATTCCGTTTACCATTCCGTTAATAGCCTCACCGGTATAATAAAGAGCCGCTCGGAATGTTGATTCCTTTGACAGATATTCGGTATATTCATCAAGCTCGCTGTTAAGGCTGTTCATTTCCTCCTCGCTGATCTTTCCCTCTGAAAAAGCCTTGTCTATTTCCCTGCCTATTGCTCCGCATACCTCGGCAATATCGTCCTCGGTAAGCCCGCCCTTACCCGTTTTATACATTTGACCGATCCGTTCTTCCGCTTCCGAAGGCACTATGATCATTTTATGTATGCGCTCTGATTCCGAAATATTTTCCCGGTTCGGACTACTCTCCGTTTTGTACTCAGCACTGAGCTCCAATCTATCGTATTTTCTTGCCTCTGCAAGCTCTTCGCCTACAGTCAGAACAGCAGAGGATTCTTCTTTTGCAGCGGCAATGTTTTTATTTTCTGACAAAAGGGTTTTCCAAATGGAATTGTATATGGAATAATCATTTGAAATGTTCATAGCATATATCCTCCTTGATTACTTATTTGCCTTAACATATGTTGGCTCACTAAAATGATTATTTATAATAAGATTAACCGGGCAATTAAAGTCTACAATTTCTCCCGATATAGGATCAAAAATTACTGCAGCACTGTCAATGTAATTACCATTACCATACGTTAATAAGTAAAGAATATCATCGTCAGTGAAACTCCACGGAGTTCTTCTTCCAAAAACATGGTCATGATACGGACCAATGATATCATTATCTTCATAGGGGTTTTTTGTATTAAAATATCTGTCGGCACTCTCAAAATAAGTACCTGGAGCAACCTGATAAGCAATTACGTAATTATATGTGCCATGCCAATTTGTATAGCTTTTAAGTTTAACTCCACCACCTATTACTTTGACATTGTATAATCTGGCATAAAGAACATGTCTCGCAGTATGTTTATCAGGATATACTCCTTCTGTCCACGAAATTGTATAGGAATCACTCCATTCGGGACAATTCAGTTCAATAATTCTGTTTGCACTTCCTTTAACATCCACAGTACAGGTAGTCCAGTCCGACCAAGCGTCCCTGCTGTCGCTGACGGAAAAACTTACATCATATGTGCCCGCCTCATTAAATGTAAGGAGCATGGCAGTATCGGATGAGGCTACCAAATAATCACTTGTGCTTGCAGCGGAGCTTGAATTATACCTGTCTGTAACTCTAACCGATACGGAAGATAAGGTGCTGCCGCTACCCACAGTAGAACCCGACCAGTCAAAAAGCACATAAGTGCCTGCATAAGGAGATGTATTGGAAGCGGTAAGGCGGCAAACGGGTCTTGCACTTCCGTCAGCAGGCTCTACGGTAAAGCTGTAGCTGACAATGTTTGATAAGTTGCCCTCACTGTCGGAAACCTGGAATTGCAGCTCATGAGGTCCTGCCTGCGTTACCTTTGTTGCAAATCCGACAATATCGTCACCTATAGTCACATTGCCGATAATATAGCTGTTTATACCTCTTACATAATAGTTTGTAATCATACCGCCGTCCGGGTCATAGCTGTAAATGTTCTCACCGTCGTTCCACATCCAGAAGATTATGGTCTCGGTGGAAATTTTACCGTTTACAAGTGTATCTCCGTTTGCTATCATATATGTAAGCCCTGCCACGGGAGCGGAATTTGCTCCGTATACGGAAATATTTCCGTTCGCATATTCCTCTGCAATACAATCCGCATTCACCGATCCTCCCTGCAAGTTTTCGGCAGAGTATGTGATATCCGAATAGGAGCCAACCTCCTGCATAGCCTCGTCCGCTTCGGTCACTGTGTTTACATTTTCGCACAGCTCGGACAATTCACCGGTATTTCCGTTATCTGCCGATACACTAACGGAAATCATTGACAAACACATGACCGCACCGGCAATGGCGGCAAAAAATTTTCTTTTCTTCATGCTAAATCGTTCCTTTCATTTTTTACATTTTTTTAAAGATGCCATTACTTCAATACTTCAACATTTTTCATATTTACATTATATCATATTTCGTCACAAATGTGAATAAATTTTAACAAGTTTTACAATATTTTTAATTTATTTTAATCGGCTGGGAAGTTTGGCAGACTTTTGGGAAGTTTAGCATAAACTCGTCAAAGAAAATGCATATTTGCAATACATTTAATTAACATTTAGCATGCTATGTTAATATTTTATTTAAAAAATGCCTCTGTATGAAACAGAGACATTTTCAAAAAAATCATATAACTTCCTTTAAAATAAGATACGCCGCTGTGGCAAGGCTCTTTGCCTCCACATAGTCACGGTCAATGACAAATTCACCGCTGTCCAGCATTTTCTTTATGCCCGCAGCTTCCTCAAAGCCCTCCACGGCCGCTTGCTTATCGGGAATAACAAAGTATGAGCGCTGCATTATATGGCGTATTTTTGTACGCAGGCCCGTGGGGATATGTTCGACATTTTCCGGCTGTTCATAGGCAAATTCCTCAACCTCTGACATATTGCCTTCAGCAGCAGCATCCGAAATTTTTTCGGAAATATCCGCCGCCGCCCTGTGCCCGAATACCAGCGCCTCCAGAAGAGAATTGGAAGCAAGGCGGTTGTTTCCGTGAACACCCGTATGAGAGCATTCTCCCACCGCATACAAGCCGCTTACCGTAGTGCGGGCATGAGTGTCCACATCAATGCCCCCCATAAGGTAATGCTGGCAGGGGAAAATAGGGATAAGCTCCTCACCCATATCTATCCCCTGTGTCAGCAGAAAATCGAAGATCATAGGAAAACGCTCTTTTAAATAATCTCTTCCCTTGTATCGGATGTCCAGATAAAAGCTGTCGCTGCCCGTCTCACGGCTTTCCTTGATTATGGAGCGGGAAACCACATCCCTTGGAGCAAGCTCCAGACGCTGATCGTATTTATCCATAAACCGCTCTTTATTACAGTTAAGAAGATACGCTCCCTCTCCCCTTACCGACTCGGAAATAAGGAAGCATTCCCTGTCCGCCTTGTTGTTGTAGGCAGTAGGGTGAAACTGTATAAGGGAGAGATTTTTTATCTGGGCCCCCATATCATAGGCAATGGCAATGCCGTCTCCCGTGGCTATGGCGGAATTGGTGGTGTAATCGTAGACCCTGCCTATGCCGCCGGTGGCAAGCACGGCATAACGGCATCTTACGGTAATATGTCCGCTCTCGGTCAGTATGTCCGCCCCGAAGCCCCCGCCTATTTTCTTCATGCGGCAAAGCAGAGCGTTATCCATAATTGTGACATTGGATTTGCGCTTCACAGCCTCTAAAATTTTCGCCGTGACCTCCGCTCCCGTGGAATCCTTGTGATGAAATATCCTCCTGCGGCTGTGCCCGCCCTCTAAGGTACGGTCAAGAACACCGTTTTCGTCACGGTCAAAATCCACCCCGATGTCAATAAGCTTTTGTATTTCCGAAGCAGCCTCGTTCACCAGAACCTTAAGGCTGTCGGGATTGTTCTTAAAGCCCCCCGCAATAAGGGTATCATTGGTATGCAGGGTAACATTGTCGTCGTCCACAGGCTCGTAGACCGCAGCCACGCCCCCTTGGGCAAGAGCCGAGTTGCACAGGTCTGCCTCACGCTTTGCCAGCACCAGCACCCTGATATTTTCGGGCAGGGAAAGGGCGGTGTAAAGGCCTCCTACGCCCGTTCCCGCAATAAGCACGTCCCATAAATTATTATCGTTATCCATTTTAGGTGATGTATCAAAAAATATTGATACATATTGCTCCTTTCGTTTTAACATTTTACAGCATTAAGTAAAAAGCTATTCAATCGTATTATACCATATTTCACCAAATTTTTCAATTGCAATTTTCACACATATTTTGCCCGATAAAGCTCTCATAATATGCAATTTGCTGAATTATTTTCCAATAAAGGGGCAATAATGTAAACAGAAAAGCAAACATAAGGAAAGGTGAAAATGCAATGAAGATGTATTTTGAAGAGGAAAGCCGCCTTGTGCCTGCCGATCGTTCACTGCCCACAGCAGCAGAAGCAGCGGTCATAGGCAGAGCGTGCGCCGCTAATGCAGCCTCGGGCGAGCGGATATTTGTTGCCCACAGTGGAGAAAAGGGAGCGAACGCCCTTGCCCGCAGCTTTGCCGCAGGGTGTGCAGAATCGGGGCGGGAAGCGGTTTTCGGCGGGGAATGCTCCGTATGGGCGGCGGCGAATGCCGTAAAAGCTCTGGGCTGTAATCTCGGCTGCCATGTCCATACGGAAATAACCCCCGTTTTCCGCATTTTCGCCGCCGACGGTCTGAGCCTTGACGCAGCTGCCGAGGACAGGATAACAGCGGAGATATACTCTCCAAAGCAAAAGGACATACCCTACAGCCACTACGGCGGCATAAGGGAATTTTCGGGCACAAGCGAATTATATGTAAGCGCCCTGCGTGAACGGCTGGGAGGCTGTGCCAAGGGAATATACGCTGATGTTTACAGTTCGTCCCCCTCCGTCACCGAGGAAGCCCTGCGGGCGTTATCGGGAAAAAACGACCCCTCGGGCGAACGGATAGCCTTTCACATAGGTGCAGACGGCGGCAGGCTTTCCGCATACTCCGACAGCACGGGTTATGTTTTCCGTGAAAAGCTGCTTATGTTATGCTGTCGGGGGCTTTTTGAAAAGGGAGAGGACGCTGCATTCTGCGGCAGACCGCCCAAATGGCTCAGTAAAATGGCGGAAAAGTACGGCAGACAGGTAATATCCTGCGGCAGAAGCGTCTGCACGGGCTGCGGCCAGCCTTCGGAGGAATGCAAGCGTGCCCGTAAGCTTGCCGCCTCGCAAGGCTTCACAGGGGACGGCATTGCCTTAATGCTGGAAACCTTGGAGGTGCTGCGGCAGCGTGGTGAGAGTCTTAAAGAAGCAGTTGCCTCATTGCCTCCTGCGGCTATCATAAACAGATACATTCCCGCCGACCGTCCTTCAAAGCTGCTGGAGAGATTATGCAGCGTGAAAAACGGCGACGGCGTGCTCTCGGACACCGAACGGGGACTTGTGACCGTCCGCCCCGTAAGAACGGGCAAGGGGTTAATGCTCGGTGTGGAAAGCTTTGCCATGGAGACCGCCGCAGAGCTTTGCGATTTTTATTCGGAGGTCATAAAAAAAGCGAGAAATTCCGATACGGCATAAAATCAAAAGGCAGGATGAAAAATTAAGTTCATTCTGCCTCTTTATCTGTTTTTTCATCTGCAAAAGATCACAGTTATTTTCTCTTGGCGATCTCTTCCTCGGCGTCGTGCTGGGTATCGTTGGTGGAAATAGCCCATGTCTTGACGCAGATTTTGCTGCGGTCGCCGCCTGTCTCCACTACTACGGTATCGTCCTTAATGCTGAGGATAAATCCCACAATGCCGCCGATAGTAGTTATCTCATCGCCTACTTTAAGGGAATCCCGCAGGGCTTTCTGCTCCTTCTCCTTTTTCTTCTGAGGGCGGTAAAGCATAAAGTAAAACATCGCCACCATTACCACGCACCAGAAGATCAGCATACCTCCCTGCATACTTGCGGCTGCCTGCTGCTGCTCGGCGGTAGGTGCGGCAGATGCTTCCATAAATCTGAAAAATATATTTGTCATTTTAAAATCTTTCCTTTCATATAAACATATTTTTATTATACCTCAACCGGGAAATAAATGCAAGGGATTTTACAAAAAATTCACGTTATTTTCACGTAAACACCATTACATTGGAAAAATATTTGTATTTATTCGGAAAAATATATTGATAAATCCGATTGATTATGTTATAATAAAGTCGTGAAATAAACCGGAACGGGAGAATCCGAATATGAGAACAAAGAATGTGTTCGTTTTACCCTATGACCCCGAGTGGAAAAACGATTTTGAGAAAATTAAGCAGGAGCTTGCAAATGCCATAGGCAGCCTGATCGTAAGTATTGAACACGTGGGCAGCACCTCAGTTGAGGGACTTTCCGCAAAGCCGATCATTGATATTGATGTTGTTATCGGTGATTATTCTGTTTTTGACAGTATCGCAAACAGGCTCGGCACTATCGGATATTATCACGCGGGCGACCTTGGAATAAAAGACAGGGAAGCATTCAAATACCATGACAAGCCTCATTTACAGTCGCATCATTTGTATGTATGCCCTCAGAATTCCAGGGAACTGCTGCGTCATATCACATTCAGAGATTTTCTCAGGAATAACCCCGAAGCGGTAAGAAAATACAGTGAGGTCAAGGAAGCTGCCGCAAAGCTGTTTCCCGATAATATAGACAAATATATGGAATATAAAGCGCCTGTAATTGAAGAACTGTACTCATTGTGCGGCTTGTCTTGAATATATTATGAAAAACTCACAGCAAACATATTCCGACTTCACCGACGCAGACGATAAAATATAATGCCAAACGGCTGTAAACCAATTGAAACGAGGTAAAGAATTATGAGCTTTGTTATTTCCCTGTTGCTTTTGCTTGCAGGCTTTGCACTGCTGATAAAGGGGGCGGACTTTTTTGTGGACGGTAGCGTTATGCTGGCAAAAAAGCTGAAGATACCCTCCCTTATTGTGGGACTTACCATTGTTGCCATGGGAACAAGCGCACCCGAACTGGCGGTCAGCGTTTCTTCGGCGGTAAGCGGTTCAAACGGACTGGCGGTAAGCAATGTCATAGGATCGAATCTGTTTAATCTGCTTATGGTGCTGGGCGTTTGCTCCATCATCTCTCCCCTGCCTGTCAGCGAGGAGGTCATTAAAAAGGATTACCCCGTGTCGGCGGCGGCAATGCTGCTGTTTGTGGTGTTTATCGTCGGAGGCGTGCTGGGGCGGCTTGAGGCGGCTGTGCTTTTTGCGGGACTGGTGGTCTACATTATTTTTTCCATAAGGTCAGCCAGATCTAATCCTGCGGCAGATAGCAATGAAAATGTCGACCCCGGATTTACCTTTGCCCCCCTGCGCTGTATTCTCTGCATAGTCGGCGGCATTGCGGGGATAGTTATCGGCGGGCAGCTGGTAGTGGATAATGCTCAGGCTATAGCCCTTTCATTTGGCATGAGCGAAACTCTCACAGGGCTTACCATCTGCGCCATGGGCACAAGTCTGCCCGAGCTTGTGACCTCGGTCACAGCCGCAAAGAGGAACGAAACGGAAATGGCAGTGGGAAATGTGGTAGGCTCGAATATTTTCAATGCCCTCGGTATCTTAGGCGTTTCGGGAGTTATCACCCCCATAAACCTTGCCGCCGCAGGAGACGGCTCGGATATGAATGCCATGATAGACGGGATTATACTGGTCATTGTCAGCATTATCGCCTTTACCTGCTGCAAAACATCTAGAAAGATAACCCGCGGAGAGGGTATTGCGCTGGTGCTTATTTATGCGGCGTATATGACTTTTATTGTTATCAGAAATTAGAAGGGCGAAATCAAGCTACAAGAACGGCTTTATTGACAAGGACGGCAAGGTGTATCTGCACTTTGCTCAGGCGGATATAATGAAACTGCTTAACTGCGGCAGAACTAAGGTGTCAGAGTATTTCAATGAGCTTGACGAACCAAGGGGCGTTGGTCTTATAGAACGCAGACAGAAAGTCGGTATCGGTAAGAGCGACCGCATATACGTCAAGAACTTTGCAAAGCCGCTTGATAATACTTGTCGTGATTACCCAATATTTCTGGAAACTATGTCCATAATTTGCTTTGAACGTATCTCGCCGATACCCTTTATTTATTAAATTCCTCATTTTCCAAAAATCACAGATCGTATCAGCAACGGATGCTGCAGCTCTTATGCAGAAGCATGACGCTCATGCTCACGCAGTGTAAGATGCATATAATTGACCTCCGGTAAAATAAATGGCGTGCTGCCTTTGATAAGATTACTCTCAAAGGTAGTATGCCATTGTACTTTTATTCTATAAATTATAATAGCACATAAAAATAAATTTGTCAATAGATTTATGCATTTTTTATATTTACTCCTGCATAATTTATTTGCGGAAATACAACAAATTATTTTAACGGACATATTTTGCGGTACACTTATGATTTATAATATCAATCTATTCAATAAATCAAATATGAATTATCTCAAATTGATTTATGCAAAAATATTGGATTTTTAATGCAATTATGTGTTTTTGACTATAAATTATGCAACAAAAAGAATTAAATATGTCATTTTTAGATATTGACATCTCACAGCCAATGTGATATTATTATATTGTAAGGCAAGGGCGCCGAGGATAAAACATTCCTCGGCGTCTTTAATTTTTTACAAAATGGGATGAATTTTATGCGAACGTCTGTTGCAAATGCAAGAGAGATCACTCAATGCTGTTTCATCAATTAATGTTAGACTTTGAGGTAACCACATTCCTGTTAAGTTAGGAAGATTGCGAAACGCATATTCACCGAACCATACATATCCATTCGGAACAAAGATATATTTAACCTCTTTGTTAAGTGTTGGGAAATCCTCAAACGATACTGATATATTATCGTTTGGAAGTTTGATTGTCTGTTCTTCAATATTACTCATCATCTTATCTTCTCCCAATGCCCCTCGTATAAATCAAAATTAATCATCTCGTACTGATGAAAACCTGTATAAGAAGCAATTTCAGATAATTTCGCATTATACTCGTCATCTGTCATATACTTTCTTTTTATAACTTTCCCATCTTTCTTAATTATTATATATAATTTATCGGCATTTTTCTTGTTCTCATAAATTGCAAGCACCTTAAATACAGCAGCTAAAATTACACACAAGCAGATAAGACCAATCAAAATATAAATAATAATATTCTGAATAAAAGTGTCAAACATTTTCTTTTTCCTCCGCAAGTTCAATTGAAGTGTTATTTTTTATAAGATGTGATTTTAGCGTTCTGAACGAGTTAAAAATAGGGTAATATGTATATATCGTCATTCGCTTTTCAACTTCTTCACGAACTGCCTTACTTTCCATTTTTAACTTCTTTTTATCCTGAGCTGTGAGTAAAGATTTTTTGTGCTTGAAACAAAATCTCCTGCGTTCCTCACAATCTTCAAGACACCATTTCATCTTAAATTCACCGTCTATATAAACTACTAAAGCATAGTGAAGCGGTTTATCTGGTTGTGTTTTTATAGTTACATTGTATCCGTCAATCTTCAATTTCACATAGCCGAACGGAGACGATAGCTCCGTTTCGACCTTTTTCCATTCTTCAACTGTCATAGAACTGTCCTTTCTATGTCACCATGACACAATCATTTTTTCATCATCTTCTGTCCTTGCAAGTCATAATAAGAAAAAAATATTTCTACAAAAAATATAATTACTCCAATTATCCATGATTTAAAAATGTAATTTGTTATAGCAATTGTAATAAAAATATTTATCTTATACATTTTCACCCTTGAAAGTTGTGAAGCCAATTTAAAAGCTAATATTACCGCAGTAACTGAATTTAATATCTTCAAAATTAGGGCGTATCTGAAAACAACAAGTTGCACAAAATGAGCAAATATGGTATAAT
>CAMWIR010000092.1 GCA_947174365.1 uncultured Ruminococcus sp. | reverse complement strand
ATATTCGGGCATCAAATCAATCAATTTAATTGTCCGTCCTTCTTTATCCAATAGAATTTCAATATTTTCCACATCTCCGCCTAAATGCATCATAAATTCTCTGCAAATACCGCAAGACGGAATTATATTTCCATCTTTATATACTGAAACCACTTTTTTAATCTCACTTTCGCCATATGTAAGCATTGTTGATAAAGCATTTCTTTCAGCACACATTCCTATAGAGCCATCTGTGTCAATGCATATACCCTTGTAAATATTACCTTTTTTTGTGAGTACAGCAGATGCCACACTTCCTACCCACATCTTATTTGAGATATCATGTGGGTTCAAAACGCTCATTGCTTCTTCATATAATCTTTCCCATTCTTTATCCATCGTTTTATCCTCCTTAATAAATTCCGATTTATTAAACTACCTCACTTCAGCAAGGCTTTGCGAATTTTCAGCTCCGTGTAAATATATCCGGAACGCCCCGAGCCGCCAACTCACCTATTTTTTCGGCAGAAAGTGGAATAGAATAAGGCTTGCCGTCGGGCTTGTATTTCCCGTCCTCAATGTCACTATATAAATTCCCCATAAATTCCAGCCACTTAAAACCGTAATACTTAGGGTCACAAATCTTGAAAAAGTCATATCCCCCCGCCTCATAAAATACATTTACAGCCTCCCCCAAAGTGCTGTTATCGCCAAGCAGAAATTTTTCGGGAATCGTAAAATCCTTATCGTCCCATTCAAAATATTTCCCTGTCATCTCCACAAAATTCCGTAATATCCTGAGCCCCGCCTCACCGCTTTTCTCCGGGTGAAACTGCGCCCCGAAAACAGTGTTCCCATCGCTCACCAGCGCAGGAACTTTCCCGCCGTATTCGCAGTAAGCGCACAAATTATCATCCTCGCAAAAAGCCTTGTACGAGTGCACAAAATAAACATACTCCTCCCCCGAAAACCCGTTCAGCAGCCCGCATTCGGCCTTCCCGGGCTCCAGCTTGTTCCACCCCATATGAGGGATAACAAGCCCCTCATCGGGAATCTTGTTCACATACCCTTTTATAAGCCCCAACCCCTCGCACTCTTCAAACTCAAAGCTTTTTTCAAATAAAAGCTGCATTCCGAGACATATCCCCAAAAAAGGCTTCTTCTTCGCCTCCGCCTTTATCACATCAATAAGCCCGCTCTCCCTCAGCTTTCCCATAGCCCAGGGAAACGCCCCGACCCCCGGCAAAATGATCCCTCTTGCCGCCTCAATTTCCTCCTTGTCATTCGTAAGCTTTGCGTCAATGCCAAGATAATCCATAGCATTTTTCACACTGAAAATATTTCCCGCACCGTAATCAATTATCGCAATCATTTTATATTCTCCCGCCTTTCAAAACAGGTATGACCTTATATTTCAAAAAAATCCCTAAACCAAAAGGTTTCCCACCCCTTTTTCAAGAGATGAGAAACGCCCTGTCCTTTACAGTACACCCTTTGTGGAAAGCACCTCGCCGCCGCTTATGACCGCCGCATTTTTCAAAGCGTGCGCCAAAGCCTTGAACATAGCCTCATTCTTGTGATGATCGTTAGTCCCGTAAAGGCACTTCAAATGCAGCGTTATCCCCGCATTGTAAGCGAATGCCCTCATAAATTCCTTAGTAAGACAGTTGTCATAGCTGCCCGTGCCCTGATTGTCAAACTCGCACTCGTACACCAGATAAGGACGGTGACTTATATCCAGACAGCAGAACGCCAGACTCTCATCCATAGGAATATACGCCGTTCCATACCTCGCAATACCCCTGAGATCCCCCGCAGCCTCCTTAAAAGCCAGCCCCAGAGCAATTCCCGTGTCCTCCACCGAATGATGCCCGTCCACATACAGATCGCCGCTTACCGTAACATCCATATCAAAGCCCCCGTGAACGCACAGCGCCGTCAGCATATGGTCAAAAAAGCCTATCCCCGTGGAAATATTGCAAATACCGCTGCCGTCCAGATTCAGCTTTACATTTATCTGGGTCTCTCTTGTTTTCCTAACTATCTCTGCCTGCCGCATATAATCTCATACCTTTCATAATATAATTTTGTTTTTCCCATAAACCGCTCCAAGCGAAGCGGCTTTTTATTATTTCCAATAAACTATTCCATTCCCGCAAGAATTTCTTTAAGCGCACTCAGGAAAATTTCATTTTCCTCCGCCGTCCCCGCCGTAACACGGATATAACCGCCGATCTTCCTTACCGCAATGGAATTTTTCTCCAACTCCCTGCATATCTCCGCAGACTTAGAGCTTTTAAAGAATACGAAATTCGTCACCGAATCGTAAACCCTTTCTATCTGCCCGAAATCACTGCTCAGCGTGGCCAAAGCCTCCTGCAAAGCCTTTCTGCTTCGCACTATCTCCGCAGTGTACTCTGTTATCAATGGCTTGTTTTTCAGCGCCGCATAAGCCGCCGCCTGGTCAAGAGTGCTGGTGTTGTAAGGGGATTTTATCGCCTTTAAAGCCGTCGTTATGGAGGGAGAAGCCATCGCAAACCCCAGCCTCAGCGCCGCCAGCCCCATATTTTTCGAGCAAGTCCGCAGCACTATCAGATTATCAAATTCCGTCACCCTGTCCAGCACACTCTCTCCCCAGAAATCCATGTAAGCCTCGTCCACTATCACAAGGCAGAACACATTTTTAAGCAGCTTTATAATATCTTCCTTTACCACCCCCAACGACGTGGGATTGCAGGGATTCGAGAATATGACCGCCTTAATGTCATTGTTATTGCAGTAGTCAATGACTTTTGCCACATTCACCCGCAGATTGTCCTCTTTCTGCAAGGTCTTAACCTTAAGCTCACTCATGTACCCGTAAAATGCATACATGGAAAAGTCGGGAGTAAGAGTCAGCACATTGTCCCCCTTTTCCAGAAACGCCCCTAAAATAAGGCTTATCAGCTCATCCGACCCATTCCCCGCCGTGCACATGGAAGCAGGCACTCCGTAAAAATCCGCAAACGCCCTCGTCACCCTTTCCGCCGACGGGTCGGGATAACGGTTAAGCTCGGTATTCTTTATTTCATCAAGGATATCCTCCCCCAGCCTGTCCATAATGTTGTAGCAGGATTCGTTTGCGTCCAGCCTTACCTTGCAGCTGCCCTCCACAGGCACATACATATCAACGCTCTTCAGCTTCTTTGTCAGCTCATATGCCATTATCAGCCCTCCTCGTTAAACCGTATCTCAACAGCCTTTGCATGAGCTGTCAGCCCCTCGCTTTTTGCCACCGTAACAATATCTTTCTTTGCCTCCATAAGCGCCTCGCGTGTGTAGTAAATGAACTGCGAACGCTTTACAAAGCTGTTTATCGAAAGGGGCGAGAAAAACTTTGCCGTCCCCCCCGTAGGCAGAATGTGATTAGGTCCCGCATAATAATCCCCCAAAGGCTCGGGCGAATACTGCCCCATAAATACCGACCCCGCATTATTAAGGCAGCCGAGATATTTCATAGGATCATTCACCTGTATCTCCAAATGCTCGGGCGCAAGTGAATTTGCCAGACTTACCGCACTTTCCATATTGTCCAGCACTATCACAGCCCCGAAATTCTCCAAGGAACTCTTTATAATATCCTTCCTTGAAAGCTCCTCCACCTGCCTCGAAAGCTCTTCTATAGTCTTATCTGCAATTTCCTCAGATGTGGTAATGAGTATGGCGGAAGCCAGCCTGTCATGCTCCGCCTGGCTCATAAGATCGGCAGCAAGATATACGGGATTTGCCGTCTCGTCCGCAATAATAAGTATCTCACTCGGACCTGCTATCGAATCAATGTCAACACTGCCGTAAACCATTTTCTTGGCAGTCGCTACAAAAATATTTCCCGGTCCCACGATCTTGTCCACCTTAGGCACACTTTCCGTACCATAAGCCAGCGCCGCAATAGCCTGCGCACCCCCCGCCATAAATATCCTGTCAACTCCCGCAATAGCCGCCGCCGCCAGAATATCGGGATTCGGCTTACCGTCCTTGCCGGGAGGGGTCATCATGATTATCTCCCCGACCTCCGCAATTTTGGCAGGCACAACATTCATCAGCACCGACGAAGAAAGCGCCGCCGTCCCTCCGGGAACATACAGCCCCACCCTGTCAAGCCCCCGAACACGCTGCCCCAGTATGCAGCCGTTCCCCATAGGGTCAATAAAGCTCTGCTCCTTCTGCCTGTTGTGGAATCTGCTGATGTTCTCCATGCAGCTAAGCAAAGCCGAGGTAAATTCCTCATCCGCATTCGTCAAAGCGTCGTTTATTACCTCTCTCGGCACTTCGTAATATTCGGGAAGTCTGCCGTCAAATTTCAGCGTGTAATCCTTTACCGCCTCATCTCCTCTTGTCCGAACATTCTCCAGAATATCCGCCACAATTTCCGAAACCTTCTTGTCGGTCTCGCCGTTGCGCCTCTCGACCTCTTTTAAAAATTCAAGCTCACTCTTACCGTCACCGATAATTTTTCTTATAATAGCCATTATTCACCATTCCTTCGATTTTATATTTAATGAAACACCGATATGGGTGGCGGCTTTTCCTCCGCCTGCGGCGGAGGAAAAGCCTTTGATCGGCAACTTCTCGGAAACACCGATTAATACACTTGTAAAAACCATTTATTTTTTCAAATTCCTATGTGCGGTGCTTTTCTTCCGTCATAGGCAGAAGAAAAGCCATTGATCGGCAAATCCTTAAAGCACCTTTTCAATTTCCGAAATAAGCCCCTCAATTTCGCCCTTGCGCAGCTTCAGGCTCACCATATTGGCAATAAGCCTCGCAGAAATAGGGCAAATGTATTCGTAGACCTCAAGTCCGTTTTCCTTTAAGGTCGTCCCCGTCTCTACAATATCCACAATAGCATGGGAAAGTCCCAGCAAAGGCGCAAGCTCCACGCTGCCCTCTATCTTCACAATGTCAACGTCCATATTTTTCTTCTCAAAAAAACCCCTTGCCACATTCGGATATTTCGTGGCAATGGTGCGTATATGCGTTCCCTCGTAAAAATCCTCCCCTTTTTTCCCCGCCAGTGCAAAACGGCATTTCCCGAAGCCCAGATCGGATAACTCAAAAAATTTCCCGTTCATCTCCATAATGGTGTCCTTCCCCACGACCCCCATGTCGCAAACGCCGTTTTCCACATATGTAATAACGTCCGCCGCCTTAGCCAGCACCACTTCAATGGAATCCCCCACAGGCAGTATAAGCTTCCGTCCCTTGTCATGAACCGCAGAGCAGTCATACCCGAGCTTTTCCAGCAGCGCCACCGTATCCTTTTCAAGCCTGCCCTTTGTCAACGCTATGCGCAAGGGTCTTGCATTATTGTCCATTTTTTAAATACTCCTTTATGAATTTATACCTAATATATTTTAAAAATCATTTCCCTTTTTAAACAACTTAATATCCTTTTCATCAAACTGCTCCCCGCAGCGCATGACCTCCCCCGTTACACGCTCTATTCCATAAGACGAAGTATGCCAGTTATCCTTTGTAATATTCATTTCCCCGCATTCAATATCCGCAGGAACTACCAGTATCTCCGTCCCGGGAAACGCCGTCCGAAAGAACATCAGACACCGCCTTGCATGAAACCTCTTGCACACCAGTATCATCTTCCGAACATTAATCCCCTGTTCTTTCAGAACATCAGCCGCAAACTCCGCATTCTCCCTCGTGTGACCCGATCTGTCCTCACGTATCACTGCACTTTCGGGAACGCCGTTTTTTATCAGCACATCCTCATAAAAATCGCATTCCGTAGGGTAGTCGCCGTCATAAATATCCTTTTTATCTTTCACTCCCGCAAAAACGCCTGTCTTTACACCGATGCCGCCTCCCGCAATAACATATTCCGAAAAGCCGTCCCTGTAAAGCTCCGCAGCCTTTTCAGCGATCTGCGGATAACTTCCTCCCACAGTAACGATCACATCGCATTTTTGCGGCACATCCTCCACAAAAATAAACTCACCGATATCCCCTATCAAATCACGCATATTTTTTTCACACCTCATTTTTCAGTGAAACTCCCCAAAAGCCGCCACAGCGACACATTCCCGCAAGCAATCCGCAAATAACGATCAACAGCTAACCGTTAATTCTTCCACACCGTTTCCCGAAAAAATATCCAGCCTCACAATCCCCTTTGCCGCCGCATATTTTTTCGCCTCATCGACAGAATCACATACCGCATATTCCGCTTTATATCCCTTTGAAATAAGCTCCTTGCAGTAAACCGCCGCAGCCGCCTCAAAGCCGTCCTCCCCAAATACAATAACATCCGCCGCACCCGGACGAAAGCTCCTTGTTTTCATCTCCGTCCTCGCCACAGCGTCAATATTCACTGCAAAGCCCGCCGCAGGCAGCTCCATGCCGAATTCTCCAAGCAGACCATCATACCGTCCCCCGGATAATACAGCGTCTCCGCAGCCCTCAATATAGCCCTTTATAACAGTCCCCGTGTAATAATCCATTCGGTTCACAAGTCCCAGATCAACGGTAATTTTCCCCTCATAGCCCATGGAAATAAGCCTTGCATAAGTCCCCCGAAGCTCTCCGAGAGCCGCCATTCCGTCCTCACCGGGGTCAAGCGCCGCCGCCGCTTCAAATATCTCCTCGCCGCCGAAAAGCCTTGGCAGCTGCTTCAGCGCCCTTGTTACCTCATTATTCCCCATATCGTCAAGCAGGTCATTGAGCGCAGGATAATTCTTAACCTCAATAAGACTGCGAATGCTCTCTATCTTATCCGCCCCGCACCCAAGCTTTGCCACCAGTGACTTAAAGAACCCGATATGCCCCAGCTCCAGTCTGTACCCTCCCGTTTCAAAGGAACCCAGCACCTCCAGCGCATTCGACAGTATCTCCAGCTCAGCTCTCGCCGAACCCGAGCCTATAAGCTCTATCCCCGTCTGTCTGAACTCATCGCTTCTGCCCCTCATCACAGGCTTGTTCCTGTAAATGCTCTGGCTGTAGCAAAGCCTTATGGGCAGCTGCTGCCCTTGAAGCCTTGTCGCCGCCATACGTGCAATCGGCATTGTGGAATCGGGACGCACTACCATAAGCCGCCCCTTGTTGTCGCAAAGCTTGTACATGGTCTCCTGCGGGAAATATCTGGATTTCTGATCGAAAACATCATAAAATTCCAACCCCGGAGTAATGACCTCCGAGTAACCCTTGCTTTTGAAAATGCCCTGAAGCCTTTCCTCCACAGCCCGCACCGCAGCGCACTCTTCAAAAAGCAGATCCCTTGTTCCCTCGGGGGTTATCAAATCATATCTTTTCATTTTTATCTCCCAATTACTTTAGTATAGTAAATCATTACCGTATTATCATATTATTATAATATCATAATAAATTAATATTGTCAAGCATTCAAAACATTTTTGTCAAAATACACTCCAAACCGTCCGTATTCCCCCGTATTCTTGTTAAAAATCCCAATAAAGGCAAGTCCCCGAAGAAATAATCCCGTCTTACATTTCCTGCCTCTTGCCCCCATCAGAACAGCGTCATCTGATCCGACTTGGGCAGATCACCCATAGCATTCATTGAGCAAAGCTTTTCAATAATAGTGTTTGAAACTCCGCTGCGCTCCTGAAGCTCATCAATTGAGATAAAGTCCCCCTCTGCCACGACCCGCCCCAAAGCCTCGGCAGCATTAGCTCCCACTCCCGCAGCAGCACAAAGGGGCATACGGATCTTGCCGTCCTCCACTCTGTACCGCACAGCGTCGGACTTCATTATGTCAATAGGCAGAAATTCAAAGCCTCTCGCCATCATCTCATTGGTGATCAGCAGCATATCGTATGTGCCGATGTCCTTGGCAGTCTTGTCGTTGCCCTTTGCCCTTATCTCGTTCATTTTCATTTTTACCGCCGACCTGCCCGCTATAGCGGTCTCAGCGTCAAAATCCTCCCCGCGTACCGTGAAGATCGTGGCATAAAATTCCAAAGGCCTGTAAACCTTGTACCACGCCAATTTATTGGCTGCAATTACATAAGCCGCCGCATGGGCTTTGGGAAACATATATTTGATCTTGAGGCAGCTTTCAATATACCATTCGGGCACATCATGCTCGCGCATCGTCTGCTTCATTTCCTCCGTCAGCAGCTTCGGCGCTTTTCCCTTTCGGGTTATCTCCATTATCTTAAATGAAAGATTCGGGTCCATGCCGTGATATATAAGATAAGTCATAATGCCGTCACGGCAGCCGATAACGTCGGAAATGGTGCAAGTGCCGCTTTTGATGAGATCCTGTGCATTGCCGAGCCATACGTCCGTACCGTGAGAAAGTCCCGAGATCTGCAAAAGGTCGGAGAATTTCGTAGGCTTTGCCTCAACAAGCATCTGCATGGCAAAGCCCGTTCCCATTTCGGGAATAGCCAGCGTGCCCGTCTCCCAGCCTATGTCCTCCGCCGTTACCCCCAGCGCCGCAGGGGATTGATACAGGCTCATTACATTTTCATCCGCAGGGAAAATATCCTTCGTCATTATCCCCGTCATATCCTCCAAATGCTTGTAAAGCGTGGGCACATCGTGTCCCAGCTCGTCAAGCTTCAGGATCGTGTCATGAAGAGAGTTAAAGTCAAAATGAGTGGTAACAAATATAGACCTCGGATCCTCCGCAGGGTGCTGTACAGGGGTAAAATCATAAACCTCATAATCCGACGGTACAACCACCATTCCTCCGGGGTGCTGCCCCGTAGTGCGCTTAACGCCGGTGCAGCCTATGGTCAGCCTGTTTTCCTCAGCTCTCGAGACCCGCTTCCCCACAGCCTCCAGATAATGCTTGACATAGCCGTAAGCGGTCTTTTCCGCCACCGTGCCTATAGTCCCCGCCTTGAACACATTCTCGCTGCCGAAAAGCTCCTCCGTGTATTTGTGAGCATTTGTCTGATATTCTCCCGAGAAATTAAGGTCAATATCGGGAGCTTTGTCTCCGTTAAATCCAAGGAACGTTTCAAAGGGAATGTCATGCCCCTCTCTGATGTACTCCGTCCCGCATTTGGGGCATTTTTTCGGGGGAAGATCATAGCCCGAACCGTAAGAGCCATCGGTGATAAATTCGCTGTTTTTGCACTCGGGGCACAGATAATGGGGCGGCAGTGAATTCACCTCGGAAATTCCCGACATATTCGCCACAAAAGAAGAACCCACAGAGCCTCGCGAGCCTACCTGATAGCCGTTTTCGTTGGAATTTGCCACAAGCTTCTGAGCGATCATGTACAGCACCGAGAATCCGTTTTTGATAATAGACCCCAGCTCCTTGTCAAGCCTCTCCTTTACTATCGGAGGCAGCGGATCGCCGTACGTCGCCTTAGCCCGCTCCCAGGTAATGCGGGTCAGATCCTCCTCCGCATTCTCCATGGTGGGGGTGTATGTGCCGGGAGGAATGGGCTGTATGTCAGGGTCAACCATATCCGCAATAAGATTCGGATTCGTCACCACAACCTCATAAGCCTTTTCCTTTCCCAGATACTCAAATTCCGCCAGCATTTCATCTGTTGTGCGTAAATACAAAGGCGGCTGATGCTCCGCGTCGTCAAACTTGTCATACATCAGCATTTTCCGAAAAACAGCGTCCTCGGGATTCATAAAGTGCACATCACAGGTGGCGACAACGGGAATACCCAAAGCCTCCCCCAGCTTTACAATAGTCCTGTTAAGATCTTGCAGATCTTCTATGGAATTTATATTGTCATATTCATCGTTCCTTATAAGGAACTCATTGTTAAGGCAGGGCTGTATCTCCAGATAATCGTAAAATGAAGCAATATCGCAAAGCACATCCCAAGGTCTGCCGTCACGCACCGCCGAAAACAGTTCCCCCGATTCGCAGGCGCTGCCCACAATAAGCCCGTCCCTGTGAGCAACAAGCTCGGAAACGGGAATCCTCGGACGGCGGTTGTAATATTTAATGTGTCCGCAGGAAACAAGCTTGTACAGATTTTTCAGTCCCGCATTGTTTTTGGCAAGTATTATCTGATGATAGGGCTTCAGATTCTTAGGGTCAG
Source organism: uncultured Ruminococcus sp. (assembly GCA_947174365.1). Taxonomy (GTDB): domain Bacteria; phylum Bacillota; class Clostridia; order Oscillospirales; family Ruminococcaceae; genus Huintestinicola. Next base: position 2,536 of record CAMWIR010000092.1, on the reverse strand, counting down.
CTCCTTTCATTACCCTGTTTATGTCTCCGATGTTCACACAGCCGTATTCGCTTATAAGGCGCTGTGTCAGCTTTTCAAATATCCTCCCCAGAATTTTAGCGTCGTCACTGGCTCTGTGATGATCGAATTCGCCAAGCCCCAGATGCCTTGCCACATTGTCCAGTTTGTGCCGCTTCATATCCGTAAGCATACTTCTGCAAATCACCAGCGTGTCCACTACCGAAAATTTGAAATCTATCCCCTGTCTGACGCATTCCGCCTTGATAAATGCCGTGTCAAAGCCCGCATTGTGAGCTATGAGCACAGGCTCTTCCCCGCAGAATTCGATAAATTTTTCCAAAGCCTCTTTTTGGGACGGCGCACCTTCCAGCATATCCTGGGTTATCCCCGTGAGCTTTGTTATTCTCTCGGGCAAGGGCTTTTCCGGATCGCAGAAAGAGGAGAAAACCTCCCCGGGCTCTAAATTTTCAAGCTTTACCGCCCCATATTCAATTATCCTGTCCCCCGCAGCGGAAAAGCCCGTGGTTTCAAGGTCAAATACTATAAGCTTCCCCGTCAAAGGCACGTCCGTCCGAAGCCTTACAGCGTCCGCCATATCGTTTACCGAATAAGCCTCGCAGCCGTAAATAATCTTGAAATCTCCCCCGCTCTTTCTTATGTCGCTGCAAGCCGCAGCCGCCTCTGGAAATGCCTGAACTCCTCCGTGGTCTGTTATGGCTATCGCCCTGTGACCCCAGGAAAACGCCCTTTGTATAAGCTTTTGAGCAGGGGTCAGTGCGTCCATCTGTGACATATTCGTGTGCATATGCAGCTCAACACGTTTGTTTTCCGCAGTGTCCTCCCTGTCCTTCTTCCCCACAGTCATTATATCGCTTGCCCGCAGAATAAACTCATTGTCAAAGGTGTCAAACTCCACCTTTCCCCTTACAATTACAGTGCGCCCCTTTATTTTTTTCAGGTTATTTTCGCTATCCTTGTCCGAAAAATCCTTTATGGAGATCGAGCCCGTGTAATCGGTTATGCCTACGCTCGTTATCCGTTTCTCCTCCCCCTTTTTGTTGCGGATCTCCTTTTCCTGGTAATCGAACACATCTCCCCATACAACTATGCCGTTTGTCGCCTCAAAAATATCTCCTATATTCGTAGCGGAATCCGCAAAGATCCTCTTTCCCTTGATTATCTCCGCATTATCGCTCATTACGGGAATATTCTTGAAATCCACCGCCACAACCATTTCGGGCTTTGTGTACACAGGCGCAGAGGGTGCAGCAGAGGCGGTTTGCTCTGCTACGGTTTCCTCATAAGCCTTGTTTAATATCTCCTCATAATTATCCGCAGGAGGATTTTTTTCGATCAGCCTTACCTCCCGCCGAACGGAAAATTCCTCCTGCAAAAGCTTTGACAAAGCCTGCTCGAAACCCGCCTTATTAAGCAGCTCTCTGCCGCCCTTTTTCAGCTCAATGTTTATAACATCATTCTCTATGTAATATATAGCATTCTTAACATGCCCGTTAATCACAGCCATTTCCTGTTTCAGTCTCTTTACAGCCTCACCGATATACTTGTCATTCAGCATATCCGGCGTGTAGCGGCTGTGAACTCTGAATGAACCCAGTTTCCAATAGCTTGCCGCCAGGCGCTCGAATTCTTCAAGATTCTCAAACCTCTGCAAAGCCTCAAACTTAACGATCACCGCCATATCAGGGCTGTCCTTGCCGTGAAGGATTTGAAGCACATCGCCCCTGCCCACAGCATTTGGTATCTTATCATCAATTTCCGAAAACAGATTTTTTATCAGCATTTTTCATTCTCCATATCGGGACTTCCCGCCAGCTTGTTTATTTCGTCCATAAGCGCCTCTAAGGCCTCTTCTTCTTTAACCTTTTTAACTATCTCCCCCTTTTTGAAAATAAGAGCCACTCCATCGCCCCCCGCAAGTCCCACATCAGCCTCCCGCGCCTCACCGGGACCGTTTACAACGCAGCCCATGACCGCCACAGTAATATTTGCGGAAATATTTTCCACAGCCCTTTCAACCCTTTTCGCAAGCCCCGCCAGGTCTATTTTTGTTCTCCCGCAGGTAGGGCAGGAAACAAGCGTAACACCGCTGCCTCTGCCGCAGGCCTTTAAAATATCCCTTGCCGCCGTAACTTCTTTAACCGGATCGTCCGTCAGGGAAACACGTATGGTCTCCCCTATCCCGTCGCAAAGCAGCGAGCCTATTCCCACAGCGGATTTGAGCATTCCCATCCGCTCCGTCCCCGCCTCGGTGACCCCCAAATGCAGCGGATACGGCAGCCTCTGAGCCGCTATCCTGCAAGCGTCTATCATAGTCTTAACATTTGATGACTTTATGGAAATGACAATATCCTCAAAATCAAACTCCTCCAGCATAGCAGCGTTCACCGCCGCACTTTCCGCCAAAGCTTCCGCAGTGGGGCTGCCGTATTTCTCCAGTACAGACTTTTCAAGAGATCCCGAATTTACCCCTATCCTTATGGGGATATTTTTTCCCTGCAAGCCTCCGCCACCGCCT